>DASYRF010000352.1:0-7753 GCA_036004705.1 Myxococcota bacterium
CGCGAGACGCAGGTCGGCGAGCGCCTTTTCCGGCGCGACCAGCCGCTGGCAGGACGGGTCCTCCAGCAGGGGCCCCGGGGCGGTTCCACTGTTGCGCGCGAAGACGACAAGGCGCATCCCCGGCGAGGCGCGGACGCCGGACCACACGCCCGGGACCGGGAAGACCCGCCCCGACGGGTGAGCGACCTGCAGCACGCGCGTCTCGAACCGCCCCCCGGCGGCGGTCGCCACCTTACCCTTGAGGACCTCCTCGAGCGTGAGCGCCAGGTCGAGGTTGCGCTCGACCAGGCCGCCTTCGAGCCGCGGGCGCCACTCGCCTTCGCGTGCGGACTCGATCCGCACCAGCAAGATGTGCGTGGCGCGCAGGATGATCGATTTCGAGCCGGGCAGCACCGGGACCGCGGTCATGGCCTCATCTCCTCCGCCAGCGTCGCCGCCGCCCGGCGCTCCGGCACGACGCGCCGCCACCGTCCCCGGTCCCAGCCCGTCGCCGCCGTGACACCCAACGGCGCCGGCCGCCAGGCAAACGGCCAGCGCGACCAACGCCCGCGAGACCAGCGCCCGCACGACCCCTTCTATGCCCGGCGATGAATGCCAAGCAAGTTGAGCGAGACCGGGAACCGGACTTCGACCGGCGCGACCGGCCGGGCGCGCCGCGTGGGCGCCGGATCCCGCGTGTGGTTGATGGTGATGGTCGGGATCGCCCCCACCACCGCGCCCGTCGCCGGGTTGAAGGCCATCGCGAAGCGGATGTTCCACCGGTTCGTCTGCACGGACGAGTAAAGGCAGCAGGCCGAGTCCGGCGCCGGCGAGGCGGCAGTCGTCACCGGGCCCGGCGTCGGACCGGGCAGGCCGCGGATGTTCGTCCAGAAGCAGAGGTCCGAGCGGAAGTCGATGTTGAAGCGGTACGACGAGAGCGTGCCGGGGAGCGCGCCGTGCGCCGCCGGACAGGTGTCGCCGGGGCTGTCGAACATGTTGATCGTCCACAGCTCGCCGCCAGGGTTCGCCGCCGCCGCCGCCACCACCGTCTTCGTGATGCCGCCGGGAGGGCCGACCGCGCCCTCGGTGCCCACGCATAGGTTCCCGCCCGACCCGTTGTTGGCGAAGTTCGTGCAATCGAGCACGGGCCCGGGGACCAGCACCGGCGCGGCGGCGGGTCCGAACGTCCCTCCGCCGATGACCCAGACGCTGATGCGGGTGTGCGTCAGCGGCGGCGCCGGCGGCGCCGGCGTGGTGTCGAAGTACTCAGACACCACGTCCTCGCCGGAAGGATTCGGACGCGTGCCGGTTGCGGCATCAAGCTCGTTGTTGATCCAGCCGCCGAAGACGCGCGCCGGGTTGAGCCCGCGCCGCCCGTCCGCGCCGCCGCCGATGACCTTCACCTGGGCGGTGTTGCGGCAGGCGGCGGTGGCGGCGACAAAGCCGCCGGTGCTCACCGCCACGCCGGTCGCCGAGGTGATCGGCGCGGCGCCGGCCCCCGGGGTCACCGAGCCCGGTCCCACCGTGCCAGGGCCGGCGGGGTTCAGGGTACTGGTGCCGGCGCTCGTGTTGCTGACGCCCTCCACGCGCACGAGCACCAGGTTCATGAGGATGAACGGCTCGGCCGCGAACGAGGTGGCGGTGGCCGGGTCGCGGTCGAAGGCGCCGCTGCCGTTTTCGTCGACGAAGGCGCGCACCCGGAACGACCCCACTGCGTCGCTCGCGAGGGTGGCGCGGATGGGCGTGGCCGCGGCCGCCACCGAGGTGGGGCCCACGGGGGTGATCGCCGGCAGGTGCGGTGCGGCCTTCAGGGCGATGATCTGCGCGTTGTCGCCGCCGGCGGCGCCGGGACGTGTATCGCGCAACACGCTCCAGGCTACCGGCACCTGGGCGGGCTGAACTCGCACGCGCAGCTGCACCGGGTTGGCGGCGGGCAGGGAGTCCTCCACCAGCACGAGCGGGGCGTTGACGGCGAAGTCCTCGTCGAAGTCCGCCGCGGCGAGGGCGGCGCCCGTTCCGCGCCGCAGGATGCTGTTGGGCACCGGCGAGTTCCCCACGCGCGCGGTCTGCGCCTGGGTAGAACGGACCTCCGCCTCGAGGTTGCTGAAGCGCACCACCGTGACGAGCGCGCGGTCGCCGTCCGGATCGCCGCCCTGCAACCCCAGCTGTAAGCCGGTGTCGCGCAGCGCGCCGCTCACGGTCGTTCCTTCGACGAAGAAGCGCAACCCCGGGCTCCCCAGCACGTTCGGCGCGGCGGCCAGCGAGGCGTTGGTCACCACGAACGGGGCGGCCAGAGGCGCGTCGGCGGCCGCCGGGGGCACCGGCGGCGTCTCCCCCGCCAGCAGGCTGACGCGCCCGGCGCCCGCGGCGAGCGCCGTCAGCACCAGGTCGCCGGTGAACGCCGCCGGGGCGGCTCGGCGCACCACGATCATGACGCGGCCCTGATGACGCCCCGGGTCCTGGAGGTGCACGAAGCGGCCGCGGCTGATCTTGTCGGCTGCCGTCATGAGCGCGGGATCGCCCGCCGCCGCCGTCCGGCTCTGGCAGACGTCGACCGTAAGCGCCACCGCCGTCATCGTCGCCGTGCCGACCTGCTGCGGTCCTCCGCCGCCGGTCAAGGTGTGTGTCAACGTCGTGTCGTTCAGCGCGCCGCTGGCGGTCACGCCCTCCGCGAAGAGGGTGACGCCCCCGGGGGCGCTCAGCGCCGCCCCCGCGAACACGTTGGCGACCCCGTCGAACGCGATCGGCGCACCGCCCGCGGCCGCGGTGAAGAAGTCGATGCGCGGATCAGAGCGCGTCAACGTGCCGGTCCCGGTGAAGCCGTTTCCGGCGCGCAGCGTCACCTGGACGCGGCGCGGCGTGCAGCCGGGCTTCTTGACCAGCACCACCGGGTTCGCCACCGCGATCGGCGGAAGAACAGTCACGATTGGCGACAGGATCGGCGCCGCGTCGGCGTGATCGAATCCTTCGAAGGGACGGCGCACAAAGCCCACCCGAAGGCGTACGCGCGTCGCTCCAGACTGGTTGTTGAATGCGTCCGACGTCCATTTCGCCACCAGCTCGGTGTTTCCGGCCGCCGGCGCCGTGATGGCCTGAGTCAGCGTCTTCGGCGTGGAGAGCACCTTGCCGGCCGCGTCCACGATCAGAAACTCGAATCGAACGGTGAAATCGCCGAGGAGCGGCCCTTTCTTTCGGTTCGCCACCTCCACGCGGAGCAGCAGCTTCGTTCCGGCCACCACCGCATCGTTCGTCAGTGGCGCTTTGCTCGGATCCTCGAGCCACGCCGCATTCGACAGTACGCCGTCGCCCTCGACGGTGAGGATTCGGTTGAACTTGGTGCCCCCGCCGGCAGTGAAGGCGTCCACCTCGAGGTTCGTGCTGAGCGGACCGGTGGTGTTCGCATTGCCGGACAGCCCGGTGGTCGCGTCGTTCACTAGAGGAGCCGGCGTTCCGTCCGGCAGCTTCAGATGCACCTTCCACGTCGCGGTCGCGGTGAAGCCCGTGGTCGTGTTGGACGGGTCGGCGACGGATTTCGCGTTACGCGTGTCGATGAGCGCCAGAGACTTGTCGGCGCGCTCGGCGTGTATCTCGAAGGCGACGCCGACTCCCGCCGCGTTCGTGTCGGCGGCGAGGTCGACGTCCTCGCCGACGTGAAACGGCCCCTTCGACTCGGTGCTCATGGCGCGCGTTCCATGGATCCGGGGAGGAACGTGTCGGTGCCGCTGCGCAGGTCGACCTTGGTCGCCGTCGGCGCCGCGAAGAAGGGCAAGCCCTTGCTCAGCTTGAAGGGGGGACCCTTCAAGCCCACCTCGGCGAAGGTGGGGTCCTTGTCTGACAGGAAGATCGCCTCCGTGTTGAAGAAGACCGTGACGTTCGCGAGCGACTCGAAGACCTTCGCGAACTCGGTCAATCGCCCCTTGGTGCCGCACGCCGCCAGATAGACGTGCTGGTAGATGGATTGGCGCACGGCGTCCATCACCGGGACGAAGTCGGTCACCTTGTTGACGAAGTCCCGTGTGCCGGGATCCTTGAGGTCGAGGCCTCCCGGCAGGTTCTCCACGACGTGGTCTTTGTCCACCTTCATGTTGTCGAGGTGCACCTTCTGCAGGACTATGTCGGTGTCGGTGCGCTTACCCGTCGAGTCGTTGTGGAACAGCAGCCCCTGGGTGTCGAGCTGGTCCTTCGCGGGCAGCGTCTTGTCTACGTCCAGTCCGTGGGTCACGAAGACGAGCGTGTGGCTGCGCAGGCCGCCGAGCTTCGCATCGAGTGTGGGGATGTCGAGAGTGCCGCCGGCGGCCTGAGAGCTGAAGTTGTTGATGGCACTGGCGGCCGCGGAGGCTGTGCCGAGCGTGCCCGCGAAGGCACCGGCGCCGACGTTCGCTTGCATGGCCGCGACCCATTTCGCGGCCATGTCGAGGAACGGGTCCTGGACGCCGCTGCTCCTGGTGCCGGCCAGGAACGTCACCGACGCCCCCTTCACCGGCGGGCTGCTGGCGGCTTGCTTGCCCATGTCAGGCGTCGTGCACGCTGGCGATGGCCGCCCGCGTGGCGGCGTCCAGCGCGACGGTCGCGGGCGTTACGCCAGCATCGCGCTGGAACGAGTGCAGCGCGAAGTTCAAGTCGGTGTCGGCCGGGTAGCCGAGGTTCACCAGGCGGGCGATGGCCGACGCGTCGTCGCTGACCGGACCCAGCTCGACGGTGATCTTCATCTCGAACACCGTGGCGCTGCCGGTGGGCGTATAGCGGACGAGGACCTGCTTGGTGCCGGTGGGCACGTCGGCCTTGAGACGTCCGGCGGCGTCGCTGTGCCCGAAGAGGCGCGCGCCCTGCGCCTCGATGGTCGCGTCGATGTCGGGACAGGGCTTCATGTCCTCGTCCAGCAGCCTCAGGTCGACGGTTTCGGTCGGCGCCGGATCGGCCACCAGGAAACGCAGTCCCTTCACGCTCGGTTGGGCGGCGAGGGTCACCACGGCGGTCGCGGTCTGGTCGGGGTTGACGGTGGAGGCGGCGGTCTGGGAAACGAAGCCCGGCGCCGACACCGCGATCTGATAGCTGCCCGACGGCACCGGGCCGAAGAGGCTCTCCCCGGCGGCGTCGGTGGGCTTGGTGGCGGCGGTGGAGTTGGGGCCGGTGATGCTGACGGTGGCGCCGGCGACGAGCGCGCCGGCGGCGTCGCGGACGATGACTTTCAGGTTGCCGGCGGCCGCCTTCAGCGTCAGCGGCACCGGGACGGTCGTGCCGGGAGGGACGGTGATCTTCGTCGAGGCCGACTCGAAGCCTTGCTTGCGGGCGAAGACCTCGTAGGAGGTCGGCAGGACGTCCTGGACCTGCGCAACGCCGGCGGCGTCGGTCTGCGCGTCCTCGGGGACGAAGCCGGCGAGGTGGACGTCGGCGGCCGGGACGGGCGCGCCGGCCTGGTCGGTCACCGTCACGACGACGGCGGAGAGGTCGGCGCCGAGGTCGATGGTCTCGCGCGACAGGCCCTTCCACTTCGCGTGCTCGCCGCAGCCGCCCGCCTTGCAAGGGTTCACGGGCTTCGGGTCGACGGCGTCTTCGAAGAGGAAGATCTCCACGCGGCGATTGCGCTCCTCGGCCACACCGTCCGCGGTGGGGATCTCGGGGTGCGTTTCGCCGCAGCCGTGCGTCTGGATCTCGACCGTGCCGGGCTTCTCGGCATGGTCTTCGTTCATGTAGTCGGTGATCAGCGCGCGGCGCGTGTCGGGGCCCGCCGCGCCGTCCGCCTTCAGGCCCTTCTTGGTCTGGAAGTCGGACACGCTGGCGAAGCCGAGATGAGCCAGCATGGCCTGATCCTCGGTCGCGCCCCAGAGCTTCGTGGGCGGCACGCCGGGTGAGTAGAAACGCAGCCAGCCGTCGTGATCGTCGTTGAGGTAGGACTGGATGGACTGGGCGCGGCGCTCCGAGAGCTTCTGATTGTGATCCGCGGCGCCGGCCGTGTCGGCGTGCCCGACGATCAGCACCTTGATGTCTGGGTGGGCGGCCCAGATCTTCTTGAACGCGCGAATCGACTTGAGGCCCGAAGGCAGCAGAAAGCATTTGTCCGTGTCGAACAGAATGCCCGTGAGGCGCACGCGGAACACGCGCGGGGGCACCTGGATGGTCAGCGGAGTGCCGACGGTCCCGCTGTTTCCGCCTGGTGCTAGAGGTAGCGCGCCGCCGGCCATGAAGTCCCGGGCGGTTGGCTGCAACATCCGTTCCGCGCGCCCCGCCCGCGTCTATCCACGGGGTTAGCGTGCGCTCCTGAGGCCTTCAGGCCTCAGCACGGTGCGCGCCCTGGGGTCACCTGTCTGCGGCACGCCGGGGCGCCACCGTGGGTGGGCTACGCACGACCTCCTTTTCACGCGCCCGGCACCGCGGCGGGTCCCCCTACGCTCCGCAGTTGCCGCCCACCGCCCCCTCCACTTGCCCAGCCCATTCTGCATCTCCGCGGAAACGCCGACGCCGACTCCCGCCACCGCCTTCGTAGCCAACGCCGACGCCGGGCGCCGAGCACGACGCCGACGCCGAGCACGAGACCGACGCCGAGCACGACGCCGACGCCGGCGCCGTACTCCGCGCTACCACGACAGCCGCGAAAGCATCTGCCCGAGCCGCGCCACAGCGCCGCACCGGCACCGCCTCGGCGTCGCCCATGCCGCCGAACAGCCCGCCACGCGCCCGCCCCAGTCCCCGCCCCGCCAAAGCTACCGGACAAGTGCGCAGCAACTCCTTCCGACCGCCCACCGCAGCCGTACGACGGCCCGGAGTCACTTCACGATTGCCCGGAGTCATCTCACGATCGCCCAGAGACACCTCACGACCGCCCACCAGAGCCTCACGACTGCCCGGCGACACCTCACGATTGCCCGGAGTCATCTCACGATCGTCCAGAGACACCTCACGATTGCCCGGAGTCACCATTCGGCGGCCCATCAACACCTTCCGCCCGCCCAGCGCGGTGTTAGGATGGCCCGGCGCCTCCTTCGGCCCGCTCGGGACCCGTTGCACCCGCCCGTCATCCCATTTTCGGGACCCGAAATCCCAAAAACGAGACCCGCATCCCTCACCGCCTCACGCCGCCCCCGAAACGACTTCGCTTTCCGTCGCGCCCGCCGTTGGCACACGTCCTGCTCCGTCCCTTCTTCGATGCGCGACGTGAAGTTCCCGCCGGCAATTTCGCCGGCGGCAGCCCAGCGCCGGGCATCACGTTCCGGGCGAAGGCCCGGAAGGAGAATTGCGATGTTGGTCAAGAAGGACCAGCCGCGCTGGAGCCAGGGTGAAGCGCTCCTTCGCGGCCAGAATGCCCACGCGCTCGCGGTCGAAGACGCGAGCGCAATCCTGGAGCGGCTCACCCGCACGCTCCCCGACCTCCGCAGCGACCTCGACGAGCTCGCCGAGGCGCCTGTGGATGCGCGTGACGACCTGGTGGACCAGAAGGCCGCCACGCGCAGCAAGCGGCAGGTCGCCAAACGGGGCTACGGCCTCGTGCGCGACGTCCGTCACTCGGCGCTCCGGCGCGCGCCGAAGGACGAGGCGCTCCACACGAAGCTCGGTGTCGGCGACGACCTGCACGCGCTGGACTACGACGGCGTGGCGCAGGTGCTCGACAAGCTCGTCGAGCTCGGTGGTACGGCGCACGACGGCCTCCTCTCGATCGGCGTCCTGCCGGCGGACGTGGCGCTCGCCGCCGAGACCGCCGCCGCGCTTCGCGACTCCCGCTCCGAGCAGGAGTCCAAGCGCACCGGGCGTTCCAGCGGCACCCGCGAACGGCGCGCGC
>DASYRF010000353.1:0-6431 GCA_036004705.1 Myxococcota bacterium
CCGCCGGCGTGGGGCCGCCCCACCCCGGCCCCACCGAGCTGCGCTTCGAGGTCGACCTCGCCCTCCCCAACGGCGCCCTCTTCTCGGCCCACTACCTCAAGCTCGCCGCCGCCGGCCCGGGCGTGCTCTTCCGCGACGACCCGCGCAGCCCGCTCTACCTCGGCGCGGTCCTGCGCCCCGCCGCGCTCACGCCGCTCGCGGAGCTCGCCCTGGCCGCGCGCGCCCCCCTCGGCCCGCTGGCGCTGGCCGGGGCCGTGCGCCTGGACGTCTCGCGCGCCGACCCGCGCGGCGATCCCGCCACGCCCGGCGCCGGCGCCCCGCGCCTCGGACCGGGCGTCGTTTCGACCGACGCGGCGCTCTCCTGGCGGGCGCGCTGCGGCTGCTTCGCCGCGACGCTCCGCGCCGCCTGGTCGCCCGGCCAGCCCGCGCCCGACGTGCTGCTCGGCGTGGAGCTGGCGCCGCTGGCAACGCCTCCAGGTTGATCGCACACGAAGATAAGATAGGATTGGCGACGCGATGCCCCTCTGCTCGCAGTGCAAAGCGCCCCTCGACCAGAGCGAGAAGTTCTGCGGCTCCTGCGGGAACCCCACGCCGGCCGCCGGCCCGGCGGGCGGCCCCGCCACGGGCCAGACGGCCGCCGCCGACGACCCCTGGGTCGGGCAGATCGTCGGCGAGCGCTGGCAGATCAACCAGCGCCTGGCGTCGGGGGCGTTCGGCTGGACCTATGCGGTCAACGGCGTCGCCGACGGCTCGGTCGCCACGGTCAAGCTCTTGCGCCAGACGACCGAGCAGGACCCGGGCATGGCGGAGCGCTTCGCCACGGTGTTGGAGCGCGTCTCGCAGCTCAACGACTACAACACCGCCGTCATCTACGACTACGCCGAGATCGACGGCGGCTTCTGCTACATCGTCAGCGACCTAGCCACCGGCCCGAGCCTCGCCGACGCCGTGACCGCGGGGCCGATGGCCGTGGAGCGCGCCGTCGCCGTCGCCCACCAGATCGCCGCGTCGCTCGCGTCCGCCCACTCGGCCGGCGTGCTACACGGCTGCATCAAGCCCTCCAACATCTTCCTGGAAGACCGCGACGGGGTCGCCGACACGGTGCGCGTCGTCGACTTCGGCCTGGTGGACGTCATGGGCGCGCACTGGGCCAAGCAGCGGCCCAGCAACGTCGAGTACATGGCGCCGGAGATCCTGAAGGACCTCGAGACCGACTACCGCGCCGACGTCTACGCGCTGGGGGCGGTGCTGTACCACATGCTGGCGGGGCGCCCGCCCTTCGTCGGCGACGGCCCGCAGGTCGTGCTCAACCGCGCCCTGACGCAAAAGCCGGGGCCGCCGTCGATCCACGCCAAGGTTCCCGGCGTGCTCGACAAGATCGTGCTCAAGGCGTTGGAGAAGAACCCGCAGAACCGCCAGGCGGGCGCGGCCGAGTTCAAGCAGGAGCTCGAAGCCGCCGCCGCCGAGATCGACGCGGCTGGCGGGGCGGCGGCCGCGACCGCCGCGAGCGAGCCGAAGTCGCGGCGCTCGGCGGGAGGCACGCCGGGCGCGGCGGCCAAGCCCGCGGCCGCCGCGGCCGAGGGTCCGCCGCTCAAGACCGTCATGATGGACTCGCCCGGGGCGCTGGCGCAGGGCGCCCCGGCGACGATGGGCGGGGCAGCCGGAGGAACGGCGGGCGCGAAGAGCACGGGCGCCGCACCGGCGAAGAGCGGAGCGGGCGCCGCTTCCAAGGGCGGCGCGCCGCAGCCGACCGTCGCCACGCCCTCCGCCGCCGGCGCCGCCTCTCCGGCGGCGGCCAAGAAGGACGGCGCCGCGCCGCCCGCCGGGGCCGCGCCGCTCAAGACCGTGGCGATGGACGGCGCCGTGAAGCCGAACGCGCCCAAGGGGGCGCGCGTGGCCTCCGACGAGTCGTCCGCCGAGGTGCGCAGCAACATCGGCAAGAAGACCGTGATGTGGGGGCAGGAAGGGTCGCCCAAGCTCGAGGATCTGGAGAAGCCGGCGCCCGCCGCCGCGCCCGCCCCCGCCCCTGCCGCGGTCGCCGCCGAGCCGGAGTACGAAGAGGAGTGGCGGATCTGGCCGATCCTGCTCATCCTGGTTCTGGTGCTGGGCGGGGGCGCGGCGGTCTACGTCTACGTGCTCGGCGATCCGCTCGGCGTGTTCTACGGGTCCCGCGACGACGGGGACAGCGGCGGCGGCGGCGGCGGCGGCAAGAAGCACGGCGACAAGGGCAAGGGCGACAAGGCAAAGGACGACGCCAAGGCCGCCGAAGAGGCGCGCAAGAAGGAAGTCGCGGCCAAGCTCGACGAGGCGCGTGCTTTCATGAAGTCGGAGAAATGGGCGCAGGCGGAGCGCGTGCTGGGCGAGATCATCGCCGGCGGCGGCGACACTGGCGACGCCGCCTCGCTGAAGGTGAAGGCGGGCAGCGAGAAGGCCGTCGCCGAGAAGTACGAGGACTTCATCACCAGCATCGACGGCGAGGACTGGCTGGGCGCCTACGAGATCATCGCCGACATTCCCAAGGACAGTTTCTATTACGAGAAGACGAAGGACGATCGCGAGAAGGTCACGCGGCGCGTGGTGCTGCTGAACATCGACATCTGCATCCGCCACATCGAAGCCGAGGAGTTCGGCAAAGCGAGCGCCGAGTGCCAGGCGGCGGCGGACATCGACCCTGGCTCGCCGACGATCGTGGAGCTGAAGAAGCTCATCGCCGCCAAGAACCCGAACGTGCCGGACGACCTGCGCACCAAGCCCAAGGTCACGATCGGCGAGGCGGCGGCCTCCACCGCCGAGCCGGCCACCGCGGCCCCCGAGCCGGAGCCGCCGCCGGGCACCGCCGGGGCGAGCGGCCCGGACAAAGGCGGCGACAAGGGGCCGAAGGGCACCGGCAAGCCCAGGACGGCGGGCGCCGCGGCGGAGGACGGCGGCGCCGGCGGGGCTGCGGGCGCGGCCAAGACGTTCCTGGCGTCGGCGGCCAAGGACATGGGCAAGGGGAAGTACGACCTGGCGCTGAAGGACGCCGACGCGGCGGTGAAGGCGTCGCCGAAATACGGCGCCGCGCACATGGCGCGGGCGCGCGCGCTCGACAAGCTGGGGCGCACCGACGAAGCGCTGGAAGCGGCGCACAAGGCGACCGACATCGAGTCGGGGAGCGGCGTCTACCTGAGCGAGCTGGCGCAGATGTACTACAACGCCAACAAGCTGGACGACGCCATCGCCACGGCGGAGAAGGCGGTGGATCTGAAGGGCGGCTACGAGGGGTACCGCGTGCTCGGGCGCGTCTACAAGAAGAAGGGGATGACGGGGGAGGCGGTGAACGCCTTCAAGAAGTGGCTGACGCTGAGCCCGAGCAAGGACAAGGTTTCGACGCGCGACATCGTCGAAGTGCTCATCCGCAAGTCGCCGCCCCCCAAGAAGACCTCCGGCGCCAAGTGCAACTTCGTGGAGGACTGCGACGGGATGGAGCTGTGCGACGGCGGGACGTGCGGCTAGCTCACCAGCGCTCCCCACGCTGCCCTCTCTCCCGCTGTTTTCGCGCGCGGCGCTCCGCCGTCGGCGGCGGACCGTGCGACTCTCGCGAAGAAAGGCTGGACACCGAACTCCGGCGAGGCGGCGCGCAGATTGGTGCGGCGCACTACCGCACCGAGAAGGCGGGAACTCCGAGGAGGGGGTAAGCTGCGCCGATGCGGCGAGGCGTGCTCTCGCGGCTGTTCCCGGAGCGGTCGCCGGACCTGCGCGTGCTGGGCCGCACGCTGCTGCACGCGGGGCTGGTGGGGCTGGCCGCCGGCGCCGTGGGCGCGGCGTTCTTCGCCGCGCTCGAAATCGTCGACAGGCTGCTGCTCGAGCAGCTCGCCGGGTACCACACGCTGCGCGCCGCCGGCGAGACGTTCCTGCCGCCGGTCGCGCACGGGCCGTTCCGTCCGTGGCTGCTGGTGCTGCTGCCGGCGCTGGGCGCGCTGGCCGCCGGGGCGGTGTCGATCCTGGCGCCCGAGACGCGCGGCGGCGGCGCCGACGCCATCATCGAGACGTTCCACCAGCACGGCGGCGTGGCGCGGCGGCGGGTCGCCTGGGTGAAGGCGGTGGCGTCCGTGCTGACGCTGGGAACGGGAGGCGCCGGGGGGCGCGAGGGGCCGACCATGCAGATCGGCGGCGCGCTCGGCTCGCTCATCGCGCGCTGGCTGCACGTGCCGGCGCGCGAGCGGCGCGTGCTGATGGTCGCGGGCGTCGCCGCCGGCATCGCCGCCGTCTTTCGTACGCCGCTCGGCGCCGCGTTGCTGGCGGTCGAGTTCCTCTACCGCGACGACTTCGAGTCGGACGCGCTCGTGCCCGCCGTCCTCGCGTCGGTCGTCGCCTACTCGGTGGTGATCTCGGTTTACGGCGAGACGACGATGTTCGCGCACGCGCCGCGCTACCCGTTCGTGCCGGCGCACCTATGGATGTACGCGGTGCTGGCAGTGATCGTCGCCGCGCTGTCGGTGCTGTTCGTGGCGACGCTGCGGGCGGTGCAGCGCCTGAGCGCGCGCCTTCCCGTGCCGGCGTGGGCGCGCCCGGCGGTCGGCGGCCTGGCGCTCGGCGCGCTGAGCACGCCGCTCATCATCTACGTAGGGATGCGCGTGGGCGTCCCCGGACAAGGGCTGGGGCTGCTCGGCGGCGGCTACGGCGCCACGCAGCTGGCCATCACCGGGTCGCCATGGCTGTCGGGCGGCTGGCAGGCGGTGCAGCTGCTGGTGCTGCTCTGCTTCGCGAAGCTGGCGGCCTCGTCGCTCACCATCGGCACGGGCGGGAGCGCCGGCGACTTTGCCCCGTCGATGGTGATGGGGGGCTTGATGGGCGGCGCCTTCGGCCATGCGGTGCAGCTGTTGCTGCACGACCCGCGCATCGATCCCGGCGCTTTCGCGCTGGTGGGCATGGGCACGTTCTACGGCGGCATCGCCCACGTGCCCCTCAGCGCCATCGTGCTCGTGTGCGAGCTGGCCGGCAGCTACGACCTGCTCGTGCCGCTGATGCTGGCGCAGGGCATCGCGCTGTTGCTGCTGCGCCGCCGGTCGATCTACACGGCCCAGCTCCCCACGCGCCGGGAGTCGCCAGCCCACGCCGGCGACTCGGTGCTGTCGATCCTGGAGACGCTGCGCGTGAGCGACCTCGCCGACCCGGCGCCCGACAACGTCGTCGCCGCCTCCACGTCGCTGGCCGAGCTGGTCGCGCGCATCCCGTCGGGCACGCGCCCCACGTTCGCCGTGGTGGAGGACGGGCGCTTCAGCGGCCTGGTGACCAGCGCCGAGATCCTGCAGGCGCTGGAGCTGGTCGGGCCGCACATGGCCGTCATCGCGGTCGACGTGATGAACACAGAGCCGCGCACCGTCCGCCCCGACGACGACCTGTACGCCACGCTGGAAGTCTTCCGCGCCGAAGGCCTGGACGCGCTGCCCGTGGTGAACCCCGCCGAGCGCCGCTGGGTCGGCATGCTCCGCCGCAGCGCCATCCTCGACGCCGTCCGCCGGCGCGCCTCCGAGCAAGGCGCGCAGCTGCTGCGCGAGCACAGCCCCATCGTCGCGCTCGCGCAGGACGACCAGCTCGGCGCGCTGCTCGCCGAGCTCCCCGCGCACCGGCAAGGCACCGTGCAGCGCATCCCTGTCCCCGACGACGTCGTCGGCCGCTCCCTGCGCGACTCCGACTTCCGCCGCCGCCACGCCTGCGAAGTCATCGCCATCCAGACCGCCACCGGCGAGCTCCTGACCCCGCCCGACCCCGCCCGCCCCCGCGACGCGCAGGACCTGCTCATCGTGCTGCGCTGACCTCGATGCTGCCCCGGCCGCGGTTTGCGGTTCCGGCTGCGGTTGCGGCTGCGGCCGCGGCTGCGATTCCGGTTCCGGCTGCGGTTGCGGCTGCCGCTGCGGTTCCGGCTGCGGTTCCGGCTGCGGCCGCGGCTCCGGCTGCGGTTGCGGTTGCGGTTGCGGCTGCGGCTGCGGCTCCGGCTCCGGCTCCGGCTGCGGTTGCCGCTGCGGCTCCGGCACCGGCTGCGACCGCGGCGCCGGTGGCGGTCCCGGCGCCGCGCGGCCCTACCGGGCCAGCCGCCAGCACATCGCCAGCACGCGATCGACCAGTGCCAGCGGCTGGCTGACCGCGGCGGCATCGACGTGCCCCCACGCCTGCGCCACCAGCAGCGCCGCCCGGACCTCGCCGGCGCTTCCCGCCGCGACGCGGAAGTGGAAGGCCCTGTCGCGTCCCGCCCGCCGCCGACCTTCGCCCAAGTTGAGCGAGACCGACGACGCCGCGCGCCGGAGCTGAGCCGCGAGGTCACCGTCGTGGGACTGCAGCTGCGCCACCGGACCGCGCAGTGCACCGATGAGCTGAAGCGAGACTTCGAAGGCGTCGAACATGTGAGCGTCTCCTTGCGTGGTGGGGTTCACGCCCCCTCCCGGCGCAGGCGA
>DASYRF010000354.1:0-37986 GCA_036004705.1 Myxococcota bacterium
CGTGGACTTCGCAGCGGGAACGCTGGATCTCGTGGGCACGTTCACCCTCGATACCGGGAGCGCCGCCTTCGTGATCCACGCGGATCTGACGAATCGGCGGCCCGTCGCCGACGCCGGGCCGGACCAGATCATCGCGTGCAGTTCCACCACCATGCTCTCCGGTCTCGGCTCGACGGACCCCGACGGGGCGGCCGACGTCCGGACGTACCGCTGGATGCGGCGCGTGGCCGCCGGTGAAACGGTGTTCGTCAGCGTCTCGCCGACGCCCACCGTGACGTTGGTCGTCGGCCTCAACGAGTTCGTCCTCGAGGTAGGCGACGCAAACGGAACCACCGACACCGATTCGGTGCTCGTCGAGCGCATCGACGAAGCGCCGGTCCTGGAGGTCTCGGTCATCCCCGACTGCTTGTGGCCTCCCAACCACCTGTACGTGCCGCTGGAGCTCGGCACGGACATCGTCGCAAACGTCAGTGACGATTGCGACGAGTCACCGATCGCGTTTCTGGCGGGCGCCACGAGCAGCGAGCCCGATGACGGGCTGGGCGACCGAAGCACCACGGGCGATATCGCCGGGTCGGAGGGGGTGCTCTGCCTGCGGTCGGAGCGGAGCGCGGCCGGCCCGGGCCGCACGTACACTGTGCGCGTGGGGGCGACTGACAGCGCAGGCAACCTCGTGCTCGTCGAAGCGGAAGTGAGGGTGCCACGCAAGGCCGGCGCTGGCGGCTGCGGGGGGCCTCTGCCGCCGGACTCGTTCGTCGGCGACGACGACCCGGTCTGTAGCCCTTGAGCTTCCGGGTCTCCCGCGACTTTCTTGCTGGAACGGAGCATTCCCTCGCAGAGCCGCAGGTAACGGCGGTCAAGAAGGAATGCGCTGGGCGGCGGCGGCGGTCAGGAGTGGCCACCACCGCGCGCATCAGGCTCGATGTGGTGGGGAGCGCGCCCGCCCAAACCAGGACGGGCGCGTTGCACGTCGAGAACGGCCGGCGAAGCCTTCGACGGAACGTTCACGGCGTGTGTGCGATTAGGCCTCACGCTCGGAACCGTGGAGTACGAGCGGTTCGGGCCGAACGTCGCGATCTTCCCCATCGAGGTGCCGTGATGAAACTCCTCGTCGGAGCCGGGCTCCTGGTCGCACTCCTGGTCGCACTCCTGGTCGCTGCCGGCTGCTCCCCGTGTCCCCGCGGTAAGAGTCCGCTGCTTGATGCGAGCTATGCGTACGAGCCGCATAACGGGCCCGGCGGCCGAATATCGCTCGTGGCCGGCATGCCGACGGAAGTCTTCCTCGCGTTCGACGTGCCGCGCTGCAAGGAGCGGAACCTGGTGTTCACGGCCACCTGGCTCTGGGGCGTCCGCCCCGAGAGCCTGCCAACGTACGAGTTCCCCGTACTGAAGGACGACGGCACGGGCGGTGACGAGACGGCGGACGACTGTCGCTACTCGGCGCGGTTCGACAACCCGCTCCCCGTCGACGCCGAGCCTGGGGGGTACGAGCTCCTGTTTGCCTATGACTCCAGTTGCGGCGGGCCCGACTGCACGGCATTCCCAGGATGCGAAGGCGGCTTCGACGTGGACGTCAGCGCAGGCATCTGAATGCGGATGCTCGGAGCCCTCAAACCGACGTGCCTCGGCCACTGTGCGCCCGCGCTCGCCGACGGCATGTCCTGCGCCAGCGGCGGTCCGTGCGACGAATGCGCCAGCGGCTACTGCGACGACCTGACCGGCCCCGGCAGCTTTTGCGCGCCTCCGCCGCCCTCTCGCGCGTGCGACGCGCCCTAACGCGGCGCAGCCCCGCGCGAATCGTTGAACTCGCGACGGTACGACTGCTGCGGCGCCTTCCCCACGTGGGTGGACTCCGCGCGGCGTCCTGCGGGAAACGTCAGTGGCGCGCGGTGGGAGATTCATCTGGTGTCCTCCCGATCAAGTACAGCATGAGCTGCGCCGGATGGTCGGCCGCGTGCCGCGCCGTCCTTGTATCCAGGTGCCAGACGCCGGCGACGCGCGCGTCCGGCGCGCCAACCGTCAGTTCGTTCCGTCACGCCGCACCGCCCAGCGCGCGTCTAGCAGCGCCTGCGCATCGTCGCGGTTTTGGCGCTGGACGTCGGTCAGCGTGCCCCCCAGCCGGGTGATTGCCTGCGCCAGCACCACCGCGGGCACTTCTGTGAACAGCCCGTCCGACCTGCCTAGCACCCACTCCTCCAGAGCGCGCGCCAGGTGGGGGATGGCGCGCTCATCGCCATAGTGCTGGAGGTTGCTCGCTGCATCGAGCGGCGTCCGCGGGAGCTGCGCCAGCAGGAGCTCGTAGATCCGCGCGTCCCGCACGCCCAGCTCCGCGAGGATCGCGCAGATGGAGTCGCGTGTCTCGTCGTGGCTGCTTTCCGCGTAAGCGCGGAGCGCGGGCTCGAGAACGACCCTCCCCAGACCGGGGAGCACAACCAACACCTTCTCGTGAATCGGGTCCGGAACGGGTGTCCGGGTGAAGACCTCCAGCATCGGGTCCACGCCGTCGGCCGCGCCCAGCGCTCCCAACAGCTCCACGGCATGCACCGCGGCGCGTGACGGATGCAGGGGCGGCGACGGTGGCGCGGGCGGGGCTTGGCCAGGAGTAGGAAGGCGGTTGTGGCGCGGCGCGCATGCAACTCCGCCCCCTGCGCCACTTACGCGCGACCTCAGTCCGGTTCGGGGCGATCAACTATCCAAGGCACCTCGGCGGTGAATTCGAGCTGGACGATGGACTGCCCTATGAACGGAGCCGGGACAAGCGCCGTGCGTCGCGTGAAGCCGAGGGAGAGGTGCTCACCGGCCGCTTCGAGCTCGAGCCGGCGACCGCCCGCGCCGTCGTCGACGGAGGAGTCGTCGCCCGCTTCGATCGCTCCCACGAAGTGGAACCACCCGCCATAGGCGTGCAGTCCGCCCCCGATGGGCGTGAGATGGTAGACCTCCGCCTCGCGCGTGTAGTCGATGCCGAGGCGATCGAGCAGCGCCCGCGCCGCCGGCACCCAGGTCCGGTCGCGCGCCGCGGCGAAGTTGAGGCATGGGTCGCAGCCGCACGTCTCGGGCGCCCCCTTTGTGATCTGTGCATACGCGGCGCGCGTCGCATCCGGATCGGCGCGAAGTAGCCAACGCTGGTAGCGGACCTCGATCACCGCGCCTCCTTCAAGGAGCCAGAAACACCGTTCCGATCCTCATGACGCCGTCGACCACCGCGCCGCGGATCGTCAGCCGCGTACCTGCGATCTCGACAACCTTTTCGAACACGCCCGACTCGGGGACGACGTCGAGGAGCTTGGTGAGCACCTGCCGGATCAACTCCTCCTGCCCGCCGACTCGCTCCAGCACCGGCGCGAGCCCACGCCCGGCCTTGTCGAAGATGTGGTGCAGCTTGTTCGGATCCGCAAGTATTTTCGCCAAGGATCGCTCGACGGCGCGCTCGCCGGCGGTGATGGGCTTCGGTGTCAGCGAACGGGGTCCGCCGAGACTCGCGCGCAGGAGCTCCAGCTCGATGATGGTCTTCATCTTCTCGAAGACCTTGACGCCGCCCTTGGAGACCTCGTCCGACAGCTTGATGAATTCTGCTTCCGCTTCGCGCAGCAGCGCGCACAGCCGCGGCGCGGTGCGCACGTTGAGCAGGTTCGGGATGATTTTTCCCGACGTGTCGACCGTGAAGCGGACCGAGACGGCGTGCTTCTTCGCGACCTCCTCGAACGGTAGCTTTCGCTCCGCAGCGGGAATGTCGTGCGGATGCGGCAGGAGGCGCAACTCCTTCGCGCCGCCCGGCAGCACGGGGTACTCGCCGATCGACGAGCGATAGTCGACCTGCTCGAGCGGCGGTTTGATCCAGCGGGGGATGAGGCCGATGGTGAGCGCCGTTCCGTCGGCGTAGTGCAGGATGGCAGACTCCGCGGAGAAGAACTGCATGCGCACGATCCCGTTGTCGATGTAATCCGGATCGGCCTCGATCTGCGCCGGGGTCTTGCTGGCGACCGCCGCGGCATCGGCTTTGCGCTGGAGCGCCGGCTCCGCGGCGGCACGCTGCTGCGCGACGTGTGTCAGCTCGTGTGCGAGCAGGTGCCGGCCCGTGTCCGTGTGAGGCGCGTAGCGGTCGGCGCCAAAGTACACGTCGCTTCCGATGGTGAGCGCCTGCGATCGCGTCTGCCCCGCCAGGGCGTGGGCGCCCGCGTCGTCGTGGATGCGCACGTTACTGAAGTCGAAACCGAAGCGCCGCTCGAAGAACGCGCGCGCCGTCTCGGGCAGGGGCGCGCCTCCGCCGTGGGCCGCGCCCGTCGCCTGCGCCACTTCCGGCGCGCGCCCGGGCGACGACCAGGCGCCGCTCGCGGAGGGCGCGTGTGTGAACTGGTGCGCTACGCGATCAGCCTCCTGTTCGGCGCGATCGCCGGAAGCACCGACCGAGGTCTCGGCTCGTTGCCAGGCGGGTCTCGCCGGCCGCGCGAAGTCTCGTGGCTTCTTGTCCGGCGGCGCGCGTGTGGCGAAAGTCCACACCGGACGAGTATATCAACTACGCTCACGACGGTCGCGCGCGTGATTCGAAGAAGGAAGGACTGCTACGGACACGACGAAGGGCGGCCTCCCCGAAACACCGCACTGGGTCCCGGCGCGGGTGTCAGTCGGCGCGGGGGGGCGGGACCGCGGCGGGCTCGTCGCTGACGGGCGGGGCCTTCGAGACCAGGACGGCGGTGCCGCCGTGGGCGCGCACGAGGATCGAGTCGTCGCCCAGCGCGGGGAGCACGCGGTCGGTGGCGTCCTCGCCGAGGATCTTCACGAGGGCGTGCACGGCGGCGGCCTTCACGTCGGGGTCCTCGGCTTTGTCGGTCAAGCGCGCGGCCAGGGCGTCGGCGGCTTCGCGCGCGCCGAGCTTCTCCAGCGCGAGCGCCGTGGCGGCGCGCACGGGGGGCTCGGGGTCCTCCAGCATGCCGATCAGCGTCTTCACCTTCGTGCCCTCGCGCAGCCGCCCGAGCGCGCTCACGGCGAGGCGCCGCTCGGCGGCGGCCTCCGACTTCAGCATCCGGTGGATGTACTCGAAGCCGAGCACGTCGTCGAGCTTGTTCAGCGACAGCGCGGCGGTGAACTTCACGTCGATGCGCCCGTCGCCCGCGACCATCGCGCGCAGCGCCTCGGTCGTCGACGTGTCCTCCAGCTTTCCCACCGCCGCCGCCGCCGCGTCGCGCACGAGCCAGTCGGCGTCGGCGAGCCCCTTGCGGATGTCGGCCAGGAACTCCTTTGCGTCGGGGCGGCGCAGCGCCGCCTCGATGGCCGCGGCCCGCACCGATCCCTCGGCGTCGCCGAACGCCGTGCGCAACAGCTTCGCCGACGAGCCGCCCATCAGCACACCGAGCGCCTCTACGCCGCGCGCGCGCGTGAAGGCGTCCTTGCTCGACAGCGCCGCCAGCACCGCCTTCTTGCCCGCCTTCACGCCGATCGTCGCCAGCGCCTCGGCGGCGCGCGCCGCGATCTTCGGGTCGGCGTCGGCCGCGGCCGTGCGCAGGTACCCCTCCCCCGACAGGTCGCCGAGATCGAGCAGCGCCCGCCCCACCGCCACGCGCACGCGCGCGTCGTCGTCGTCGAGCGCGGGCTTGAGGATGGGGACGCCTCCGGCGTCGGGGACGGTCCCGATCGCCTCCGCCGCCGCCAGCCGCACCGACACGTCCGAGTCCTTCAACAGCGTGGCGAGGTACTTCAACAGCACCGGATGGTGGTAGCTGCCCACCAGCAGCGCCGCGTTCAGCCGCACGTCGGGCGACCCGTCGGTGATGGCGGCGCGCACCGCCTTGTCGGCCAGCGACCCGACCAGCTTCTTGTCCTCCCGCCCGCCGGCGACGCGGTAGCGCGCGTAGCTGACGTACGCGTCGGGGAAGAGGCCCTTGTCGGCCAGCAGCCGGGCGCGCTCGTGCAAGAGCGGCGTGTCGCCGGGCTTCTTGCGCAGGGCGTCGTCGAGCACGCCGAGCGCGGCGTCGAGGTCGCCGGCCGCGGCGTACGAGCGCGCGGCGTCGATCGTATTGCCCGGCCCGCAACCAGCCAGGCTGCTGCCGGCCAGCAGCGCCGCCGCCAGCGTCGCGGCGGCCCAGGCGCGCGGTCCACGAGGCATCGGCCGGAGTGTGGTGTCACGCGCGGGCGCAGTCAACCCGGCCCCGCCCTCGCGTATACTCGACCCCTTGGTGAGCGCCCCTACCACCGAGCCGACCGGGTTCCGCGCGGCGCTGCGGCAGCTCGTCGATCAGGTGCCGGGCGTGCTGGGCGTCGTCTTCTGCGACGAGGAGGGCGAGGCGGTGGACCTGTGCGTGGCGAGCGGGTCGCGTGCCGGCAGCGACGACGAGTACGACCTGCGCGTGGCGGGAGCGACCTGGGCCATCGCCGTGGATCTCCTGCGGCGAAACGTCGAGGCCAAGGGTCCGGGCGCGACGGGGCTGCTCGTGGCGATGTGCGGCCGCTACACGTACTTCGTCGCCCCGGTGGGTGAGTCATACTTTCTGGCGATATGGGCGCGGGCCGACGTGTCGCTGGGCAAGGCGCTCCACGCCGCGCAGCAGCTGGTCGCGCGGCTGCTGCTGGAGGTGTGATGCGCCGGGCTGCTGCGCACGCGCACTCGCTCGCGGCCGTGCTGCGCCGGGCGCCTGCGCACGCGCACTCGCTCGCGACGGTGCTGCGCCGGGCGCCTGCGTGCGCGCACTCGCTCGCGACGGCGCTGCGCGGGGCGCCTGCGCGCGCGCATCCGCTCGCGACCGCGCGCGCGCTCGCCCTGGCGGTCGTGGCCCTGGTGGGGGCCGTGGCGGGGGGCGGTCGTGCGGCCTGGGCCGCCGGCGACCCGGGCGGCGGCGCCGGCGCCGGCGCCGGCGGCAGCGGCGGCGGCGGCGCGGCGGACTACGATCCGGCGTCACGCGAGTGGAACGGCCTGGCGGAGATGATGCTCATCGCCAAGACACGCGGATTCGAGGTGGAGGCGGTGCGCGAGCTGGATTGGGGCGACCTCTCCGCGGACGACACGCTCGCGGTCGTCTATCCGGCCCGCGCCGCCACGCCGTCGCCCGCCGACACGCTGCGCTTCCTCGCCGCCGGCGGCCGGCTCCTCATCGCCGACGACTTCGGCGGCGCCGAGGGGCTGTTGCGCGGGCTGGAGATGGAGCGCGGCGCTCCGCCCGACGCCGACGCTTTCTACGCGGACGACCCGGCGCTGCCCTGGGCGCACGCCGTCGATCCGCGCCACGTCCTGGCCGCGGGCGGCGCCGCGGCGATCCTGACGAACTACCCCGCCTATCTGCGCACGGCGCTGCCGCCCGTCTTCGTGTTCGGCGGCCCCGACTCGGATCACGCCGCTGTGGTCGAGGGCAAGTACGGCGAGGGCCTGTTCGTGGCGCTCTCCGATCCGTCCGTGCTCATCAACGCCATGCTGCGCCATCCGGCGAACCGCGCCTTCCTCTCCAACCTGCTGGAGCGGGTCGCCGGCAAGTACGCCGTGCCGGAGCCCGAGGACGCGGCCGATGGCGCGGGCACCGGCGACGCGGGGTTAGGGGCAGGCGCGGGGGCGGGCGCGGGCGCAGCCACCGTCGCCCATGACGAAGACGCGGCGCACCGCGACGACGCGCCCGCCAAGAGGCGCATCGTGCTCGCCTGGGGCGCCTTCGACGAGCGCGGCTCGTTCGACGCCGGCCGCCGCGCCGGCGGGGAAGACGACGTCTACGGCTTCTGGGTGGTCGAGGGCCACATCCGCAGCTTCGGCAAGTGGCTCGCCACGCTCGCCGGCCATCCGCTTCCCGCGCTCATCGTTCGCCTGCTCGCCATCATCGCCGTCATCGTCGCCACCGCCATCGCGCTGGGCGTTCTCCCCGTGGGGCGCCGCCACTACGACGGCGACTGGTTCGGCCGCGGCAGCGCCGCCCCCAGCCGCGCGCTGGCGGCACGGCGCGACCTGCGCGCCGCGGCGCGCGTGCTCGAGGAGGAGGTGCTCGCCACGCTCCTCGAGACCGTGGGCGCCGACGGGCGCACGTGGTCGGCGCTTTCCCCGTTCCCGGCCGCCGCGGCTCCTGAGCGCCTGGCCGACGAGATCCTGCGCCGCTACGGGGCGCGCCTGACCGCCGAGGCAGGCGACCCCAAGGGCACGGCACTTCCTCGGCCGGCCCGCGACGACGCGCGCGCGCAGGCCTCCGAGCGCCGCCGCATCGCCCGCACGCTGGCGCGCTTGCAGCGCCTGTCGATCGCGTCTTACGATGTGTCGCTTCGAGCGCCCGACCCCACCCCGGCCGAGTTCCTGGCGGTCTGGAAGGAGTGTCGCGACCTCGTGGAGCGTTGCGGCAAGGGCGCCGGCTGGTCCGCACGGCCGTCCCCCTCCTCACCATGACGATGAGCGCATCCGCCCTCGACCCCAACCTCGTCACGCGCGCCGCGGAGATCGGCCGCGGCGTCCTCGAAGAGGTGCAGCGCGTCTACATCGGCCCCGCCGAGACCGTGCAGATCCTCTTCGCCACGCTGCTGGCACGCGGCCACGCGCTCCTGGAGGGCGTGCCCGGCGTCGCCAAGACGACGCTGGTGAAGACGTTCGCGCGCGTCATGGGCTGCACCTTCAAGCGCGTGCAGTTCACGCCCGACCTCCTGCCCTCCGACATTACCGGCACCTACGTGCTCAACCTGCGCGACAACACCTTCGTCCTGCGGCGCGGGCCCATCTTCTCGCAGGTGGTCCTCGGCGACGAGATCAACCGCGCCCCCGCCAAGACGCAGTCGGCGCTGCTCGAGGCCATGGCGGAGGGGCAGGTCACCATCGAGGCCGAGACGCATCGCCTCGAAGCGCCCTTCATGGTGCTCGCCACGCAGAACCCGGTGGAGCAGGAGGGCGTGTACCTCTTGCCCGAAGCGCAGCTCGACCGCTTCATGGTGAAGGTGCTGATCGGCTACCCGACCGAGGACGACGAGCGCCGCCTGCTGCAGCGCCACAGCCGCCCGCAGGGCGAGCCGCGCACGCTGCTGGGCCCGGCCGACGTGCTGAAGCTGCGCGAGCTGTGCGACACCATCCACGTCGCCGACGAGATCTCCGACTACGTGCTCGGGCTGGCGCGCTTCACGCGCACGCACCGCCACGCCTACCTGGGCGTCAGCCCGCGCGCGGCGCTGAATCTAGTGTCGCTGGCGCGCGCCCGCGCGCTCCTCGCCGGCCGCTCCTACGTGCTGCCCGACGACATCAAGCAGCTCTGCTACCCGGTGCTGACCCACCGAATCTTGTTGACGCCCGACGCGGAGCTGGAGGGCGTGACGCCCACCGCCGTCGTGGGCGAGGGGCTCGAGGCGGTGCGCTACGTGCCCCCGCAGGGGCGCTAGCCGGCCCGCCGGCGGCCCGCGCGCACGCACACATGATCCCGTACCTGTCGCCGTCCGGAAGGTTCCTGCTGGCGGTGGCGGCGATGTTCAGCCTCGCCGGCGTGGCGGCCGACTCGTGGGTGCTGTTCGCGCTGGGGCTGGCGCCGCTCGGCGTCGTGCTCACCGAGTACCTGGCGTTCCTGCCGGCGGCGCTCATGTTCCGGCGTCGGCGCATCGAGATGATGTGGTGGATCCCGGCGCCGGCGGCCGGCGGGCGGGCGCTGGTGCAGGGCCAGCCCTTCGACCTGCGCGTGCGCTTCCTGCACCGCGGCTTCGTCTCCGTCCCCTACGCGCGCTGGGAGCTCTTCTCCTCGACCGTGCTGCGCGCCGCGCGCCAGGGCCACGCCGTGGACGTCGCGCTCGCCCCCGGCACGCAGACCGACTTCGACGTGCCGCTCTTGTGCGACCGCGCCGGCCACTGGGTGCTGCACGGCGCCACGCTCACGGTCTCGTCGTCGTTCGACCTCTGGCGCATGCACGTCTACTTCCCCAGCGCGCTCGGGCTGACCGTGCTGCCGCCGCTCGCCGCCGCCGGACGGCTCCCCTGGCGCACGCCCCTCGGCACGCCGCAGGACCGCGCCGGCCGCCATCGCGTGCGCGTGCGCGGTCTCGGCGCCGAGCTGCGCGAGATCCGCGAGTACGTCCCCGGCGACGCCTTCAAGTCCATCGCCTGGAAGGCCACCGCGCGCCTGCGCGAGATCATGGTGCGCGAGCTGGAGTCGGAGATCTCCATCCAGACGTACCTCGTCGTCGACGCGGGGCCGTCGATGCGCGTCGGCGCCGCCGGGCGCGCGCCGCTGGACTGGGCCATCTCGGTGGCGTCGGGCCTGTTCCGCGCCGCCGAGCGCTCGCGCGACCGCATCGGCCTGATGGCGGTGGACGGCCGCGTGCTCTTCGACCTCTCGCCCGGCGAGGGCCCCTCCCACCACACGCGCATGCTGGCGCAGCTGTTGGAGCTGTGGCGGCGCACCGACGAAGACCTCACCGACCTGACCGAAGGCGAGCTGGTGGAGCTGTGCGCCAAGTACGCCTTCCACCAGGAGGGCCGCGACTTCCGCGCGCGCCCCCCGGGGAAGGGCGGGCGCGACGCCTCGTCCGCCGCCGCGCGCGCCGCGCTCGTGGCGCTGCACGGCGAGGGCACGCTGGTGGTGGGGCCGGGCGGCGCGCTCTACGACCTGGACGCCCTCGCCCGCTGGGTGACGGGCGAGCTGGAGAAGCTCTCGGCGCGCGAGACCAGCCGCGCGCGCCGCACGCGGGGCGGGGCCGCCGCGCTGCGACGCGTGTCCGCCCTCGTCAGGCCCTTCGCCCGTGACGCGCGCATGGAGGAGGTGCGCCG
This sequence comes from Myxococcota bacterium, assembly GCA_036004705.1. Lineage (GTDB taxonomy): Bacteria > Myxococcota_A > Polyangia > DASYRF01 > DASYRF01 > DASYRF01. The sequence goes on from DASYRF010000354.1 coordinate 10,697, forward strand.
CTACTGCGCGCTGCGCGGCATCGAGGTCCCGTACCGCGAGACGCAGGCGGCCGGCGGCAAGGAGACCGGCCTCGGCGCGGGCGTCGCCGCGGCGACGACCGCCACGCGCGGCTCGCAGCTGGTGGTCGTGCTGTCCGACCTTTACGGCCTGCGCGAGAACGAGCCCCTCTTGCGCGCGGTGCGTCTGGCGCGCAGCCGCCACCATGCGGTCATCTTCCTGGCGCCGGACCATGCGCGCTTCGCCGCGGGCGCGGTCGCGCCCGGGGGCGACGAACAGGCGCGTGCGCTGGACGAGGCCCTGGGCCTGGTGGCGGCGCGCGAAGCCGCGCGCCAGCGCCGCGGCATCGCCGGCGCGCTGCGCCGCCTGGGCGTAGGCGTGATCCCGTGCGGGCCGGCCGACGCCGTCAGCGAAGTCCTGCGCCGCCTGGGCGGCGCCCGCACCCGCGCCGCCTAGCGGTCCGCCCGCGCGGGGCCCGCGGATTGACGGTGTGGGCGTCCCGTACTAAATCGCCAGTAGGAGAATCCTCCATGCGGACGGCGCTTGTGGCAGGGGCCCTGGGGCTCGGGGCGGCGGGTTTGCTCGCCGGATGCCCGGGCGGCGGCGGCGAAACGGAGTGCGGGAACCAGCTGTGCGAGCGGGGCGAGGACATGACCTGCACGGACTGCACGTTCGAGGAGATGGAGTCGCTGACGGTGACGGTCACGCTGGACGACTGGCAGACGGCGGAGCTGCAGGCGGTGTTCGACGTCACTGAAGCGGACCTGGTGGCCGCGTTCATGGACGCGAAGCCCATGAACAACTACGACTTCAGCGGCTTCGGCACGCGGTGGATCGCCGCGTACATGAACAACGTCGACGGCCTCATGACCGTGCGCGCGAGCGGCGAGCGCGACTGGCTGATGGTGTGCCAGACGCCGGACATGACGACGCTCTTCGCCGACGACGACTTCGTCACCGGCAACTGCCTCGCCAACGGCGTGGCGAGCGGCGACTGCGACCCCGGGCTGAACTTGATGGGCGAAGGGCTCTGGCTTTGCCTGTTCGGCGCGGCGCCGGCGGCCACCAACATGGACCCGGTGGGGAGCCTGACCATCACCGCCTCGGCGATGTGAGCTAGAGTGGAGTGATGACCCCGCGCCCCTGCTTCGTCGCTCTGGCCGCCGCCGCCGCCGCCGTCGCGCTCGCGGCGCCGGGGTGCAAGAAGGCGCACCCGAAGACGCTCGACCCGGGCGAGTCGGCCACCGTCACGTTCCTCGACAGCGACTTCTTGACCGAGGACCTGGCGGGCCCGTTCATGCTGACCGAGGACGACCTCGTCGGGGCGATGGGCGCGGAGATATCGGGCGGCTGCCTCGACGCCGCGATGATGTCGGTGTCGTGCTACCCGTTCTCCGCCTACGGGTGCCGCTGGATCGGCGCGCGCATCTCCAGCGACGGCACGTCGGTCGTGACGGCGGCGCCGGATCTCACGCCGCGCAACAACCTGATGATTTGCCAGTCGCCGACGGGACGGCTGCTGGGGTCGGACGATCGCAACCCGGACGACTGCGTGCTGGGGAGCGACGCCGCGACGACCTGCATGAGCGGGTCGCCCTGCGCGCCGCTGTCCTTGACGCTGGACGAGGACGGCGACTGGATCTGCCTGTTCACGGTGTCGCCGGTGTGCGCGACCGCGTCGCCGGGGTGCTCGCCCTGTTTCGCTCCCAACGAACCGGTCGGCGGGGACTTGCGCATCAGCGTCGACGCCCCGCAATGACGCGACGACGAGGAGGAAGAACGCCCGTGCACACGCGCGCACATCGAAGACGCCCGGCGGCGAGGGCGCTGTGGGCGGCGGCGGCGCTGGCGGCGGGCGCGCTGCCGGCGGCGGGGACGGGCGGCTGCGGGCGCAAGGCGGTGGAGCTGGGCGTGGGCGACGACTTCACCACCAAGCTGCGGCGCTCCGACATGACGACCCCCGAGCTGACCGAAGCCTACGGCTGGAGCGAGGGCGAGCTGCAGGGCGTGATGAACACCGCCAAGCCGGACAACTGCGTCGACGCGATGAGCCAGCCCATCCCCTGCTACGAGTTCTCGCGATTCGACTGCCGCTGGCTCGCCGTGGCCGTCGACGACCCGGGCATGGCGGTCGTGCGCGCCACGGGAACGCGCGATTACATGATGATCTGCGTCGCGCCGGACGGCGTCACGACGTTCGGCAACGACGACTTCGACACGAACGCCTGCGTCAACAACGGAGAGTGCGACCCGGGCCTGCTGCTCGACGGCGCCGGCACGTGGACCTGCTTTTTCACCGTCTCGCCCTACGACACCGTGTTCTACGACCCGAACGACCCGGTCGGCGGACAGATCACGGTGCAGGTCACGGCCTCGTGAAGGCCGGGCGGGTCATCGCGGCGGCGCTGGGGCTCGGGGGCGTGCCTGCCCTGGTCCTGGCCGGCGCGTGCACGTACGGCGGCTACGACGAGTCGGCGCACGCGGCGGCGACGGGGTCGCCGATCGGGCTCCCGGGCGGCGGGATGGGCGCGGGCGCCGGGCCAGCGGGGGCAGGGGCGGGCATGGGCGCCGGGGCGATGCCGGCGGGCGACGTCGGCGCCGGGATGGGCCCCGGCATGGGAGCGGCCCCCATGCTGCCGTCGGGCGCCTCGGTGTCGGGGACGATCCGCCTCGCGGATTCGCTGGCGGGGAAGGCGCTGCCGACCGACACGCTCTACATCATCGTTCGCCCGGCGCCGGTGGGACCGCCGGTCGCGGTCAAGAAGGTCGCGGCGCCGCGCTACCCGGTGACGTTCGCCATCACCGACGCCGACCTGATGGGCGGCAGCGCCAGCTTGGCGGGGAGCCTGTGGGTGCTGGCGCGCGTCGATCGCGACGGCAACGCCGGCCCGGCCGAGCCCGGCGACCTCGAAGGGACGTTCAGCGGCAACCCCGCGCACCTCGGCAGCGCCGACGTCGACGTCGTCATCGACCGCGAGATCGGGCCGGGCGGCGCGGGGGCGCCGGTGCCGGGCGCGGGCATGGCCATGCCGCCGGGCGCCGCGTCCCCCTTCGCGGCGGCGGCGGGCCCCTATGCGGGCGGCAGCGCGCCCTTTCCGGCGGCCGCACCGGCGCCGGCCCCGTTCGCGGCCGCCGCCCCGGCGGGCGGCGCGGTGGGCTCGCTGTCGGGGTCGGTCGACATCGACCCGGCGCAGGCCGCCAAGGTCGCGCCCACCGACACGCTCTTCATCATCGTGCGCAATGCGCCGGTGGGCCCGCCGCTGGCGGTCAAGCGCATCGTCGGCCCAGCCTTCCCGGTCTCCTTCGACATCGGCCCGGCCGACGCCATGGCCGGACCGGCGAGCTGGACGGGCGGGCCGTACTGGCTGGCGGCGCGGCTCGACAAGGACGGCAACGCCATGTCGAAGAACCCGGGCGACGTCGCCGGCAAGATCGCCGACCCGATCCCGGGGCCGGCAAGCGGGCTGCACCTCCTGCTGAACGAGCCGCTGTAGCCCGCGCCCGTGGCCTCCTCCAAGTCCAAGCGCGAGAGGCGCCCGCGCCGCGCCGCCGGCGCCGGCGCCGCCTCCGCCTCTGCCTCCGCCTCTGCCTCCTCCGCGTCCGCCGCCGCCGCGACAGACCCGGCCACGCGCGCGCTGGCGCGCCGCGCGCTCCTGCGCTCGCTCGGCATCGTGGCCGCCTTCGGCCTCCTCATCCCGCTCGCCTATCCCACCCCCGACGTCTGGCCGCTCGCGTTCGTCAGCCTCGCCGGCCTCGCTTGGCAGCTGCGCACCGCCACGCGCCCGCGCCGCGCCATGCTGCTCGGCTTCACCTACGCGTTCGCCGCCAACCTCGCCGGCTACTACTGGATCACCGGCCTGCTGATCAGCTTCGGCGGCTTCCCCTTCGCCGCGGCCTTCCCCTGCTACCTGCTGCTGGCCGCCTACCAGGCCATGCTCTACGGCGTGTGGGCCTGGGGCGTGGTCTGGCTGCGCGAGCACGGGCGCGTGCCGCTGTGGGCCAGCGGCCCGGCGCTGCTGGCGGCGCTGGAGTACACGGTGCCGCTTCTCTTCCCGTGGGCGCTAGGCGAGTCGCAGTACCTCGACCGCCCGCTGGCGCAATGCGCCGACCTCTTCGGCGTGTTCGGCCTCACCGTCTTGGTGGCGCTCGTGAACCTGGCCCTGGAGGAGGGCGTCTGGCGGCGCTGGCTCGCGCCGCCCGCGCAGCGCACGCCGGTCTCGCTGCGCCTCACCGGCGCCGTCGCCGCGCTCGTCGCCGCCGCGTTCGGCTACGGCTTCTGGCGCGTGCACGAGGTCGACGCGCGCGCCGCCGCCGCGCCCAAGCTGCGCGTCGCCATGGTGCAGCCCAACATCGGTATCTTCGACAAGCACGACGAGGCCACCGGCCTGACGCGCGGCGAGCTGCTGCAGAGCCTCACCGTCGAGGCGGAGCGCGCCGGCGCCGAGCTGGCCCTCTGGCCCGAAGCGTCGTACCCGGGCTGGCTCGTCTCGGGCGCCTCCGTGATCCCGCCCGGGTCGCGCCCGCACCGCGGCTTCACCGTCCCGCTGGCGTTCGGGACGCTGCGCATCGGCCCGCCGGAGCCGCCGGGCGCGGGGGCGCACCGCAAGCGCATGAACAGCCTCGTCCTCGCCGGCCCCGACGGCGTCGTGATGGGCGCCTACGACAAGAACTTCCTCGTGTGGTTCAGCGAGAAGATCCCCTTCAGCGACTACATGCCGTGGATCGACCGCGTGCTGCCGTACAGCGCCGACTTCGAGCCCGGGCGCAGCGTGCCGCTCTGGGACTTCCGCGGCTTCAAGCTCGCGCCCAACATCTGCTTCGAGGACACGCTGCCGCGCTGGACCGCGCACCTCGAAGGCGCGCCCGACCTCATCGTGAACTCGACCGAGGACGCCTGGTTCGGCGCCACGACCGAGCCCTACTTCCACATCGCCTTCGCCACGTTCCGCGCCATCGAGAGCCACACCGCGATGGTGCGCTCGGTCAACACCGGCCCTTCCGCCGTCATCGACCCCGCCGGCCGCATCGTCCGCGCCTCCGGCATCTTCACGCGCGACGTCCTCGTCGCCGACGTCCCGATGATGCACACCGTCACCGTCTACCAGCGCGTCGGCGACGCCCTCGTCTGGGCCTGCTTTGGCGCCGTCGCCGCCATGACGGCCCTCGCCCTCGTCCGCCGCCGCCGCCGCACGCGCGCCGCCGCCGCAGCGGCCGCCGCCTAGACGCCGTCGATGACCGCGGTGGGCTCCTCGGCGGGCGGCGAGACGCGCGTGCGGATGCCTTCCGCGGCCAGGTCGGCGTTGAGCTGCCCGTAGTGATTGGCGACGTGGCGGTCCCAAGGCGGCGCCGGAGGAACGTTGCGCGGGTGCGCCGCCCTCGCCGCTTCGCGGACCCGGATGGCCCGCGCGAAGAAATAGCGGCTCATCTCGGGCGCCATGGCGAGGTCGCGCTCGATCGAGGGTTGCGCGCCGTGCGCCGCCCGCACTTGGTCCACGGCCCAGCCCACCATGTTGGGCTGGGCGTACGCCGGAAGCCAGTGGTGCAGGTGCACGGCGAAATTGAACACCGCCTGCGTGAAGATCTGGCTCGCCCCGGCGAAGTTCGTGTTCCCGCGGAACGTCTCGAGCATCGCGTCGAAGACGGCCTGACGCGTGGCTGCGGCGCTCGCCACTTCGATGAGCATGCACAGGAGCTCGGTGGACTGCTGCACGAGCTTCAGGGCAGGGGCCTTGCCGCGCACCACCGTCCGGGTCGCCAGGTCCACGCAGTCGAACACGTTGTCGTTCACGGGCCCCACGTGCCGGAAACCGCAATTGTGAAAGACGCGGATTGCGTCGGCGCTCGCGGCGGCGACGCGTTTCAATACTGCGCCGAGCAGCCCCTTGCCGCCGAACCCCGTGCCCCAGGTGACGATCTGGTTGTCGTAGCTGTTGATGGCGTTGGTCCAGCCTTCGCGTCGCTGATGGACCTTGAACGAGCCGAGCAGGCGCGCCTCCGCGCCCTGCGCCGCGCTGATGAGGGTAGTCAAACTCCCGTCGACCCAGGTGCGGTGCGCGGGCTGGTCCTCGCTCATGTATTGGTGCCCGGCGCTTTTCCGCGCCAAGCGGAACAGCGGCATGCTCGCGCGCCAATCCGTGATTTGCTGGACGAGGTCGTCGGACAAGGCCGCGCCGGCGTTTGCTCCGCCGCCGCCGGGCGCGAAGCTCTCCCAATCCCCCGTGTCCCGCCCGGGCGTCGGCCCGACGTGGCTCCGGTCGACGGGCGCGGGAACGACCGGACCGCCCGCCACGCCGCCGTCGGCCTGCACGTTGGCGATCTTGCGCTCTTCGTAGGGGCGGTCGCCTGCAGGCGGTGCATAGCCGGGCGGCCGCGCCATGCGGCTGGGCAACGGTGAGAGCAGCTTCCCGTCACTTCCCATTTTGAAGCTGAAGTCGATCTCGTAGTTCGGCCCTTCGTGGCTGTTCGGGTCGCTGACCGACTCGCCGCGGATCGGCACCCGGAACGGGAACCAGCGCGAGGGCCCCAGCGGAAGCTTGAGCAGCAAGCTGTGATGGGTGTCGTCCGCCGGCGTGGGCGGCGGGTGGTAACGCGGATCGGGCCGCAGATAATGGCCGCCCTCCCGCTCCTCGACCACGCAATCGAACCAACCGAGATCCTCGTCCACGTGCTCGTCGAGCTCGGTCAGCACCAACGCGATGGACTCGCGCATCGACGCCTGACTCCTCGCCTCCGGCGGACCCAGCAGCGCAGGATCCCAGTTCTCGATATGCAGCTCCAGCTCGAGCCCCTGGGGGACGAAACTGAACGTGTTTCGCCGGTCGAACGAGACGGGCCGCTCGGGCGCCGCGGCGCGCCGCTCGCGCTCCTGCGCCTTGAAGTCGAGGATGTAGAGCGTGGGCCAATCGAAGAGGCCGTGGTCGATCGGCGTCATGTTCTCGAGATTCGGGTCGCCGGTGCCCTGCCAACCCGGGAAGAACGTCGACTGAAACTGCTTGAGGGCCCGTTGCGTCCGGTCGTTGGGCTCCCAGCGGTTCCGCAGCGGGCCGGCGTTGCAGCCCTCGAAGAGCTTGAGGGCGCGCTGCATGGCCTTCAGCTGCGTCGGAGTGCCCTCGCGCGGGCGCAGGATCCAGCCGCCGCGATTGACGTCGCGGGCGACGTCGGCGAAGGTGGTGCCCAGGACGGCACTGACCAGAGAGTCACGGCGCGCGGTCATTCGCGATCCTCCCGCTACACGCCCGCGGGCGCCGCGCTGGGCGGCCCCGCCGGGTTGGCCACGTCCAGGCCGTCGGCGCGCAAATGGTCGTAGTGGCGCATGTGCTGGTGCCAGCTCGCGCTGACCCAGTCCGAGTCCTTGCCCGCTTTGATCGCCTTGCCGAAGAAATACTGGCTGCACAGGTGCGCCATCGAAGCGTCGCTGCCGCCGCCGCGCGGCGTCACCCAGCCCATGATCCCGGACGCGTAGGCGGGCAGCCAGTGCTTCAGGTGGGTCACGAAGTTGAAGAGCGCCTGCGTCTGAATGGCGCTCGCGCCGCCGAAGCTCGCCGAGCCCGTCGGTGCCGTGAACGTATCGAGCTGCGCTTGCACGACGGCCTCGCGTGTGGCCGGGTCCTGCGCGGCCTTGATGAGCATGTAGAGGAGCTCGAGCTTGTAGGTGGGCGGCCTGGTGCTCTGGCGCCCGCGGACGATCTTCAGCGCCGTGTCCTTGCCGCCCGACACGACCTTCTTGGCGTCGAGGTCGACGACGTCGAAGTGGTTGTCGCCGCCGCTGCCCGAGTAGCGGAAGCCGCAGTCGTGAAAGAGCTGGACCAGCGCGGGGCTCGCCGCCGTCGCCCGCCCCATGACCGCGCCCAGGCCGCCGCCGCCGCCGAAGCCCGTGCCCCAGGTCACGACCTGGCCGTCCCAAGAGTTGATCGCGCTGGACCCGCCCTCGCGGCCCTGGAACGCGAGGAAGGCGCGAATCTTTTTCACGTCGACGCCGCTCGCCGCGCCGGCCTTCGACTCCAAGTACTCGCGTACGAACGCCTTGTGGGCGGAGTCGTCGCCCATGTAGACGTGGCCCTTGGATTCGCCGGCGCGGCGCACCTCGGTCAAGGCCGCGACGACCGGAACGGCGGCGCGCGCCGCGCGGATCTGCTCGACCAGATCGTCGGGCACCGAGGGCCGGCCCACGTAGTCCTCCCAAGCGCCGGTCGGCGAGAGCGGGGCGGCGGGCGCGACGTCCGGCGCCGCCTCGTCGTCGAAGTCGTTGCCCAGCGCTTGCGCGTCGTCGTCCAGCTCCTCGTCGGTCAGAGGAGCGGGCGCTGCTGGCGCCACAGGCGCGCCGGGCGTGTCGGCCTCCGAGGCTGCGGCGGCCGCCGGAAGAAGCTCTCCGTCGGTTTCGCGCAACCAGACGGCGCTGGGCACTTCGCTACCTTCGAGGCGACGCGCTTCGACGAAGCCGAAGCGCCCCTCGACGTCGACGGGATAGAACCCTATCGGAACGCCCGCGAGCCGGATGACGCCGTCCGCGCTCGTCTCGCCGGTCCGCTCCTCGTCAGCGAGAACCAGCGTGTAGGGCTTTCCGCCCAGCGGCGACAGGCTGCGGCGGCCGTGCACCCGAACGTGGATGGCACCGATCTCGTCGCGCGCCGTCAGGTCCGGAGAACCGAAGTCGAACGTCTCGACGGTGCGGCGGACCCACTCCTGGTGCTCGGGGCAGCCGGGGCGGGCGCAGCGGCCGGGCGGCGGATCGACGGGTCCTTCGAAGAGGAAGATCTCGACGCGGCGATTGCGTGGCTCGTTCACGCCGTCGGCGGTGGGGATCTCGGGGTGGAACTCGCCGCAGCCGTGGGTCAGCAGCGTCGTGCCGTGCGGCAGGGTCGTGTCGTCCAGCTCCATATACGCCTTGATCAAGGCGCGGCGCGTGTTCTCGCCGGCGTCGCCGTCGACGTGCAGCCCGGCGCCGGCGTGGGCGTTGGCCCACGTCTGGAAGCGGCGTACGGCGTCACGCGTGCCGGCGTCCTCGCTGCCGTTGACCGCGCTGGCGTAGAAGGGCGCGGCGCCGTCCTTGACCGCCGACAGCATGTGCTGATCCTCGCGCGTGCCCCAGCGCTTGGCGGCGGGCTTCGAGCGCTCGTACCAAGGGAGCCACGCGGCGAAGTCGTCCTTGAGGAACGCGGCGACGGCTTCGGCGCGCTCGACGGAGATCTGCAGGTTGGGATCGTCGTCGCCCGCGGTGTCCGAGTGGCCGACCACCAGCACGGCGAGGCCCGGGTGCGCGTCGTAGAGGCGCTTCATTTCTTTCAGCGCCGGCAGCGACGACGGCGGCAGGAACGCGCCGTGATCGAACAGGATGCCGGTCAGGCGGCCGCGGAAGACGCGCGGCGGGAGCTGGACGACGGCGGGCGTGCCGATAGTGAGGTCGAGACCGTCGCGCGCGTAGGCGACGGCGCCGGCCGCGGCGGGAGGCGGGGGCGGGCGCGCGCCGGCGGGCGGCTCGTGATCGGGAAGCTTGAGTCGGAAGGCCCCGGTCTGCGGGGTCACGCTGAGACGGATGTAGCCGTCGGCCGTGGTCGCGCCGCTGCGCGTGGTGCCGTCCGGCAGGCGCGCGTCGTAGGCGACGCGCGGCTCGGGCACGCCGGACGCGTTCAGGACGCGGACTTCGATGAGGTGGGCGTCGCCCAGCGGCGCCTCGTCGGCCGCCGCCGCCGTCCCCGGGCCCTCCGCGGGCGCCGCCGCGCCGGCCGCGCCTCCGCCCGTGCCGGCGCTGTTCGCGGCGTCGTCGCCCGGATCCGGCGCCTCTTGCTCGGTGGCCTCGAAGCAGCCCGGGCAGGACCGCTCCACGTGCGCGTAGATCTCGAGGGTGTGGACCTTCGCCATGAGCCCCCTTGCACGAGTCAGGCTGCCGGAGCCGAGGTAGTCTACCAGGGAGCGCGCGCCGCCTGAAGCGCCCGCGCGGGAGCGCCCGCGAGCGCTCTGCGCGGGACGCTCGGTGCAAGGCCTTTCCGTCAATCATGTCGGTGGTTTGTGGCGCTTGGGAGGCCGCAGAATGCACCGTACGTTATCGGGAGTCTCCGAAAATGGAGGCGAAGGAGGACGCATGAAGCTTCGCGCACGTTTCCTGGGGGTGTTGCTCGGGGCCGCCGCTCTGCTCGTCGTGCCCGCGACCGCGTGGGCCCACACGCACCCGACCCCGGCCGTCTCGCTGGCCTCGGTCGCGCTGGTCGGCCACTTGCACAGCGCCTACTGCGGCCACTACCGCGTTTACTACCACGGCGGCTGGTACTACTGGGTCGACGGCAGCTGGGACCTGTGGAACCCGGTCGCGCACGTGTGGGTCGTCCTGCCCGCCTACCGAGCGCCGCTCTACGTCCGGCACTTCGAGGCGCGGGCCAAGGTGTACCACCCGGGCCGCTACAAGGCCTGGCACGGTGGACCGGCGCACAAGTACGTCTCGCCCCGGCACGGCAAGGGGATGGCGCCGGGGCATCCGTCGTACAGCGCCAAGAAGGCCGGCCCGCGCTTCAAGGGCGGTAAGGGCCGGTAGGCCCGCTCGCCACGCCCGCGCCCGCGCCCGCGCCCGCGGCCACGCCCGCGGCCAGGCCACCCCACCTCCACCGTCCCACCACCGCCGGCGCTCCGCGGCTGTCCCAGCGGCCGCGCACGACGCTCGTCGACATCAGCCAACGCACCCGCCGGCGCGGCGGCCGCCACGTCGCGCTGGAGGACCGGCAACCGTCGCTTGACGCGGTGCGGCCCGGGACGGTATCACCCGGCGTCTCCAGCGCGGGGACTGGCGACAGTCGGGAGCCGCATGCGGGCAGAAGGTGGTTATCAACAGGTCGTCCCTCCGACGGAGGGCGAGGCGATCCGCGTCCGCGACGACAAGTCGCTGGACGTGCCCGAACGCCCCATCATCCCGTTCATCCGCGGCGACGGGACGGGCGTCGACATCACGCCGGCGATGCAACGCGTGGTCGATGCCGCCGTGGAGAAATGCTACGCCGGCGTGCGGCGCATCGCCTGGTTCGAGGTCTTCGCCGGCGAGGGCGCGCTGAAGGTCTACGGCAAGGACCAGTGGCTGCCGGAGGACACGCTCCGCGCCGTCGAGGAGTTCGTCGTCGCCATCAAGGGGCCCCTCACGACGCCGGTGGGCGGCGGCATCCGCTCGCTGAACGTGACGCTGCGGCAGCGCCTCGACCTTTACGCCTGCGTGCGGCCGGTGCGCTGGTTCGAGGGCGTGCCGGCGCCCGTCAAGGAGCCCGGCAAGCTCGACGTGGTCATCTTCCGCGAGAACACCGAAGACGTGTACGCGGGGATCGAATGGAAGGCCGGCTCGACCGAAGCGGAGAAGGTCATCGCCTTCTTGAACGGCACGCTCGGCACGGCCATCCGCGCCGGGTCGGGCATCGGCATCAAGCCCATGAGCGCGTTCGGCACCGAGCGCCTGGTGCGGCGGGCGTTGCGCTACGCGCTGGCGCGCGGCCGCAAGACGGTGACGCTCGTGCACAAGGGCAACATCATGAAGTACACCGAGGGGGCGTTCCGCGACTGGGGCTACGCGCTGGCGGCGAAGGAGTTCGCCGACACGGCGGTCACCGAGAAGGACGTGGCCGAGAAGCTCGGCGGCAAGGCGCCCGCGGGAAAGGTCGTGGTCGGCGACCGCATCGCCGACTCGATGTTCCAGCAGCTCCTGCTGCGGCCGGACGAGTACGGCGTGCTGGCCACGCCGAACCTCAACGGCGATTACCTCAGCGACGCTTGCGCCGCGCAGGTGGGCGGGCTGGGGATGGCGCCGGGAGCGAACATCGGCGACGACGCCGCGATGTTCGAGGCGACGCACGGTACGGCGCCGAAGTACGCGGGGCAGGACAAAGTGAACCCGGGGTCGCTGCTGCTGTCGGCGGTGATGATGCTGGAGCACATGGGCTGGAACGAGGCAGCCGACGCCGTGGTGCGCGCACTGGAGCTCACCATCCTGGACAAGATCGTGACCTACGACCTGGAGCGGCAGATGAACGGCGCGAAGCTGGTGGGGTCGAGCGGCTTCGCCCAGGCGATCGTCGAACGGCTGCCCTGACGGCCCGCCCGTCGCCGACGGATGCCCGTTCGGCGCGCCGGGCCACACCCGAGAGGAGCTTACGCATGGCACGCGGGCGGGCGAAGATCACCGTGGTCGGTGGCGGCAACGTCGGGGCGACGACCGCGCACTGGGCGGCAGCGGCGGAGCTGGGCGACGTGGTGCTGGTCGACATCCCCAAGGTCGAGTCCAAGACCAAAGGGAAGGCGCTCGACCTGGCCGAGGCCGGGCCGATCGTCGGGTTCGACGCGCGGCTGGTCGGGACGGCGAGCTACGAGGACGCGGCGGGCTCGGACGTGGTGGTCATCACGGCGGGCGTGCCGCGCAAGCCGGGCATGAGCCGCGACGACCTGGTGGGCATCAACGCCGGCATCGTGCGCGCGGTGGCGGGCGAGGTGAAGACGCACTGCCCCGACGCGGTGCTGATCGTGGTTTCCAACCCGCTCGACGCCATGGCGCACGTGGCGCGCGAGGTCACCGGCTTTCCGCGCGAGCGCATCGTGGGGATGGCGGGCGTGCTCGACACCGGCCGCTACCGCACGTTCGTGGCCGAAGCGGTGGGGTGCAGCGTGGAGGACGTGACGGCGCTGGTGCTGGGCGGGCACGGCGACACGATGGTGCCGCTCCCGCGCTACACCATGTGCGGCGGCATCCCGCTGGCCGAGCTCCTGCCGGCCGAGAAGATCGCCGCGATCGTGCAGCGCACGCGCGACGGCGGCGCCGAGATCGTGAAGCTGTACGGCGACGGGTCGGCCTATTACGCGCCGGCGGCGGCCATCGCGCAGATGATCGAGGCCATCCTGCGCGACAAGAAGCGCATCCTGCCCTGCGCGGCCTGGCTGGACGGCGAGTACGGGCACAAGGGAATCTTCCTTGGGGTCCCCTGCCTGCTGGGGGCGCGCGGCGTGGAGCGCGTGATCGAGCTGGCGCTGACGCCGGAAGAGAAGGCGGCGCTCGACAAGAGCGCCGCGGCGGTGCGGGAGCTGGTGGTCGTGCTGGGGAAGGTCGGAGGCGCCGGATGAAGATCCACGAGTTCCAGGCCAAGGAGATCATGCGGCGGGCCGGGCTGGCCGTGCCGCGCGGCATCGCCTGTGCCACGGCGGCCGCGGTGGAGGCGGCGGCGCGCGAGCTGGGCACGGCGGTCGTGGTCGTGAAGTCGCAGATCCACGCCGGCGGGCGCGGCAAGGGCAAGGTCTACGACAAGGAAGGGCAGCTGGTGCTGGAGGGCGGCGTGAAGCTGGCGCGCTCGCCCGAGGCGGCGCGCGACGTGGCGTCGAAGATCCTGGGGAACAAGCTGGTGACGGTACAGACCGGGCCGGCCGGCAAGGTCGTGTCGCGCGTGTACGTGGAGGAGGGCATCCAGGTGGCGCGCGAGCTGTACCTGGGCATGGTGGTCGACCGCGAGAAGCAGCGCGTGGCGGTGATGGCCAGCACGGAGGGCGGCGTGGAGATCGAGAAGGTGGCCGCCGAGACGCCCGAGAAGATCCTCAAGGAATGGGCCGATCCGGCGGTGGGGATCATGCCCTACCAGGCGCGGCGGCTGTGCCTGGGGCTGGGGCTGGAAGGGGACACGCTGGCCAAGGCGGCGCGGTTGGTGGAGGCGCTCTACGGGGTGTTCGTCGCCAACGACTGCAGCCTCGTGGAGGTGAACCCGCTGGCGGTGCTGGCGTCGGGCGACGTGGTGGCGGCGGACGCGAAGATGAGCTTCGACGAGAACGCCCTGTTCCGTCACGGCGAGCTGGCGGGGCTGGAGGACCGCAGCGAGGAGGACCCCGACGAGCTGGAGGCGGCGGAGAACAACCTCAGCTACGTGAGCCTGGACGGCAACGTCGGGTGCCTCGTGAACGGCGCCGGGCTGGCGATGGCCACGATGGACATCATCAAGCACTACGGCGGGGCGCCGGCGAACTTCCTGGACGTGGGCGGGTCGGCGGACGCGGCGCGCGTGACGGCGGCGTTCAAGATCATCCTGCGCGACCCGGCGGTGAAGGGCATCTTCGTGAACATCTTCGGCGGCATCGTGCGCTGCAACGTGATCGCCGAAGGCATCATCGCGGCGACGAAGGCGCTGGAGCTGAAGGTGCCGCTGGTGGTGCGGTTGCGCGGCAACAACGAAGCGGAAGGCAAGGCGCTGCTGGCGTCGAGCGGGCTGGCGATCACGCCGGCCGACACGATGGCGGACGGCGCGCAGAAGATCGTCGCGCTCGCAGGGAAGGTGTAGCCATGGCCATCTGGGTGGACCGCGAGACGCGCGTGCTGGTGCAGGGGCTGGGGAAGGCCGGCGAGCTGCACGCCTCGCTGATGCTGGAGTACGGCACGCGGGTGGTGGCGGGGACGAAGCCAGGCGCGAAGAAGGGGGCGACGTTCAAGGACGTGCCGCTGTTCGAGTCGGTGCGCGAGGCGGTGTGGGAGACGCGCGCGAACGTGAGCGTCATCTTCGTGCCGGCGCGCTTCTGCGCCGACGCCATCCTGGAGGCGGCGGAGGCGGGACTGCCGCTGGTGGTGACCATCACCGAGGGCATCCCGACGCTGGACATGGTGCGCGTGAAGCGCGTGCTGGCGGGGACGGCCACGCGGCTCATCGGGCCGAACTGCCCGGGCATCATCTCGCCGGGGATGTGCAAGGTGGGCATCATGCCGGGTTCCATCCACAAGCCGGGGCGCGTGGGGGTCATCTCGCGGTCGGGGACGCTGACGTACGAGGCGGTGGGGCAGCTCACCGACCTCGGGATCGGGCAGTCGACCTGCATCGGCATCGGGGGCGATCCGGTGGGCGGGGCGAATTTCGTGGACTGCCTGACGGCGTTCAACGCCGACCCGGAGACCGAGGCGGTGGTGATGATCGGCGAGATCGGCGGCAGCGCCGAAGAGGCGGCCGCCGCCTACGTCAAGGCGTACATGCGCAAGCCGGTCGTGGGCTTCATCGGCGGGCGGACGGCGCCGCCCGGAAAGCGCATGGGGCACGCGGGGGCCATCATCTCGGGTGGGAAGGGAACGGCGGCGGAGAAGATGGCGGCGCTGGAGGGGGCGGGCATCCGCGTGGCGCCGACGCCGGCGGAGATCGGGAGCACGCTGAAGGCAGCGCTGCGCTGAAGAGCGAGGGACAAATGGGCGTGGAGAGAACGTTGTCGATCGTGAAGCCCAACGCCGTGGCGAAGGGGCTCACCGGGAAGATCGTCGCGCGGTTCGAGGAGGAGGGGCTGGTGGTGCGCGGCATGAAGCGGCACCAGCTCTCGCGCGCCCAGGCCGAGCGCTTCTACGAGGTGCACCGGGCGCGTCCGTTCTTCGATTCGCTGTGCACGTTCATGTGCAGCGGACCGGTGGTGGTGATGTGCCTCGAGGGCGAGAACGCCATCGCGCGCAATCGCGACATCATGGGTGCGACCGACCCGAAGAAAGCGGCGGCCGGCACGATCCGCGCGCTGTTCGGCGACGATATCGAAAAGAACGCCGTGCACGGCTCCGACGCCCCCGACACCGCGCGGGCCGAGGTGGCCTTCTTTTTTTCCGGCCTGGAGCTGGTCTAACGACCGGTCCCAATCCTCGCCCACGCCGGCGCGTACGGTTACGCGGTCGTCGAGGCACGGGCCGGCCGGCTGCCCGACGGCGGAACCGGCGTGTCGCTGGTGGGCGGCGGCCGCTTCTGCTACCTGTAGCGTCGTGACGGTGACGGTGACACGGGCAGCGGCGCCGCCCGCGCGGGCGGACCTGGCCTCGCTCACGATCGAGGCGCTGGAGGCGTTCGTCCAGGAGACGCTGGGCGAGCCGCGCTTCCGGGCGCGACAACTCTACCAGTGGATGCACAAGCGCGGCGTGCGCGATTTCGCCGCGATGACGGATCTGGGGAAGGAGCTGCGGGCGCGGCTGGAGGCGGCGGCGACTTGCGGGCGGCTGGAGCTGGCGGAGGTGCACCGCAGCAGCGACGGAACGCGCAAGCTGGTGATGAAGACTGAGGAGGGGCACCGCCTGGAATCGGTGCTCATCCCCGACCCGGCCGACCATGACGACCCGAAGGGCGGGCTGCGCGACCGACTGACGCTGTGCATCTCCACGCAGGTCGGCTGCACGCTCGATTGCAACTTCTGCTACACGGCGAGCCTGGGGCTGGCGCGGAACCTGCGCGCTTCCGAGATCAGCGACCAGGTGCACCGTGCGCTCGGCGCGCTCGACCCCGGCGAGAAGCTCACGAACGTGGTGCTCATGGGCATGGGCGAGCCGCTGGCGAATTACGCCGAGACCGTGACCGCGCTGAAGGCGCTGAGCGACAGCCGCGGCCTGGGGCTCGGGGCGCGGCGCATCACGCTGTCGACGGCAGGCATGGCGCCCGAGATCGAGCGGCTCTCCGACGACGTGAAGGTGAACCTGGCCGTGTCGCTGAACGCTACGACCGACGAGCAGCGCGACCGGATCATGCCGCGCGTAAACAAGCGGTATCCGCTGGCGCGGCTGCTGGAAGCGTGCCGCCGGTTCAAGCTGCCGGCGGGGCGGCGCATCACGTTCGAGTACGTGCTTCTGGAGGGCGTGAACGACAGCGACGACGATGCCCACCGCTTGGCCAAGCTGGTCCGCGGGATCCCGGCCAAGGTGAACCTCATCCCCTTCAACCCGCACCCGCGCTCGCCCTACGGCCGCCCCGCCGACGAGCGCGTGCGGGCCTTCCAGCAGATCCTGCTGGGGAAGGACATCGCGACGTCGGTGCGGCTGAGCCGCGGGCGCGACATCGAGGCGGCGTGCGGCCAGCTCGGCGGGCCAGTGCCGCCGGGCGGGCTGACGCAGATTCGCAAGGCGGCCGTCCGCGGCGGTGCCACGGACGCGCGCTAGGCGGGGAGGCGGATCGGCACGCGCGACGCCAGCGTCCCGAGGGCGGCGGCGAGGAGGACGCCGCCGGTGTGGAATACGAGGAGGTGCGGGCCCGCCGCGCTTTCGTGACAGGTCAAGTGCAACGCCGCCTGCCCGGCCAGTGCCGCGGCGGCGGCGATGCCGGCAAACCGCCCGGGACCGCCCTCGGCGCGCCGGCGCAGCCAGAGCCACGGCGCGACCGCGAAAGGCAGCAGCGCGGCGACCAGCTCGGTTCCGACGCAGCGCAAGCCGAGCAGCGGCGCCAGGACTTCTCCATGGCCGGTGGCGAGGGCGAGGGCCGCCGACGCGGCCGCCGCCAGCGCCGCCACCGTCCATCCGCGCGCGAAAGCCAGCGCGACGCCGCCAACGCCGAGCGCGGCCGCCAGCCCCGACAAGAGCAGCGCGCGCGCGCCGAGGGGCGCAGGGTGCGAATGCATCAGGCCGAGCACCGCCCAGGCCAGGGCCGCGGCGGCGGCGGCGAGCACGCGCTCGCGTCTCTCGGGGCGGCGCGGCCCGCGGTCCAGCGAGGCCAGGATGGGGGCCGACGCCCGCGCCAGCGCCTCGGCCGAGGGCGGGGGCGGCGCCGGGAGCTCGCCGAGCAAGGCCTGCAGCCGCGCGCCTTCGTCCAGCGCGGCGCGGCATCCGGCGCAGTCGCGGGCGTGCGTCTCCGCCGCGGCGCGCGCGGGGTCGTCGGCAGGAAGCGACATCAGCCCGGCGCCGTGGTCGCGGACGTGCTCGGCGTCGCCGCTCATCGCGCACCCGGCGGGGTCGTCGCCCCGCCGCCCTCCTGGCTTCCGCCCTGGCCCGCGCCCGCGCGGGCGGGGCCCGCGGCCTTCGGGCCGGCGACCAGGTCCCGCAGCTCGTCGCGCAGCCTCTCGTAGGCGCGGAACGCGCGCAGCTTCACGGCGCCTTCGGTCGTGCCGAGGACGCGGGCGATTTCCGGGAAGGTCATGCCTTCGTAGCGGTGCAGGTGGACCACTGCGCGCTGCGACTCCGGCAGGCGCGCCAGCGCGGCGCGCACGACGGCGGCGCGGTCGCCGCGCTCGGTCTCTCCCTCGCCGGCCCGGGCGACCGACTGGGCCTCGTCCGCTCTGGCCAGCTCTTCCTCGCTTGCAGTCTCGGGCAGGGCGTAGCGGCGCCGCAGCTCGTCGACGCGCACGCGCGCGGCGATGGTAAAGAGCCAGGGCCGGAGCGGCAGCCGCGGGTCGTAGTCGCCCCGCGCCCGGTGCACCTTGAGGAACGTGGTCTGCAACAGGTCGTCCGCCACGGCGGCGTTGCCGAACGAGCGCATGAAGAAGCCGTGCACCGCCGGCGCGAGCCTGGCGAACAGGCGCGCGAACGCCTCCCGGTCGCCCGCCGCGTAGGCAGCCATGAGGGACTCCTCGGTCGACCTCCCTTCCTTCATGCGTACGTGCGAGCGCCGGCGGGCGTTACGGTCACGGCCGGTCGGCGCCGCCGCCCGGGCTCAGTTTCCCATGCAGACCAGGATGACGCGCCCGTCGGGGGTGTTGCGGTCGCGGCAGCGGTAATCGACGTCGATCAGGTCCGAGCAGTAGTCGGTCGCCTCGCCGTCGCACGGGAACAGGCAGATGCCGCCCTGTACGTCCGCGCACACGGTGCCGCCGGGGCAGTCGCCGTCGTCGAAGCACGTCGTCGTGCAAAAGCCGCCCGGGAAGTCCGCGCCGGTGGCGCACATGTCGCGGCAGTCGTCGTTGGTGGCGCACGACTCGCCCACCAGCCGGTCGGGCTGGCCGTGGCTGCACCCGGCGGCCAGCGTTGCAGCCGCCAGCGCGAGCAGCGCCGCCGCCCGCGTCGCCGCCGCCCTCACGCGCGAAGCGTCCATCGTTGCCTCCTTAGAAGTAGTAACGGACGCCGGCGAGGAAGTCCCAGTCCCAGAAGAAGAAGCCGGGGATGCCGACGCCCAGCAGGAAGCCCGGCTCGGCGAACACGTCGAAGTGCCACGGGTGGAACAGCATCGACCAGTGGAAGAGCCCCTTGGCGTACGGCCCGGCGCAATCGTCGGGGCCGCGCCGATTGTCCGTGGAGCAGACGTCGTAGTACCAGTCGCGCCAGTAGCCGATGCCGCCGCCCACGCCCGGGCCGATGAGCATCTCCCACTTCGGCTTCTGCACGATGGAGAAGTGCCACACGAGCGTCGCTTCGGCCCGCAGGCCGTAGGCCGCGCCGAGGTACCAGTGGTTGAGCCCCGCGTTCACGTTCAGCGCCAGACCGCCGCCGAACCAGAACTTCAGCGACGGACCGATCTCCGTGCCGATGTGCCCGCCCAGGCCGAAGTTGTGGCCGCCGCCGATGTCGCCGTGCGGGCCCATGCTGGCGGCCTCGGCGCTGCGCTCCGTGCCTGCCACCAGCGCCGCACCTGCCAGAACGAACGCCAGCCCCAGTGCCGTCACTGCTCTTGCACGCCCGTGACCCGTCATGGCTTCTCTCCTTTCGGATTTTCGTCGGACTGCTCCCGCAGAATGCCGTAGCGCCGCAGAAGGCGCTCGAAGGACTTCTGGTGCACGCCCGCGATCTCCGCGGCGCGTCGCACGTGGCCGCCCGTGCGCCGCAGCGCCGCCTCCAGGTATTCGCGCTCGAAGCGTGCCTTGGCCTGGCGCAGCGGCTCCTCGCCGATGAGGCTCCGCGCCAGCCCCTCGGTCAGCTCCGCCAGGCAGCGCGCCGCGTCGTCGCCTGTCAGCGCGGCCGGGTCGGCCAGCACCACGGCGCGCTCGATCACGTTGCGCAGCTCGCGCACGTTTCCCGGCCAGTCGTGCGCCTTGAGGCGGTCGAAGGAGGCGACGAGCAGATGCACCCATTGCCCCCCCACGTTCGCCCCGCCGAGCGCCCGCTGCAAGAAATGAAGGGAAAGCAGCGCGACGTCGTCCTTGCGCTCGCGCAACGCCGGGATGCGCAGCCGCACCACCGCCAGGCGGTGATAGAGGTCCTCGCGGAAGCGGCCGTCGGCGACCATGCGGCGCAGGTCGCGGTTCGTCGCCGCGACGACGCGCACGTCGCACTGGCGCACCTGCGCGTCGCCCAACCGCCGCACGGTGCGCTCCTCCAGCACGCGTAGCAGCTTTGGCTGCAGCTCCAGCGGGAGCTCGCCCACCTCGTCTAGGAACACCGTGCCGCCGCCCGCGCGCTCGAACACGCCGGGGACGGACTCTTCGGCGCCGGTGAAGGCGCCCCGCCGGTGGCCGAAGACCTCGGCCTCCAGCAGGTTCCCGGGGATCGCGCCGCAGTCGAGCACCTCGAAGGGCCCGGCGGCGCGCGCGGAGTGCGCGTGCAGGGCGCGGGCGGCGAGCTCCTTGCCCGTGCCGGTCTCACCCTCGAGCAGCACCGTGGCCTCGGCGCGGGCGGCGCGCGCCAGCAGCACGAACAGCTCGCGCATGGCGACGTGGCGGCCGATCAGCCCGCCGAAGAAGTCCTCCTCGTGAAGCTCCACGCGGCCGCGGCCCTCGACGACGCGCAGGCGCAGCGTGCACCGGCCGACCTGGAACGCGGAGCCGTTGGCCAGCACGGCGCGCAGCACGCGGTGCTCTCCCATGAAGACGCCGTTGGTGCTGCCGGCGTCCTCCAGCACGAAGCCCTCAGGAGCGCGCAGGACGCGGGCGTGGAACTTGGACACGCTGTCGTCGACGAGGCGGAGCCCGTTGGAAGGGTGGGAGCCGATCTCGAGTCCCTCCCGCCCCACTTCGGCCTGGCGCGCCGGGGCGGCAGGGCCGGGCGCGACGCTGGCGTCGGCGCCGGGGCCGGCGACGAGCTCGACCATCGCACGCGCATACTCCAGCGCCGCGGGCCGCTCCGACGGCCCTGGGAAGAGCTGCAGCGTCACGGTGGGCGGCGAAGAGGCAGGATTGCGTGCGGGACGCGGCGCCACGAGCAACGAGGCTACCATGAGTCGCGGCCCACCGGCGGCGGGGTCGCGACCCGACGCTCCACGCGGCGGGGCGGCGCCGGGCCCCGGGCTCTGCAGGCTTGGCGCGCGGGGCGCGCGGGCGGTCTCGACGGGACGGCGCATGGAAGGCCGGTCTCAGCGCCCGAGTGCGGGCGGGTCGAGCACCGCGGCGAGAAAGGCGGTTTCGGCGGCGGTGGGGTGGCCGGCGGAGGCCAAGGTTCGGGCGTTCGTGCGCAGCCGGAGGTCGGCGCGCAGCGAAGGGTCGAGGTCCAGGGCACGCCGGTAGTGGCCGACGGCGTCGCTGGGCCACGACCGCTCGAAGTAGATGTGGCCGATGAGGAGCTCGGCCTGCGCGTCCGTGACGGGGCCGGAGGCGGAGGCGACGCGCGTGGCGGCGAAGGCGGCGGCGAGGGCGGCGTCGCTGTCGCCGGCGAGCCATAGGGCGCGCGCACGGGCCGCGGCGGGCGAGGCGGCCGCGGTCTCCGGTGCCACGCTCGGCGCCGTGGGCGTCGCTTCCGGAGGCGCGCCGGTCGCGGCCCGGGCTGGAGGGCCGCCGGTGGGATCGCCGGCCGGGTCCGTTGAGGGGGCGGGGGCGGCGGCGGCGGCGGCGCCGACGGTCGCGGCGCCGCCCGGGTCGGTCTCGCCGCCGAACCCGACGCCGAACACCAGACCGAGCGCGAGGCCGCCGGCGGCTGCCCCGCCCAAGCCGATGGCGCTGCGTCGAAGCGCGCGGCGCCGGCGAGAAGGCATGCCCGGCTCCTCGAGTGCCAGCCGCGTCTCGTCTTCGCTCAATGGGCCCGGCGCGCGGCGCCCGCCGCGGGGCGTGCGGTTGTGCGGCGCCGGCAGGGAGGCCGCGGCCTGGCCGGGGCCGGCGGCGGCGGCGGCGGCGGCAGTGGCGCTCGCCGCGTCGGCGGACGCGGTGGCGTCAGCCCGAAGCGGCGCGAGATCGCGCGACGACAGCACCGTGCTCAGCTCGAGGACGGTGTCGTGCGTATCGAGCGCGGCGCGGCCCTCGGGTGTGTCGCGCAGCGCCTGGCGGAACGCCACGACGTCGGGGAAGCGCTCCATGGGCCGCTTGGCGAGCGCGCGTTGCAGCGTGGCCGCGAGCTCGGCGCTGAGCGTCAAGTTGCGCTCGCGCACGTCCGGCGGCGGCTCGGTGACGTGCTTGAGCAACAGCGTCTTGGCGTCGCTGCCGGGGAAGGGCGGGGAGCCGCCGAACATCTCGAAGAGCACCGCGCCGGCGGCGTACTGGTCGGACGCCGGCCCCACGGCGGCGGCGGTCGCCTGCTCCGGCGACATGTAGGCGGGCGTGCCGAACACCGTGCCCGTGTCCGTCACGATTGGGTCCGACCCGGCATCGGCCGCCAGGATCTTGGCGAAGCCGAAATCGAGCAGCTTCACCCGCGGCGTGGGGCCCGCGGCGTGGCAGAGGAAAACGTTGCCGGGCTTGAGGTCCCGGTGCACGACGCCCTTCTGGTGCGCGTGGTCGAGGGCGTCGAGCATCTGCACGCCGATGTGCATCGCCTCGGCGGGGGGGAGCAGGCCGGCGTCCAGCGCCTCGACCAGCGACCGCCCTTCGAGCAGCTCCATCGCCAGGAACAGCTCCCAACCGCAGGAGCCGAAGTCGGTCACCGCGACGCAGCCCGGATGGTCCAGCCGGCTGGCGGCGCGTGCCTCGCGCTCGAAGCGTCCGCGCATCTGCGGTGTGGAAGTCAGCTCGCGGCGCAGCAACTTCACCGCCGCCGGCTTGCGGATCTTCACGTGCACGGCGCGGTAGACGCTGCCGACGCCGCCCTGGCCGATGCGCTCCAGCAGCCGGTAGCGCTGATCGATCAGGCGTCCGGAGTTGGCGTCGAACGCGTCGCGCTCCACGGCGGCCCCGCCGTCATCGGGACAGAAGGCGCCTTCCTGCGGAAGCTCGGAGCCGCAGACGGTGCAGTAGCTGGCCATCGGTACCTCCAAGGGGCTCAGGTTCGTACGCCTGCCTGACGCACGCGCGCCGGCCGGTGACGGCTCGCCATTCGCGGCGAGTCTCCTTCGGCGACGGGACCGGGACCCGGCAGCGGGCGCCGGCCCTTCACGCGCCTAGTCGTCGTCGTCGCCGTCGCCGTGCTTGTGGTGGCCCTTGCCCTTGCCGTGGTGCTTGCACTTGTACTCGTACTTCACGCCGTCCTTCTTCACTTCGTACTTCTCGCGGCAATCGGGGCCGTCGATCCACACGACGCGCGGAGGCGGCGGCGGGCCCGCGTCGACGCGCACCACCACCGGCGGCGGCAGGGGCTCGGTGTAGACGAGGGTCGGAGCGGGGGCGGGGGCGATGACGACGTCCGGCACCACGCCGAGGTAGACGTAGGCGCCGCCCTCCAGGACCCAGTGCGGGTTCACGACGGGCGTGTAGGTGTGGTAGTGCCAGCCGTGAATGCGGCACCAGCCGCCGCCCGGGAGCGGGTGGCCGTCGTGAAACCGTCCCTTGGGGCCGGTACGGAACGCATAGCTTTTGTAAGGTGCATAGTGCGGACGCGCCGGCGCGGGCCTGACGACCACCACGCCGGGCTTGGCCTTGACGACCGTGGCGCTTCCCTTCACGTATCCGGGCACCGCCTTGCCGTCCGCGTGGGCGGGGTGCAACGTGCCGAGGACGGCGACGCACAGGAACGCCATGACCCACACGTGGAAGTGGCGCGACATGAAGACCTTCTCTTTCCGGAGCCGAAACGCTCCGGCCCCTGCCATGTGCAACGGCTAGGCCGTTCGTAAGCGTTCGAAATCACATGCTCGCGCGTGTCGCACCGGGAACCGTGCGGCTCCCGATGGGACTGGGCCGAAACGATTCATGGGGTGATTTCAGCGCGTTGCAATGCGGGAGCCGTTCGGCTCCGTGGCGCATGTGGCTCAGGGCGCAGCGGCCGACAGGCACTTGTTGAGGCGCAGCCAGCGCCGCAGCAGCGCGGCGGTTGGGTCGTCCGCCGGCTCGAGCGCCGCGGGCAGGACGGCCGTCCGCTTGCCGCAATCCCCGGCCACCGCGAGGGCGCGCACCGCTGCCGCCGTCGGCCCCGGCGGGAGGCCGCTGCGCTCCGCCTCGGCGAGCAGCGCGTTGCGCACGTTCGCGTAGGGAGCGATGACGGCGGCGACGAGCATCGCGCGGGCACGTCGCGCGCCGTCGGGCACGTGGTCCTTCATCAGCTTGCGCGCGTCCCCGAGGCTGGCGCCGTTGAAGGCCAGTCCCAGCGCCACGAGCGTGTCGTCGTCGAGGGTGAGGTCCGGGTCGGCTTCCACCGCCTGGTGGACGAGCTTCAGGCCGTCGCCGTACCAGACCGCGACGAGGTAGGCCCGCGCCGCGTACAGCCGTCCGCCGGCGTCGTCCTTGTGCGCATACAGGTATTCGCTGATGCGTTTCGCGCCGGGTCCCTTCGCGCCGCGCTCGAACGCCGCCACGGCGTCGCGCAGCGGGTCCGGCGGCACGTAGGACGAAAGCACGAGCCCGCCGCGGAGGTCCGCGTGCGGGGCTGCCGTCTCGGGCGGCGCCGCGGTGTGCGCGTTCTCGGGCGCCGCGGTGTCGGGCGCGGCGGTGTGGCCAGCGAGGGTGCTCTCCGGCGCGGCGCTGTCGCGGCCGGCGGCCGTCGCCGGCGCCGGCGTGTCGTCGCGCTTCTTCGGCGCGCCGGTGCGCGCGCCGTCGTTGCCGCGAACGCCGTCGTTGCCGGAGCGCCCGTTGGGCCCGTCTTCGTGATCGTCGCGGTTCGGCTCCAACGTCGGGAACCCCCCGAACAGGTACCAGGCTCCGCCGCCGACGCCGGCGAGCAGCACCGCCAGCGCGAGGAAGCGCGCCACGCCGCCGCCCTTCGCCGGGGCGGCGGCCCGCGGGCCACCCACCTCCGGCATGGTGTCGCGCCGGAAGTCGTCCTCCTGCGTGGCCGTGCCGGTAGGGTCGGGTGTCTTCACCGGCTTCCCCCGCGCCGTGCGGCGGAACGCGGCGTCGTCCTCCGCAGCCCGTGGCGCCGTCGCGGCGCGCGGCAGTGGCAGTGGCGGTGGCGGCGGCGGCGACGTCCCGCCTGGCGGCCGTGCCGGCGGTGCGACCGCTTTCGCGGAGGGCGCCGACACGACGCCCGGCGCGCCCGCCGCCGCGGCTGTCGCGGCGCTCTCGTCGATGCTCGTCGTCGGCGTGACCTCCGCGTTCTCTTGCCCGGGGCGCGGCGGCGGCCGCTCCGCCGCGAGGGCCGGCTTCAACGGCTTGATCCCCGCCAGCGCCTCGCGGAACTCGTCGGCGGTTTGCCAGCGGTCCTTCGGCCGCTTCGCCAGCGCCTTGAGCACCACCGCCACCAGATCCTCCGGCAGGGCCTTGCGCAAGTCGCGCGGCGGCGGCGGCGGCGTCAACAGCTGCGCGCGGATGAGCTCCAGCTTGTCCGGCCCGTCGAACGGCCGGCGCCCGCAGCAGAGCTCGTACGCAATGATGCCCGCCGCGTAGACGTCCGTGCGCTGGTCCACGCCCGAGCCCGCCGCCTGCTCCGGGGCCAGATAGGCGGGCGTCCCGACCACCGTGCCCAGCTGTGTCAGCGTCGAGGTCGCCGGCCCGCCGATGGCGTCGGCGCGGATCTTGGCGATGCCGAAGTCGAGGATCTTCGGGTGGCGCTTCCCCTTCGTCAGGGGATCCTTAACCAGCATCACGTTGTCGGGCTTCAGGTCGCGGTGGACGATGCCGACCTGGTGGGCGTGGTGCAGCCCGGCGAGCATCTCGCCGATGATCTGCAGCGCCTCGCCCAGCGGCAGCCCGCGGCCGCGCGTGTAGTGCGACAGCGACGTCCCCTCCACGAGGTCCATCACGATGTAGGGGCCGGCCGCCGAGGTGCCGTAGTCGATGCAGGCCACGCAGTAAGGATGCTCGAGCTTGGACAGAGCGCGCGCCTCGCGGTCGAAGCGCGCCACGAAGGCCGGGTCGCGCGAGAGCGCGCCGTGCAGGACCTTCACGGCGAAGGCCTTGCCCATCTTCAAGTGGCGCGCTCGGTAGACCTCCCCCAGACCGCCGGCGCCGAGCCGCTCTTCCACCTTGTAGCGGTCGTCGAGCACGTGCCCCACGAGGTCGCCCGTCGAGGCCGCTTCGGTGAGCGGCGTCTCGTCGGCCGGACAGACCCCCGCCTCGTCCGGGTAGGTGCGGCCGCAGACCCCGCAGATCTTCACGGGCCCGATCATACGCCATCCGCGCCGGGGCGCTCGCGCGGTTTCGACGCGCCCGGCAGCGCTACTTGACGGGAAGCGGAAAGCTCGCCGGGCCGCGATGGCCCTCGGCGTCCACGGCGCGCACCGCAAAGATGAAATCGTCCTTGGTGGCGTGCACCGTCACGCCGTTCACCGCGCCGACCCAGAGGGCCGACTCCCAAAAGGGCGCGGTCGTCGGGCGCATCAGCACCTCGTAGCCGGCGACGTCCGCGTCGGGAGGCGCGCGCCAGCGCAGGACGGTATCGGCGTCGAGCTTGGCCGTGTCCATCGTGGCGCCGGGAGGAGCGGGCGGCGCCAGCGCCAGCGCCGCCAGGGTCGCGCCCACGCCGCGCGTGACGAGTGCCAGATAGTCGGCCTCGACGTGCTCGGGCGTATCGCCGTAGGCGACCCCGCCCTCGACGCGCACGTCCTGATGCTGCAGCGCGTAGTCCTCGACGGGCTCGGTCCAGCGCAGCGCGGCGAAGCCACGCTCGGCGAAGGGCTTGTGGTCCCCGCCGCGCAAGTAGCGATCGATGCGCCAGACGGGCATCGTCGCCAGCGCGGGGACGTGCAGCGGAACGACCGCGTGGACGAACCGCGCCAGCTGGCGGGCCGGCGAGTCGGCCTCGGCGCCGATCTCGGCGAGGCGTTTCATTTCGTCGGGTGGCGCGGCCGGCGGCACGCCTTCGGAGAAAACGCGCACGCGCGGCGGGCGCGTGCCGCCGCTGCGGCCGACGATGTCCAGGGTCATCATGCCGGCGAGATCCCAGTGCTCGGCGCGGGCGCGCTCGGCCAGGTGGGCGGAGCCGAGCAGCCCCTGCTCCTCGCCGGCAAAGAGCGCGAAGACGATCGTGGCGTCGAAGGAGTGGGCGCTCAGAACGCGCGCCAGCTCCATGACGGCGGCGGTGCCGGAGCCGTCGTCGTCGGCGCCGGGGGCGGCGCACGTCGCGTTCATCGGGTCGGAGCAGCGCGTGTCGTAGTGGGCGCCGACGACGTACACGCGCGCGGCGGCTGCGCCGGCGGCGGTGCCGGGAAGCGTGGCCAGGACGTTCACCAGACGCGTCGGCGCCGGGATGCGCTTGCCCGGCGGCGCGACGAATTCGTCGCGCTCCACGCGCAGGCGCCCGCCGCTCGCCGCCGCGTAGGCGCGCAGCTCCGACTCGATCCAGGCCGCGGCGCCGCCGATGCCGCCGCCGCCCGGCGCCGGGTCGCTCAGCGAGTGCCGCGTGTGGGACGCCGCGAGCCGGTCGACGAGGGCGCGCAGGCGCGCCGGGTCGACCCCGGCGATGGCCGCGGCGACGCGGGGG
>DASYRF010000355.1:0-15503 GCA_036004705.1 Myxococcota bacterium
GGCCGCCGAAGTAGACGTACACGTGTCCGGGGTTCGTCGGCTCGAACGACGGATCGGCCGGCGCGCCGACCGCGAGGTCGTCGTATCCGTCGCCGTTCAGGTCGCCGGCCGAGGCAACACTGACCGTGATGCCGGCCTCGACGTCCAGCACGGCGTCGACCGCGGGGTCCAACGAGGCCCCTGGGCCGCCGAAGAACAGATGCGCGTCTCCCGTGATGCGCTGGCCCGCCACGACGTCGTCGTAGCCGTCGCCGTTGACGTCGCCCGCCGAAGCGACCGACTCGCCGAACGCCCCGCCCCCCGTGGAGCAGTCGTAGACGGCGATCCCGTCGACCGTCTCGTCGAACGTCGCGCCCGGGCCGCCGAACCAGATGCACGCCATGCCGGGCGGATAGCCGCAGCCGCCGCCGCCGCCCCACGGCGCGCCGGCGATGATGTCCGCGAACCCGTCGCCGTTGACGTCTCCGGCGCCGGCAATCGACTGCCCAAAGCCTCCCCCGCAGCCCGCGCCGAGCGTCGCGTCGGGCGTGGTGTCCGGGCCGCCCGGCCCGCCCAGGAAGACCCAGGCCGCCTCGTCTGCGGCGCTCGCAAGCGCGACGTCGCCGTAGCCGTCGCCGTTCACGTCACCCACGCCCGCGCAGCTCATCGGGAAGGCCGGGTAGGTCAGGACGGCGGCAAAGGTAACGTCCGCGAGGACGTCGAACGTAGCGCCGGGCCCGCCGTCGAAGAGGCCGGTCACGTCGGGTGCGCCGAGGGGCGGCGCCATGACGTGACGGGAGACCAGCACGTCGCCGAAGCCGTCCGCGTCCACGTCCCCCGCCGCTCCCACGCGAAGGCCCGCGTTATCGCCCGACACCAGTCCGGCGGCAATGCCCGCCGGCACGGCGCCCGTGACCAGCCCAGGCCCGCCGAAGTAGACGAGCCCGGCCCCCAAGAACGTCCCCATGGAGTACCCGTAGTCCGGAGCGCCGACCACGAAGTCGTCGAAGCCGTCGGCGTTGAAGTCGTGCATGGGCGCCGCCGCGGGCATCGCCGTGCAACCGGAGGTGTCGAATCGACAGTCGGGGCCGCAGGCGAGCGTTCCTCCGGTGAGAACGACGGCGACGCTCACGCAGGTTTGCCCGCCGAGGTCGGCGCCGTCGCAGTCCTCCGCTGGGGCGCGCGCGCCGTCGCCACAGGCGGGAGCTGCGTCGGCGGGCGCGACGGTCGCGTCGGTGCCCGACCAGCCGCCGTCGCCGCCGATGGTGGCGCCGTCGCCGCCACGCGGGGAGCCGTCGCCGCCGATGGCGGCGCCGTCGCCGCCGACGCTGGACCCGTCGCCGCCCTGAGGTCTTTCGCAGCTCCAGCACCCGCCGAGAAGCGTCGCAATCGCCAGCGCGAGCAGGGAGCGTCGCATCGTCAATCGATGTGGAGGCCGAAGCCGTCGTATCCGGCGCCGTCGAGCACGACGTCGGCGGTCGCATCCAGCGAAGGCCCGGGCCCGCCGAGGTAGACGAACACCTGCGCGGGCGCGCCGGCCGGAGCGCCCACGACCAAGTCGGCGAAGCCGTCGCCGTCGACGTCGCCGGGCGACGCGAGCCCGCGGCCGAACCCGCTGTTGGCGACGGCGCCGGTGAGCACCGCGGCGGGCAAGACGGCGAGGTCGCCGGGGCCGCCAAAGTAGACGTAGACGTGACCCGGGTCGCCGGTCATCCAGTCGCCCGGGGAGCCGACGGCCAGGTCATCGAACCCGTCTCCGTTCAGGTCGCCGGCGGAGGCGACGGTCATCCGCTCGAGTGGCGGCACCAGGATCGACGCGTCCACGGCTGGGTTGAACGAGAGGCCGGCCCCGCCTCGGTACACGGACACCAGGCCGGTCCCGGGCTGGCCGATCACGACGTCGTCGAAGCCGTCGCCGTCGAGGTCGCCGGCGGAGGAGATGGAGTCCGCAAAGCCCCCTCCGGGGCAGTCGTAGACGATCACCCCGTCGGCGGCGTCGTCGAACGTCGCGCCCGGGCCGCCGAACCAGAGGCAGGCGATGCCGGCATTGCAGGTCCCCGCGCCCCCGGGTCCGCCGACGAGCACGTCGTCGAAGCCGTCGCCGTTGACGTCCCCGGCGCCCGCCACGGCGATGCCCATGCCCCCGGAGCAGGTCGTGTCGAGCACCGCCGCCGGCGTGGCACCCGGCCCACCGGGGCCGCCGAGGAAGACCCAGGCCGTGTCCTCGGGCCAGTAGCCGAGCACCACGTCGTCGTCGCCGTCGCCGTTGAGGTCGCCGGCGCCGGCGCAGCTCATCTGGAACGTGCTGTACGTCGAGGTGGCCGGCGCGAGCGTGGCGTCGGCGGTTCCGTCGAACGCGAAGCCGGCATCGCCTCGATACAGGCGCGTAACGTCCGGTGCGAGGAGCACGTGGCTCGAGACGAGGACGTCGTCGTAGCCGTCGCCGTCGACGTCGCCCGCGGCGGCGACCCATTGACCCGCGGTCTGGTAGGGCGCGAGCCCGGCCACCACGCCGGCCGGCGCGACCCCGCTGACGAGCCCCGGGCCACCCAGGTAGATCCGTGCGCCGCCCGGCCCCTCGCCGGTGGGCGACGAGCCTTCCCACGGCGTGCCCGCCACGAAGTCCGCAAAGCCGTCGGCGTTGAAGTCGTGCGTGCCGGTGGGATAGGGCGTGGCGACGCAGGCCGTCGTGTCGAAGGTGCAGTCGGTGGCGCAAGAGAGCGTTCCCCCGGTGAAGACGGAAGCGAGGGAGGTGCAGGTGGACCCGGCGAGATCCGCGCCGTCGCACGCCTCGGCCGCCTCGACCACCGCGTTTCCGCACCTCGGCGCTTCGGGCCCGCCGTCGCCGCCGGCAACGTGTCCGTCGCCTCCCGGACCCGCCGCCCCGTCGCCGCCCGGGCCCGCCGCGCCGTCGCCGCCCGGCCCCCCTCCGTCGCCGCCCCGAACCGGCCCGCAGGATCCGCCACCGAGGCCCAGGAGCCCGACGAAGCACAGCACGAGCGTCCCGCCCCCGAACGCGCGAGTGAAGCCGCACATACGCCGAGCCCATGCTATCAGCCGGTGGCGGATACGGCGAACGGACTGCTCGCGGACCCGTTCGGAATAGACGTCGCTCGGTCCCGTCCCGTCCCGTCCCTGCTGCCGTGAATCACGTCCGTCGGGTCCGCTTCGGTTTCCAGCCGCCTCTCGCGCCGACGCCGTCGGTGAAGCGCGCCACTTTCATGGACTCAACACGGGAGACGCACCCTTCGAGTTGATTTCATAGATCACGTGGCCGTCTCGCGAAACGGCGATCGAGGCCGTGCTTCCGCTCTTGAGTTCGGCCGCGCCACCGTCTGCTCCGGTGACCGACAATCCCGAAGTGGTCCAAGAGGCGCGGACCCGACGATCGGGATCCAGTAGGAGGACCTTGGGGCCGCCGTCCTTCCCCGTTCCGCCCTCGATCGTCCATCGGGGCGCCCCGGAGTCATCGCGAACGGAGAGCGACCGCACGGACAGAGCATCCATGCTCTTCGGCGCGAGCGCACCGCCAGCCAAGAGGGCTCCCAAGAGCACGAACAGAACCGCAACTGCGGCGCGTTTCCAGAAGCGCTGCTCTCGTTCGAGCGTCAGGACACGCGCCTTCAAGTCAGCCATTTCGTCGATGGGGCCTCCGTCGCGCCACTGGAGCCATGCGCATTCCTAGCAAGCATAGCGCGGACGCAGTGCATCTTCTGTAGAAGGAGACGTGCGCGGCGGTTGGGGCGGCGCGCGGAGGGACGGCTCGGAGCTACGCCACGGGCGGGAGAGGGGCGCCGTGGCGGTCGGTGCCGGTGGGCGAACCAGAACCGGAGGCCGGAGCCCGAACCGAAGCCGGACGCCGGAACGCGGGCTTGGGCTACTTCTTCTTGGGGGTGAGCTCGTCGACGAGCTTCTTCACCGTCGTGGCTTTGTCGAGCTTCAGGGGGAGCGGCGTGGGTTTCGCGCCTTTGGCGGCGGGTGCGAGGAGGTTGGGCTTGTAGGTGGCGGCGTTCCACCAGGTGAGACGGACGGCGCCGGCGAGCGTGGCGTCGCTGCCGAGGGTGATCTCGGCTTCGGTGCCGCGGTCGATGAACGAGAAGGGGTTCGCGGACACGGTGCGCAGCAGGGCGCCGGCGGACGTGCGCGCCTCGGCGAGGTCGGACGTGGCGGCGGAGATGACGTCTTCGGCGAAGCCGCGCAGGAAACGCCCCTTGAGGTGGGTGACGTCGGCGCGCGAGGCGGGGCCGCGCACGTGGAGGCCGGCGTCGTCGAGCACGATCCAGGCGTGGCCGGTGCCGGCGGCGGCCAGAATCATCTTCTTGGTGTCGGCGTCGACGTCGTCGCCGGGGCCGTCGCGCGCGATGGCCTCGTTCAGCGCCTTGTTGAGGCCGGCGACGAACTCCCCGGCGCGCTCGATTTTCAGATCCTGCCAGGCGGCGAGCTTGCCGTCGGCCATGAAGAACGTGCCGTTCTTCAGCTTGCCGTGCTTCGCCAGGAGCGCGGCGACGGGGTTGTCCGTCTTCCCGAGGTCGAAGGCGAAGAGCGGGTCGAACAACATGAACGCCTTGCCGCTCTTGGCCGTGTCGGCGAGCGTCGCCAAGTCCTCGGTGGGGTCGTCGGCCGACGAGTAGAGCCCTTCATAGATGATGCGCACGCTGAGGGCGTCGCCGTCGCGCCGCAGCAGGATGGTCTGCTTCTCCACCTCCAGGCAGCTAGGCAGCACTGCCGCCGCCAGCGCCACCACGGTCATCATCAGGATTTGTCGTCGCACGGTTCGTTCCTCCCGGCGCCACGCTACCACGGGGGGGGGCGGCGCCGCGCATGAAGGCGCGGCGCGAGATCTCCGGTTGCGGCTGAACCTTTCTGGGATGTCGTGGGGGCGGCGCGGAGGTCGGACGCGCGCGACGTGGTAACCTCGGGCCTCCATGAACGTCGTGTTCCTGTCGCCGGCCTATCCGCCCGAGATGCAGCAGTACACGCGTGGGCTCGCGGAGGTGGGCGCGACGGTGCTGGGCGTGGGCGACTCGCACCCCGAGGGGATGCCGCCCTGGCTGAAGCATAGCCTGGCGGACTACCTCCAAGTGCCGCGCCTGCTCGACGAGGACGACGTGATGGCGCGCGTGCACGCCTGGCTGCGCGGGCGGCGCGTCGACCAGGTGCTGGCGAACTGGGAGCCGCTGGTGATCCTCGCGGCGCGGCTGCGCGAGCGCTTCGGGCTCCCCGGCATGTCGGTCGACACGGTGCACGGGTTCCGCGACAAGCAGCTCATGAAGGAGCGCGTCGCCGCGGCCGGGCTGCGCGTGCCGGGCTCGGTGCGCGCGCGCACGAAGGGCGAGGTGCACGCCGCCGCCGAGCGGCTTGGCTTCCCGCTCATCCTCAAGCCCATCGCGGGCGCGGGATCGGCCGACACGTACAAGGTCGACTCCGCCGCCGAGCTGACGGCGGCGCTCGACCGCCTCGGCCACGTCGAGGAGGCCAGCTGCGAGGAGTACATCGACGGCGACGAGCTCACCTACGACACCATCTGCGTGGACGGGAAGCCGGTCTACGAGAACGTCACGCATTACCTGCCCAACGCGCTCATCGGTCGCTCCAACGAATGGGTCAGCCCGGTCAGCATCACCGTGCGCGACCTCGCGCGCCCCGACGTGCAGGCCGGCCTGGCGCTGGGCCGGCGCGTTCTGGCGGCGCTGGGGATGGGCACCGGCTTCACGCACATGGAGTGGTTCCGCAAGCCGAACGGCGAAGCCGTCTTCGGCGAGATCGGCTGCCGCCCCGGCGGGGCCTGCCTCGTCGACCAGATGAACTACACGTCCGACATCGATCTCTTCCGTGAGTGGGCGCGCGTCGCCTGTTGGCGCAGCTTCGAGGCGCCGCCCGAGCGCAAGTACAACACCGGCATCTGCTTCAAGCGCGCCATCGGCCGCGGGCGCATCACGCGCGTCACCGGGCTGCAGGAGTACCGCCGCCGCTTCGGGCCGTGGATCGCGCGCATCGACCTGCTTCCGCTGGGCGCGCCGCGCCGCGACTGGAAGCGCACGCTCCTGAGCGACGGCCACCTCATCGTCCGCCACCCCGACTGGGACCGCGCCTACGAGATGATCTTCGCGGCCGCCACCGACGTGACGCTCTACGCCGAATGACGCGCGCCCGCGCCGGCGCCGCCCCGCGACGCTCTACGCCGAATGACGCGCGCCCGCGCGGCCGACCGCGACGGCACGCGCCGCGCCGCATGACGCGCGCGCCGCTCACCGGCGCCGTGGCGGTCGCCGCGGCCTTCGCTGCCCTGGCCGGCGCTGTCGCCGCGGGCGCGGCGGGATGCGGACGTCCGCCGGGCTTCCCCGCACGCCCCGGGGGCACGACCCCTTCGGACCCGTCGCGCGTCGACCATGCCGAGGGGTTCTTCGCCGGCGCCGGCGACGTGCAGCTCTTCGAGCAATCGTGGCGGCCGCCGGGCGCGCCGCCGCGCGCCGTGGTGGTGCTCGTTCACGGGCTGCTCGATCACAGCAGCCGCTACGCGGCCGTGGCCACCTGCCTCGCCGACCACGGGTTCGCCGTGTACGCCTTCGACCTGCGCGGCCACGCCCACTCCGCGGGCCCGCGGGTGTGGGTCGATCGCTTCGACGACTACCTCGCCGACCTCGACGGCTTCGTCGAGCGGGTGCGGGCGCGCGAGCCGGGCAAGCCCGTGTTCGTCTTCGGGCACAGCATGGGCGGCGCCATCGTCACGCTCTGGGCCGTCACGCGAAAGCCCGCCGTCGCGGGCGTTACGCTCAGCGCGGCGGCGTTGCAAGTCGGCGTCTCGGGGTTGAAGGTGTTCGGCACCAAGGTCATCGCCGGGCTGGCGCCGCGCGCGGGCGTCTTCTCGCTCGACCTGCGCGACTTCTCGCGCGACCCGGCGGTCGTGAAGGAAGCGCTCGACGACCCTTGGGTCTACCACCACGGCGCCCCGGCGCGCACCGCGCGTGAGCTCCTGCGCGCCATCCGCCGCATCGAGGCCGCCGAAGAGGACGTCACGGTGCCGCTGCTGCTGATGCACGGCACCGCCGACAAGGTCACGCCGCCCGCCGGCAGCAAGGCGCTGTACGAGCGCGCCCGCACCGCCGACAAGACGCTCAAGCTCTACGACGGGCTCTACCACGACCTCTTGCACGAGCCGGAGAAAGCGACGGTCGTGCGCGACTGGCTGGACTGGCTGGAGAAGCGAGCGCCGCCGTTGCCGGTGGCCACCCCGGCGGTTAGCTTGCCGGTAGTGACGACGCCGCCATGACCTCGGCCGCCCCCACGCCCCGGCCCGCCGGCCCCGCCGGCCCGCCCTTCCCTTCGCTGGTGATCGGCGCGCGCACGCTGGTGCCGCACGGGAGCTTCGCCGAAACGCAGGCCGCCTTCCTGCAGCCGGACGCGGCGACGGTGGCGGCGCTGGGGCGCTTGCTGGAGGCGCACCGCATCGGCGTCGTCGCTCACTTCTACATGGACGCCGAGCTCCAGGGCGTACTGTCGGCTTGCGACTGGCCGCACATTCACGTTTCGGACTCGCTGGCCATGGCCGACGCCGCCGTGAAGATGGCCGAGGCGGGCGTGGGCGCCGTGATCGTGCTGGGCGTCGACTTCATGAGCGAGAACGTGCGCGCGGTGCTCGACGCCACGGGGCACGCGTCGGTGCCCGTCTACCGCGCCGCCGCCCAGCTCATCGGCTGCTCGCTCGCGGAGTCGGCGGAGGCGCGCGAATACGGCGCGTGGCTCACGCGCGCGGCGCGCACGCCGCACTCGCTGCACGTCATCTACATCAACACCAGCCTGCGGGTGAAGGCGATGAGCCAGGCGCTCGTGCCCACCATCACGTGCACCTCGTCCAACGTGGTGCAGACGTTGCTGCAGGCGGCGGCGCAAATCCCCGACGTGACGATCTGGTACGGCCCCGACACCTACATGGGGAGGAACCTGGAGGCGATGCTGGCGCAGTACGCCGCGCTGACCGACGCGGAGATCGCCGCGCTACACCCGGCGCACGGGCGCGCCAGCCTGGACGCGCTGCGCCGGCGCTTCCATTACTTCGAGCAGGGTGTCTGCATCGTGCACCATCTGTTCGGCGCCGAAGTGACGGCTCAAGTGCAGCGCGACTACCCCGACGCGTTCTACGCGGCGCACCTGGAGGTGCCGGGCGAGATGTTCGCGCTGGCCGCCGCGGCGGCGCGCCACGGGCGGGGCGTGGTCGGCTCCACGTCGAACATCCTGTCCTTCATCGCCGGCAAGGTGGCGGAGGCGGTGGAGCTCCCCGGCGCGGCGCGGCTGCGGGTGGTGCTCGGCACCGAGGCGGGGATGATCACGCCGATCGTGCGCAAGGTGCAGGAGACGCTGCGCGCGCACCGGCGCGACGACGTGGAGGTGGAGATCATCTTCCCGGTGGCGAGCGAGGCGGTGGCGCAGGCGCCGGGCTCCGGGCTGGGCGTGATACCGGGCGTGGCGGCGGGCGAGGGTTGCTCGACGGCGGGCGGGTGCGCGACCTGCCCCTACATGAAGATGAACAGCCTGGAGGCGCTGCTGCGCGTGTGCGAAGCGATCGGCACGCCCGCCGAGGCGGGGCTGGCGGGACACGCGCCGCGGCGCACGACGGAAACCGTGGACGGGCGCACGATCGCGGACCTGGGCGGGGAGCCCATCTTGTACATGCGCGCGTTCCAGCGCAGCGGCGCGCTCCCCGACGCGCTGGTCGCGCAAGTGCTCGCAGGCGGCGCGGGACGCCCGCGCGCGTAGCGGCCTGGGCCGGGGCGCGCGGCGCGGTCACAGCGCTCGGCACGCCGTGGAGGAAGACGGCGAGCCCGCCGAGCGAAGGGCCGGGCCGCGCGGTCAGAGCGCCGGGAATACGCCGTAGAGGAAGACGGCGAGCGCGCCGAGCATGAGCGTCGTGATGACGAGCGCGCGCGGCAGCGGCTCCTCGGACGGCCTCATGTAGCGCGCGAGGAAGCCGGAGAGGCCGAAGGCGATGGGCGGGAACCAGGTCCACGACACGCGCACGAGCATGCGCTCGGAGAGATGGTCGAAGAGGACGAGGTTGACGAGCGCGGCCGCGGCGACGCCGAGCCCGAGCGCGCCGCCGAAGAGCGCTTGCCGCCCGGTCCGCCGCCGTCGCCGCGCCCGCGTGAACGCCGGTCCCGCCGGGAGCGCCGCCGCGCCGGGGAGGACCGCCCCCGCGGGCGCAATGCCGGGCGCGGACGCCGGCGCGGACCCAGGCGCGGGCGAGGACACAATCCCGGGCGCGGGCGCAGGTACGCGACCGTCGAGCACGTCCAGCGCGGCGCGCGCGCTGGCAGTGCGTTTTCCGACGATCGGCTCCACCAGGCCTTCGAGCGCCGCGCGCACCGGCGGCGCAAGCTCCGGCGCCACGTCCGCCACCTTCACCTTGGCGGTCGCTTCGTCCTGGGGCAGCTCGGGCGGCGCGCGGTGCGTGACGGCCACCAGCATCGTCATGCCCAACGCGTAGAGGTCGGTGGCGGGAACGGCCTTCCCCATGAGCTGCTCGAGCGGCATGAACCCGAAGCTGCCGACGTTGGTCGACCCCATCTTCTCGCCGAAGCGCAACGTGTCCTGGATGGCGCCGAAATCGACGAGGCAGGCGCGCCCGTCGGGACGGACGATGACGTTGCGCGGGTTGATGTCGCGGTGCACGACCGGCGGGTGAAGCGCGTGCAGGTAGGCGAGCACGCCCAGCAGCGAGCGGAAGAGCCGCTCGACTTCGTCGCCGGTGAAGCGCGCCCCCGCGGTGACGGCCTCGGCGAGCGAGCGCCCCTCGACGAAGTCCTGCACCAGCACCAGCGCCGCGCGCGCGGGGGCGGCGGCGCTCGCCAGCGCCGAGGGCGGATGCGCGTGCTCGCCGTCCCAGGCGAAGAAGTCGTGGTAGCGCGGCACGTCCGGGTGGTCGAGCGCCTCCAGCACGCGCGCTTCGCGCTCGAACAGCTCGAACGACTTCCAGCTCGCCATGCGCTCCAGGCGCAGCTCCTTGACGAGGACCGGACGGCCGTCCGACTCGCGTTCGCCGCGCCAGGCGATGCCGAAGCCGCCCTCGCCGCGCTGCGCGAGGACGCGGTAGCGCGCCGACTTCCCCGCAATCGTCATGCCTGGCGCCAGCAGGCTCATGTCGCTTCCCGCCGTCCGCCGCGCACGCGCCGCCTCATCGCCGCCAAGGTAGCAGCGCTGCGGGGCGCGGACCAAGCGCACGCCGTCTGGTACCATGATCCGCTGCGGTGCCAGGAGAAGGCCCATGAGGCTCCGGTTGGCGGTGGGATCGCGGCGCGGCGCGCCTCGCCGTGGGCCGGCGTCGGCGGCGGCGACGGCAGTCGTAGTGGTCGACGGCCTCGACGACTTCGAAGCGGGCACGTTCACGCTGAACGTGACGGGGCCATGAGCTCCCGGCGCGCGGCGAGCGGTGCGACTCGGCGTTCGGGCTGGAGCGGGCGCGCCGCCGCGCGCGTCGCCGCGGCAGCTGTCGTCGCGTCGTCGATCGCGGGGGCGGGCGGCTGCCGTTGCGGCGGTCGCGCCGCCGGCGACGCCGCCGCCGACGCGGGAGCGTCAGCACCCGACGCGACGAGCCCCGACGCCGCCGCTCCCGAGGCATCCGCGCCGGGCGACGCTGCCACGGCGCTCGACGCCGGCACCGACGCCGGGCCCGCCTGGTTCGCTTGCGGCCCTTCGCTCCAGTGCAACGCCGACGTTGCGATCTGTGTCGAGTACCACGACGGGCTGCTCGGCGATCCGCAGCCGCCGACCTACGAGTGCCGCCCGGTGCCGCCCGGCTGCGAGAGCGACCGCACCTGCGCCTGCGTAGGCTTCGGCGGCGGCAGCGCGACCGTCTGCAACGGCTACTTCTGGATGTGCCAGGACGGCACCGAGCCCGACACTGTCGAATGCTGGTCGCAGAAGATCTAACCACCCTGGCCTCGTGCCGGGGCAGGACCAGCCCGACGATGAGGTGCGTCGCGCATCCTGGAGGTGGTTCGCGCGCGCGCCGTACACGCGCGGCGCCGGCCGGCGGAAACGGGCCGGCAGCGGCACCGCCGCGAACTAGCGCCAGGGCGGGGCGAGCAGCGCCAATGCAGTGAGCGCCGCCGCCAGCGCGAAGGACTGCAGATGAACCGTACGTGCCTGGCGCCGCAGCGCGGCCAGCTCGGCGCCGTCGGTGATGGCCTCGGCGCCGCCGTCCATGTCGCGCAGACCGCGCGACGCCAGCTGCACTCAGGTTTTCGCGCGGGCCTGGAAGACGCCGTAGGCGCCGATCCAGAGCGGCAGGAGGGCGGCCAGGCGCCACGGCGCGTGGACGTGCAGGACGACGAGCGCCACGCCGAGCGCGACGCCGGCGGCGAGCCCCACTACGCCGAAGGTCATGCGGCGGCGGCGGCCGCGCGGACCGATGTTGACCAGGCAGACCTCGCCCCCGGCAGCCGCGTCCATCGCGCGCCTACGCCTGGCCGCGCGGCGTGATGGGCGCCTTGCGGAAACGGCCCCAGGCGACGAAGGCCGCCAAGCTCCCGAGCGCCAGGTTGGTCGGAAGCGCGAAGTACTCGCCGCGCGAGACGTGGAACGCCATCGCCAGCAGCATGACGAGCACAAGGCCGGCGCCCGCGAGCGCCGTCAACGACGGACGGATGCGCGTCACCGCCGGGAGCACCATCCCGAGCGCGCCGAGCAGCTCCGACGCGCCGATGAAGCGCACGACCGCCGGCCCCACCGCCGCCACCCACGTCATCTTCTCCATCAACTGCGGCAACGGCGTGACGAGCTTGAAGACGCCCGCCATGCCGAACGCCAGGGCCAGCAGCCCCTGCACGATCCACAGGGCGATGTTGAGCCCCTTGCTCGGACTCTTGCCCACCACCTGACCCTCCATGAGTGCCGCGCTCGTGCTCATCGGTTCCTCCTTGTCGTTCGTTTGGCCGTCCTAACGTATCCAAGCATTTCGATATGTCGAGTGGCCGATCGCCGCACCGCCCGCGGGCGGCCGCGCTCCGCCGCCCGGCCCGGCTACGCCCTGCGCTGCGCCTTGCCCGCGGCGCGACGCCGCGCCGCCGATCGCGGAACGGCCAGCCGCGCCGGCAGCAGACCTCCGACCTCCTGCAACAGCCGCCGATCGACCGAGATGTACGCGTGCTGGCCCTCGCGCCGCGCCACGATCACCCCCGCATCCGTCAGTATCTTCAAATGGTGCGACACCGTCGGCTGCGACAGCGGGAACTTCTCCCCCACCTGGCCGCACGACAGCTCCCCCGCCGCGACGATCTCCTGCACCATGCGAAACCGCCTCGGATGGGCCAGCGCCTTCAGCACGCGAATCAGCTTGTCGTCGTCCAGGGTGCCGCGCCTCCCTTATATCGACGTATTTCTAACTATCGAAGCAGTCCCTGTCAAGGGGCTGCCCGCCGCCGAGGATGGGCGGCGCCGCTGGGCAGCTCCGGCTTGGCGCTGGCGGGGCTCGGGACTAGTCGTCGTCCTCGTCGGGGAGGAGCTCGCCGGCGGGCGTGACCAGCACCTCGAGCTTCTTCTTCTCGGCCGTCACGAGCAGCACCTCGTAGTGGGCCAGCGCCTCCACGCCCTTCGTCACCTTGGTGACCTCCTCGACGCGCTTCAGGGTCGCCTTGGGGTACTTCCCCTCCACGGCCGTGCGCGCGGGGGCCGGCAGGTCCTTGACGTCGATCGTCTTCTCGATGGTGACGAGCGCGCCCTCGGGGGTGGCGCTCACCTCGACGGTCTGCCCTTCCTTGGTCTTGAGACGGACTTCGTAGAGGCGCTTGCCGCCCTCTGTCTCTTCCTCGGCGGCGAGCAGCGCGGCATCCTTGAAGCGCGCCTTCACGGCGTCCAGGACCGCCGCCGGCACCGCATCGAGCGCCACCTTCTTCTCGGCGGCGCGGGCACCGTCCCCCAGCGCGGCCAGCGACAGGACGACGATCGTCGCACCGGCGAGGCGCGACCGAAGCGTGGTCAACATGGGCCCTCCTTGGCCGCATTCTAGATCTTCCGGCGGGGCCGTGCGTCCAAGGGGGGCCGCCCGTCCGCCCTGGAGGTGACCATGACCGCCCTGCCGCGCTCTCGCACCCCGCTGGTCGCGTTTCTCTTGACGGCGGCCACGAGCTTTCTGCCCTGGCTGACGAAGTCCGACCGGGCACCTTCGGGCGCGCCGCCGCCGGCGGCCGCGACAGCCCCGACCGCGCCCGGCGCGGCAACCGGGGCGGCGGCGCTGCCAGCGCCGGCAGCGGCCCCCGCGCCCGCCCCAGCGCCCGCCGTGCCCGCGGCCGAGGGGCCGGTGCACCTGGACGCGCGGATGGACCGCGCGCTCTTGCCGGTGACGCCGGGCGGCGCCGAGGCGTGGCTGGTGGTGTCGCTCGAGCCGTTGCGGCGCCGGACGGCCGCGGCCCGCCTGCCGGTCAACCTGGCCATCGTGCTGGACGTCTCGGGGTCGATGGCGGGCTCGAAG
The DNA here is from genome assembly GCA_036004705.1 of Myxococcota bacterium. GTDB lineage: Bacteria > Myxococcota_A > Polyangia > DASYRF01 > DASYRF01 > DASYRF01. Next base: position 13,442 of record DASYRF010000355.1, read on the forward strand.
CTGGCCGAGGCGAAGCGCGCCGCGACGGAGCTGGTGGCGGGGCTCGACGCCGGCGACCGCGCGGCGCTCGTGGCCTACGAGGCGAAGGTCGACGTGAAAGTGCCGTCGACCGCGGTCGACGCCGCCGGCCGGGACCGGCTGCTCGCCGCCATCGCCGCGCTGCGCGTGCACGGCGAGACGAACATCCACGATGCGCTGCTGGCCGGGCGCGACGAGGTGCTGCGCTTCGCCGCTCCAGGCCTCACCAACCGAATCGTCCTGCTGTCGGACGGCAAGGCCACCGTCGGCCCGGTGCGCACCGCCGACGGGCTCGCTGCGCTGGCGCGCACCATCTACGACGCTGGCGTGGCCGTGACGTCCGTGGGCGTCGGGCTCGACGCCAAGGTCGACCTCCTCATGGCCGTCTCCCGGCGCGGCGGCGGCGCGTACCACTACGTGGAGAAGGACACGGCGCTCGCCGCGGTCTTCGCCGACGAGCTGCGCGCCGCGGGCACGGTCGTGGCGCGCGCGCCCTGGGTCGACCTCACGCCCGCCCCCGGCGTCGAGGTGCTCGAGTTCGTCGGGCACGACGCCGAGCCCGTCGCGAGCCCTGGCGTGGTGCGCTGGCGTGTGCGCCCGGGCGACCTCTACGCGGCGGTCGACCGCAAGATCGTCGTGCGCCTGCGCGTCCCGGCGGGCGCGGTGGGCGCGGCCGCCGTGGCGTCCGTGATGCTGGGCTACCGCGAGGCGAGCGCCGCCGAGACGGCCCACTTGGCCGCGGCCGCGGTGCGCACGACCATCGTCGCCGACGCGGCGGCGTCCGAGGCGAGCCGCGACCCCAAGGCCACCGAGCGGGTCGTGGCTGCCGAGCTGGCGCGCGACCTCGACGCGGCGGCCGACCTGCACGCCAAGGGTGACCGGCGCGGGGCGGTGGAGCGCCTCGACGCCGCGCGCAAGCGCTTCGAAGACGAGGCGGCGCTCGGCCACGTGTCGCGCAAGCCGGTGTCCCTGGCCGGCGGGGTCCTCGACCGTCTCAAGGCGGCCGGCGCCGCCCCGGATTCGTACAGCGCGAAGCGGTTCTACAACGACTCTCGCACGGCGGCCTACGAAGAAGCGTTCTGATCGGGCGGGGGGGACTGCGCCGGCGCGGGCGCCGTTTGCGCGGACGAGCGGGGGCGCGCAGCGCGGCGACTTGTCTGCCCGACGGCGGCGTAGTAGAAGCCGCGCGATGCCGATGCCCTGCCCGCCCGGCGGCGGCGCCCACTGGCGACGACTCGCGCCACTCGCCGCGGCGGCCACGATGGTGGCGGCGGCCTGCGCGCCCGCCCCGAGCGGACCGACCGGCGGTGCAAGCCCTGCGCCCGGGTCGGCCGCGACGCCGGCGAGCGCGGCAGCGGTCCCGCCCGCCGCGGCCACGGGCGCTTCCACGGCGCCCGCGCTCCCGCTGCGCGGCGATCCGGCCCTGATGCGGCCCGCGCCCATCGTGTACGCGGCGGGCGGAGGCGCGGGTCCGGCGTTCGCCGACGAGGAGCTCGCGAAGGTGGTGCACGCCGTCTCCCGCGACGTGCTGATGGTGGGCGACGTGCGCGTCGACCTGGCACGCGGCGTCGCCGAGGCGCCCGGCACCGTGACGCTGCACGAAGGCATCTTGGAGTTCCTCGCGGTCGGCAAGACCGGCAAACGTTACGAGAGCGTGCTCGGCCTCGACGTGGCGCCGCTCCACTTGCACCTCGCGCTGTTGCTCATCGGGCTTCGCCCGGCGAGCGAGCCGGCTCCACCGCCGAAGGGCAAACCGGCGCCGCCGCCGGCAGGCGGCGACCTGGTGCGCGTACGCGTACGCTTCGCCGGCGCCACGGCCGAGGTCCCGGCCGGCGCGCTGCTCGTCGACCGCGAAACGGGCACGGCGCTCGGCGACGTGCCGTGGCGCTTCAGCGGCTCGACGCTGCTGGAAGGGCGGCTCATGGCGGAGTCGACCGGCTCGCTGGTGGCGATTTGGCCCGACGCAACGGCGCTTCTGAACCCCACGTTCGAGCGCGGCAACCCCTACCGCGGCGCGAAGCTCGGGCTCGAAGTGAGCCACGCG
>DASYRF010000356.1:0-13072 GCA_036004705.1 Myxococcota bacterium
CGGCGGCGGCTCGGCGGCGTGCCCCGCCGGCGACCTCGGCGCGGCCCTCGGGCGCGCGAACCTGCTCGTCGGCGGCGCCATGGAGGACGCCGACTTCGCCGCCGCGCCCTTCGGCCTGCGCTACCGCTACCTGGCCGGCGCAGTCCCGACCGGCGGCCCTTGCGCGAGCTGCGCGACCGGCTGCACGGTCAACGGCGCCGACTGCTCGAACGCCGCCGGCTGCGAATGGTGGGGCTGCTGGCAATGGGACCAGGAGCCGCCCGGCCGCTACGTCGCCAACAACATCACGGCCGACGAAGCCGCCGGCGCCGTGCCGATGTTCACGTACTACGTCTGGCTGGCCGCGTCGGGCTACAACGAGGGCATGGCGGAGGTGACCGCGCTCAGCGACGGCGCCGTCGCGCAGGCCTACCTCGCCGACTGGCGCTTCTTCCAGCAGACCATCGCCGCCAGCACCAGCGGCCCGGTGATCGTGCACCTCGAGCCCGACTTCTGGGGGTACGGCGAGCAGGCAGCCGCCGACCCCGAGGCCATCCCCGCCGCCGTCGCCGCCGCCGGCGCCGCCGAGTGCGCCGCCGAGCCCGACACGATGGGCGGCTTCGCGCGCTGCATGGTGGACGTCGCGCGCGCCGAGGCGCCGAACGCGCTGCTCGGCTTCCACGCCTCCGCCTGGGGCGCCGGCTACGACGCCTACCTCGACAACGGTCCCGGCTTCGACCGCACCGCGCACGCCGACACCACCGCCGCCTGGCTGGCCGCGCTGGGCGCGGGCGCCGCCGACCTGCTCGTCGTCGAGCAGTCCGATCGCGACGCCGGCTTCAACGGCCGCTGGTGGGACGCCACCAACGCCACGCTCCCCGACTTCACGATGGCGCTCTCCTGGACCTCGCGCGTCGCCGGCGACCTCGGCCTTCCGCTCCTCTGGTGGCAGGTGCCCTACGGCCACGTGGGTCTCGAAGACATTTGCGACCGCTATCAGGACAATCGCGTCGACTACTTCTTCGACCACCCCGAGGAGTACGCCGCCGCGGGCGCCCTCGGCATCGCCTTCGGCGCGGGCGCCGGCTGCATGACGACCCCCGCCACCGACGACGGCTGGTTCGTGATGCGCGCCTCGACCTACCTCGCCGGCCCCGGCACGCCGCTCTGCGGCCCCTGACCGGGCGCATTCCGGATCGGGTCAGCACCGCCGCGCGCGCGACGGCGCTGCGGGGGACGGATCGAGTCAGCCTTCCAATCAACAGGGTTCTCGGCGGCTTCTTGGGGATTGCCTTGATCGGCATGGCGGTGGCTGCGTCGATCTCGTTCCTGTTGGAGACATTGCGCTGGGCGTCATATGGGCCCGAAGGGCCGCACACCATCATCGACTTCAATCTCTACTACGGTTGGGTATTGCTCGACCTGCTGCCGGAGGTGAAGGTGACCGAGTCGTTGGGTCTTGTCCCGCCACTGCAGCCACGGGGCGCGGGCGCGGGCGTCCCCCTGGTGGCGTTTCGCGTGCTCGTGATTGCGGGCTTGCTCGGAACGTTGAAGGACTGGTGGCAGCGCCGGCACCCGGAAGGCTCTTCACCGACCAAGGGCCCCGCGAACGACGCGGGAGCCGTGCAGAAGGAGAGCCCAGCCTAGCGGGCGGCCAAGCCGTTCCGGTGGCGCTAGCCGCGGCCGGCGAGCCCGGCGTCGCGCAGGCGCTCCACGACCCAGGCGTTGGCCTCGTCGGGGTGCTGGAAGACGCGGGCGTGGTGCGGGGCGTGCTCGCGCGCGAGGCGCACCATCTGGAGGTGCGACAGCGCGCCGGTCACGACGAACGCTGCGGGGCGGGCGTTGGCCTCCCAGGCGCCGAGGATTCCGCCGACGGCGGCCTGCGTCCGTGGGCCCTGCACGGGCGGCGCCTCGCGGAGGTCGAGGACGAGGGCGCGCGCGTCGGCGCGCAAGAGCTCCGCGAGGTGCGCCGCCAGCTGCTGGGCGAAGCGGGCGCCGGTGGCGTGGTCGACGTCGGGGCGGCGCCAGACGCGGCAATGCGCCACGCCGCCGACAAGCTCGATCTCGTAGTTGCCGCCCTGCGCGAACCGTACCATGCGCCGCCTTCGCCCCGTCCCGACCGCCCGCCGCGCGCGCGAACCGGCGGCGCGACGCGTCATTCTAGCGCGGCCGATCGCCAGCGCCAGGGGTCGCGGCGGTCCCGCAATAATGGGGTAGTCTCCCAGCAGGAGGATCTGATGACCAAGCCTGTGGACCGATCGGCGCGGCAGCGCGCGATCGTGGCGGTGGCGACGGCGGTGGCGGCGGCGGCGGCGGTGGGGGCGGCGGGGCAGGGATGTGGATGCCACGGGCGTGCCTCCGACTCCGGCGTCACGGGGACGACGGACAGCGGTACGGACGCGGCCAGCGACTCGGGCGCGGCGGCCTGCAACTTCCCGCCGCCGATGGTCGGCGGCACGGCGGCGACCGACGCGCTGGCGGACGATCCGGCGCGGTGCGGCTCGCCCGCCTACACGTGGCTGCGCGACGCGTCGCTGGGGAGCGTGCTGGGGATTGGGTCGTCCGCGAGCTACGCGGCGGGGACGCTGGCGGTGCTGGCAGGGGCGGCGGGCGTCACGTTGCCGCGGCCGCCGCTGTACGACGCGTCGGTGCGCGGCTTCAGCTACCAAACGCAGGACCGCGGCGTGCTGCTGGCCGCGACCGCAGCGGTGGCCTGGCCCGAGGGGCTGCCGGCGGATCAGGCGCTGGACGTGGTGGTGATCCTGCACGGGACGATGGGGTTCACGGACGGGTGCTCGGCGTCGACGAACGTCGGCATGCAATTCCTGGCGGCGTACTTCGCCTCGCTCGGACACGTGGTGGTGTTGCCGGACTACATCGGGCTGGCGGCCCCGGGCACGACCACGGGGTTCCCCCATCCGTACCTCGTGGGAGAGGCGACGGCGATCGCGTCGCTGGACGCTGTGCGTGCGGTGGGCGCCATGGCGCCGGCGGACCGAGGGGGCATGTGCGTGGCGCCGCGGTTCGTGACCTGGGGGGTGTCGCAGGGCGGGCACGCCGTGCTGTGGGTGGATCGCCTGGCGCCCTACTACGCGCCGGAGCTCACCGCGCTGGGCGGCGTGGCCGCGGTCCCGCCGGCGGACCTGACCACGCAGGCGGAGCGGTCGCTCTCGACCGTGACGGCCGCGACGGGGCTCGTCACGGCGGCGGCGGCGGCCACGCCCACCTGGTACGGGTACGGCGGCATGCTTGATCAGATCCTCGTGCCGCCGTGGGACACCGACGTGCCGGCGGCGCTGGCGGCGTCGTGCAATCCGACGCTGGACTTCTCGATGATGACGCTCGCGGACGTCTTCCAGCCGGCGGTGCTGAGCGCGGCGTCGGCGGGCACGCTGGAGACCCTCGACCCGTTCGGCTGCGTCATGACGGAGAACTCGCTGACGTCGACGTCGATCGCGCGCATGGGTCCGGGGACGGGCGACCCGGCGTACGGGGTGCTCTTCGTGCTGGGGGAGATCGACCCGATCGTGGACCCGACCATCGAGGAGGCGTCGTTCGACGCGCTTTGCGCCGCGGGGATGCCGCTGCAGTTCCTGAAGTGCGCCGGGGCGGGCCACGTGGAAGGCGCGCTGTGGAGCCTGGGCGAGGCGCTCGACTTCATGGACGCGCGGCTGGCGGGCACGCCGCTGGCGGCGGCGGACCTGTGCAATCGGGGGGCGGCGGTGACGTGTAGCGGCACGCAATGACCGCGCCGGAGGCCGGCACGGCGCTGGGGCGTTGGCGCCTCGTCGAGCGGCTGGGGGCGGGCGGCATGGGGGAGGTGTGGCGCGCGACCGCGAGCGACGGCGCGGCGGCGGCGGTGAAGGTGTTGCGCGGCGGTGCGCTGGAGGCGGAGGCGCGCCGCCGTTTCGAGCGCGAGGCCGAGCTGCTGCGCGAGATCGACCATCCGAACGTCGTGCGCGCGCTGGATGCCGGGGAGGCGGCGGACGGCACGCCGTGGCTGGCGATGGAGCTGCTACGCGGCGAGTCGCTCGACGTGGGGCTGCGGCGGCGCGGGAAGCTGGCGCCGGCCGAAGTGGTGCGGCTGGGCGTGGCTGCGGCCGCGGGTCTGGGCGCGGCGCATGCGCGCGGGCTGGTGCACCGCGACGTGAAGCCGGGGAACCTGTTCGTGTGCGAAGGGGGGGCGCTGAAGGTGATCGACTTCGGGATCGCCGTGCGTGCGGATACGACCGGCGGCGGGAGCGGCGAAGCGGGCGACGGCGACGGGAACGGGGACGAGGACGCATCACCGCCGGCGACCCATACGATGGTGGGGACGCCGTCGTACATGGCTCCGGAGCAGGTGACGGGGGAGGGCGGGGACGCCGATGAAGAGGACGTCGCGGCGGCCGGCGTTCCCGTGGCCGCGCCGGCGCCGGAGCGCGCGGGGGCGCGGGCGCGCGGGCGCATCGCCGCGCTCCCGGCAATCGACGCGCGCACGGACGTCTTCGCGCTCGGTGCGGTGCTGCATCACGCGCTGGCCGGGCGCCCGCCGTTCTGGGCGGCAGGCCACGTCATGGCCGAGCTCTTCCGCATCGCCACCAAGCCGCCCGACCCGCTGCCGTCTCAAGTTCCCGCCGCCATCGGTGCCGCGCTGGCCCGGGCGCTGGAGAAGCGGCCGGCGCGCCGCTGGGCGTCGATGGCGGACTTCGCCGGTGCGCTGGCCGATGCTGCCGCCGCCCCCGAGCGTGACGGCACGGCTTCGCGCGCGGGCGCCGGCGCGGGCGGCGTGCCGGGCGGCGAGGCGCTGCTGCGGCTCGGCGAGGAGACGCGCCTGGTCACCGCCGTGCTCGCGGTCGATCTCGTCGGCCCGGCCGCCGAGGAGGCGTTCGTCGCCGAAGTGCGGCGGCGCGGGGGCACGGCGGCGGTGCTGCGCGGCCGGCGCGCGGTGGGAGTGTTCGGTGACGCCGTCTGGCTGGGCGACGAGCCGGAGCGCGCGGTGCGCGCGGCGCTGGCGGTGCGCGGCTACGCCGCGGCGCTCGGCGTCGGCACGGGCAAGGCGGTGGTGGCCGCCGGTGAGGCCGGCGCCGTGACCGGGGCGGCGCTGGCGGCCGCCGAAGGGGCCCTGCGCGAGGCGAAGGCCGTCCCCGCGCCCGCGCCGGATCGGTCGCCGCGCGGCCCGACGGTGGGAGCGTGCCGCGAGACGCGCCGCCGCGTGCTGGGCGGCTTCGAGGTCGCCGGCGCTTGCGTGCAAGGCGAGCGCGCGGGGGCGCGCGCCCTGGGCGTGCGTGAGGTCGGCGGCGTGGAGGTGCCGTTCCTCGGCCGTGCACCGGAGCTACAGCGCCTGCTGGCGCTCGTCGAGCGCGCCGTCGCCGAGCGACGTGCGCAGGCGGCGCTCGTCGCCGGCCCGCCGGGCATCGGCAAGAGCCGCCTGCGCCACGAGCTGCAGCGCGTGCTCCTTTCCACGCGCGGCGGTGCGTTGCGTCTGCTGGAGGCGCGTGGTGAAGCGGCGCGCGCGGGCGGCTCGCACGCCGCCGTGCAGGGATTGATCCGCCAGGCCGCCGCACTTCCGGAGGGCACGCCGCTCGACGAGGCGCGCGCGCGCCTCGAGGCGCTGGTCGCTTCCGCCGGCCTGGCGCCGGAGCAGCGGCGCGGCACGGCGGACTTCATCGGCGAGCTCGTCGGCGTGCCTTTCGCGGACAACACGCACCTCGAGACCGCGCGCCGCGATCCGCAAGCGATGGCGGACCGCATTCGCCTGGCGCTCGGCGATCTGGTCGAGGGATGGACCGCGCAGTCCGGCGTCGTGGTCCTGGTGGACGACGCGCAGTGGGTCGACGGCGCGTCGCTGGCGCTGCTCGAGTTTCTGCGCCTGCGCCTGGCGGCGCGGCCATTCGCCGTGGTCGCCACGTCGCGGCCGGACCCGGCCGTGGAGCGCGCGGGGCTGTTCGCCGGCGCCGAGCGGCTCGCGCTGCTCGAGCTGTCGGCGGGAGACACCGGTGCCATCGTCGAGCGCATCCTCGGCCGCACGGAGCCCGCCATCGTGGAGCGCGCCGCCGGCAACCCCTACTTCGCCGAGGAGCTGTCGCTGGCCGTCAGGGAGGGCGCCGACCCCGCGGCGCTGCCGTTGACGGTCGAGGGTGCCGTGCAGGCGCGCCTGGACCAGCTGGGTGCGCGCGAGAAGGACACGCTGAAACGCGCCGCCGTGCTCGGGCGCTGGTTCTGGGAGGAGGCCGTGTCGGCGCTCGGCGAGCCGGAGGCGCCGCGGCTGCTGGCGGCGCTGCGGCGCGGCGACCTCGTGGTGCCGCGCGCCCCGGCGCGACTGGCCGGCTGCCGCGAGTGGGTCTTCCGCCACGCCGTCGTGCGCGACGTCGCCTACGCGATGCTCACCGAGGCGCAGCGCGCGCGCCTGCACGGCCTGGCGGCGCAGTGGCTGCTCGCCCGCCCCGACGCGCCGCCCGAGGAGGTCGCCGAGCACCTGGCGAAGGCCGGCGACTCGCTGGCGGCGCGGCCGCACTGGCTGCGCGCGGCCGAGGCCGCCGACCGGCGCTGTGACACGGCGCGCGTCGTGGCGTATTCGGACCGGGCGCTGGATCCCGGCGGCGCGGAGCAGGCGCTCGATCTTGGCGCGGAGCACGCGCTACGCCTGCGGCGGGCGGCGGCGCTCAACTGGCTGGGCCGCACCGCGGACGCGGGCGCCGAGCACGAGCGGCTGGCGGCGCTGGCGGCGCGCGCCAGCGAGGCGGAAGTGCCGGTCGCGCCACGCGTCGAAGCGATGCGGCGGCGCGCGCTCTTCCTGACGCGGCGCGGCCGCATGGACGAAGCGGTGGTGCTCGCTCGCCAGGCGTTCGAGATGGCGCGTGCGGCGGGCCATCTGGTCGCCGCGGCGCGCGCCGCCAGCACGCTCGGGGAGATGTTGACCGCCGCCGGCGCGCTCGACGAGGCCACGCGCGTGGCTGCCGCGGCCGTCGCCCACGCCGCCGCCAGCCGCGACATGGAGGCGCGCGCCCGCGCCGCCGGCACGTGCGCGCACATCGCCGCCATCCGGGGGCACGACGCCGCCTGCTTGGCCAGCCATCGCGAGGCGCTCGCCGCGTTCGAGGCGGCCGGCGCGATGCGCAATGCGGCGCAGACGACCGGCGACATCGGCGGCACGCTGCAGGCGATGGGCGACCTCGCCGCGGCGCGCGCCGCGCTGGAGGACGCGCTCGCGCGAACGCGCGCGTTAGGGCTGCGCACTACCGAGGGCTACGTCCTCCATAACCTGGGCCTGCTGTACGCGCGTCTGGGAGACGCGCGCGCCGGGCGTGCCGCCGAGGAGGCGGCGCTGGCGATCGCCCGCGAGCTCGATCACCCGCGCCTCGCCGTGGCGGCGCTGCTCTACGCCTCCGTCATCGCCCGCGAGGCGGGCGAGCCCGAGCGCGCGCTCGCGGAGGCCGACGCGGCGCTGCGCGACGCGGCCGCCGGCGGCGTTCCCATCGAGCTGCTCGCGCGGGCGGCGCGCGCCGCCGCGCTGGTGGACCTCGGGCGCCCCGCCGAGGCCGTCGCCGAGTGCGAGGCCGCGCTCGCGCTGCGGGCGCGGCTCGGCGGCATGGAGGAGATGGAGGCGGATCTGCTGCTGGCGCACCACGACGCGCTGGCGGCGCTGGGCCACGGCGGCGCCGCCGCCGCCGCGCTGGACGAAGCCGGCCGCGCCTTCGCCGTGCGGCTCGCGCGCATCGACGCCCCGCACTTCCGCCGCACGTTCTGCGAGAGCGTTCCCGCGCACGCCCGCCTGCTCCGCCTCCTCGCCGCGCGCGACGCCGCCCCGACGTAGCTTCCGACTCCGTGTGCGGGGCCGGGGTCCGGCTCCGGGTCCGGCTCGGGTTCTCTCCGCTTCCGCTTCCGGTTCCGGGTCCGGCTCTGTCCGGCTCCGGTTCCGGTTCATTCCGGTTCCGGTTCCGGGTCCGACTCCGGTTCCGGTTCCGGTTCCGGTTTTGGTTCCGGTTCGTGCGCGGTGCGGGTTGACAGGACCGCGGGGCGGGCCAAGACTGAAGGGGTCCGAGGGACCGCGCGAGGCATGGGGCCCGCGCGTGCGAAAAAACCCGCCGGCGGTCAGTGGCCCCGGCGAGAGGAGAGCAGCGATGCATCATCCAGGGTTCTGGTGGTGGTGGGGTGCGCGGCGTGAAGGGCACCCGGAGGGACACGAGGCGCACGCAGACGTGCACGTGGATTGCGGGCCGGGCGGCGAGGGGCGGCACTGGCGGCGGCGCGTACGCGTCGAATGGGACGGGCCGGGCGGCGGGCTCGGCTTTGGCGACGGCGAGCCGGGGCCGGGCCCGGGCGGCTTCGGGGTCAGGCGGCCGCTGCGCTTCCTGGCCTGGAAGCTCGACCTGGACGACGCGCAGATGCGCGAGGTGGCCCGTGCGCTCGACGACCTGAAGACCGAGCGGGCGCAGGCGGCGGTCGACGCACGGCGGTCGGCGGCGGCGCTGGCCGACGCGCTCACCGAGGAAAAGTTCGACGCGGCGAAGACGGCCGACGCTGCCTCGCCGCGCGTGCAGAGCGCCGAGCGCATGAAGCAGGCGACCGTGCGCGCGCTGGAACGCGTGCACAAGGTGTTGCGCCCCGAGCAGCGCGAGACCCTGGCCATGCTGGTTCGCACCGGGGTCGTGCAGATCTAGCCCGGCGAGCGGTCGCGGCGGCGAGGCAAGGCCGAGGCGGCGGCGGCGAGGTCGCGGTCACGGCGGAATTGAGCGTGTGGTATGAGCCCACCCGGGAGGTGGGCATGTCCGCTCGAAAGGCCATGACTGCCGTCGGCCGCCGCGTGGGATCCGGCGCAGGCCTCGGCACCGTGCTCGTTCTCGTCGCCGCCGCCGCCGCGCGCGCGGCGGGCGCGCCTCCGCCGGCCGCCAAGGGGCCGCTGGGGTGCGTCACGCGCGGGTCCGACTCGCACCCCAACCACGTCGCGTCACCCTCTCCCGGCGTCGTCTCGTTCTGCCTCGACCACTTCGAGAAGCCCACTTGTTGGTCGGTCGACCTCGCCGCCGGGCGTTACACGCCGCTGCCGGTGCCGCGCTACGACCCGGACGGGGGCGCGGAGGTGCTGGGGGGCAGTGGTGCGACCCTCGTCGTCGCAACCAAGGACACGGGGGTCGACGCCGCCGCCGGCGGCACGCTCACCGTCACGCGCACGCCGAGCGACGTGAAGGTGTGCAAGTCCGGCGGCGGCGGCTGTCGCAGCTACGCTCCCAAGGGGCTCCTCAAGGACGGGCCGCGCCTGTGGGCCCGCGTGAACGAAGCCGGCACGCTGATGGTGATCGAGATTCCCGGTCCGGCCGGCGCCCTCGCCGCCGCGGAGACCTACGACCTCGCCACGGGGAAGCGCATCGCGCGCTTCAAGGTCACCACGCCCGACGCGCCGTGCGGGTCGGTGGACCTGGTCGGCGACACGGTCCTACTCACGACCACCGTGTGCGAGGGGCCCGGGGAGAGCTCGTGGCTCGTCACCCCCAGGGGCAAGAAGATCGCGAAGGTCGGTGCCGGTGTGGCGTTCTTCTCGACCGCCGAGGTGACGCCGCTGCACTTGAGCGGCGACCTGTGGGCCTTCAACGCCGGCAACGGGGGCAACGAGGTGGTCGTCCAGGATGTGCGCACCGGCAAAGTGAAGGCGCGCATGAAGCTGTCCGCGGCGGACACCGACGCGTTCAGCGCGACCGCGCTCGCCGGCGATGGGGCCGGCGGCATCGCCGTCGTCGTCGGCGGCCCGCGCGACGGCGACGTCCTGCTCCTCGATCTGGGCTCGGGGCCCGCCTCCGGGCCCACCGCCGGCTCGGTGAAGAAGCGCCTGTCGCCGCCGGTCTGCCCTTGACGCGCCCGGGCCCGGCGCTCCTGTTCCTGCGGGACGCGCGCTTCCGTTGCCTGGGCAGCGGCGGGTGCTGCACGCGCTACGACGTGCAGCAGGGCGATACCGAGCCGTGGACCGCCTTGCGCGCGCGCCGCGACGCGCGCGGCGGCGAGATCGTCGCCGTCGTGGCGTCGCCGGTCACGGGTCGCCCGCGGCTGCAGCTGCGCACCGACCCGCCGGGTCGTTGCGTATTGCTGCGCGACGACGGGTTGTGCGACGTGCACGCCGTCGAGGGTGTCGGTGAGAAACCGGACCTCTGCCGCCTGTTCCCCTACGAGACCATCGACACGCCCGACGGCGTCGTGGTCAGCACGGTCATGGAGTGCGACTCCTACCACCGCACGTTCCGCGACGGCATGCCCGTGCACCTCGACGCCACCGCCGTGAGCGAGGTGACCGCGCGCGCCGGCGCGCTCGCCCGAGTCGGCGCCCGTGTGGCGGTCGTTGCCACGCCGAGCGCCGGCACGCCCGCGGGGCCGACCGTGGCCTGGGCCGACTACCGCCGCCTCGAAGACTCGATGCTGCAGCGCTTCGGCGGCCCGGGCGCGCTGGTGCCGGCCGCGCTGGCCGGGTTGCGGGAAGCGGCCTGTGCGCTGGAGCGCGCCGCCGAGACGGGCGCTGCGCCCGCCGCGCCCACCGCGCCGGCCGCGCCCGCCGCCGTCGACCCGGTGACTGTCGCGCTGCACGCCGCCAACCATGCCCGGCGCCGCCGTCCCGACGACCAGGGTGCGCGCGACGCCGCGGCGCAGGCGCTCGCCGACCTCGCCCTGCGCGTGCGTGCCCTTCCACGCGAGCCGGTCCCCTGGATGAGCGACCTGCTCGACCGCGTCGACGGCGCGCTCACGCTCGCGGCCGCCCGCGCCGCTGGCCGCCTCCCCGCCGCCGCCGTCGAGCCCCGCGTTGCGCGCCTGCTCGCGGTCCCGCCCCTCCACCCGTTCGACGCCGAGCCGCTCGCGTCTTACTACCGTGACGTTTTCCGCCAGTGGCTCTGGTCCAAGCAGCTGGCCCTGGAGGGCGTCGTCGCCGGGGCCTTCGCGCTCACGCTGCGCTGGGCGCTCGTGGCGACTCTCGCCGCCGCGTTCGCCGCCGAGCGCGATGCCCCCGCCGTCGAGCCCGCCGACGCCAACGCCGCTGTCGTGCGCACGAGCGTCTTCTTCCGCACGCAGCCGGCGATCGTGGCCACCGCTCGCTCCACCCTGGACTCCACCTGGCGCACCACCGACGTCCTGCTCTCCGCGTAGCGCGGGCCGGTAGCGCGGCGCCGGTGCGGCCGTAGGGGCGAAATGGTAGAAGCGCGGCATGCGACGCGTGGCGGCGGCGGCGGCAGCGGCAGCGGCGGGCGCGGTGGCCGTCACGGTGCTCGCGCCCGGCGCGCCCGCGGACCTCGAAATCGCGCATGTCGACACGTTCTTGGCGGGCGCGAAGTCGATCGAATTCGTGCGCATCGAGCGGGTCGGCAGCGCCGAGCTCGAGGGCATGGTCACCGAGAGCGTGCGTGGCCGCGCCGCCGGCGCGTCCAAGAAGGTCGTGCTCGCGCGCGGCACGGACGACGGCGAAGTCGTAGGCGAAGCGACGCTCGCGCACGTGCCCGATCCGCCCTGAGCGCCGACGAGGTCGCGCACCGGTGCACGAGGTCCGCGCGGCGCCGGCGGGGTGAGGGCTCAGGGGACGAGGTGCACGACGAACGTCGCGGCGACGTTGAACGGCGTCGCGGCCGCGCCGAACGTCCCGATCGCGCTCGCGGCGAGCGTGTAATCGCCGGGTGGGAACGGCGCGCCCATCGGGTTGCCGGTGTCCGACGGGCCGTCCCAGTTTCGGCCGGTCCAGGTGAAGGCCGCCCCGTAGTTGCCGGGGACGAGCTGAATCGTGGTCGAGCCGGGCGCGCACAGGCCGACGTCGCACAGGCAGTACTGCTGGCCGCCGCCGCCCAGCAGTTCGAAGACGAGCAGGCCGCTGGGGTTCGTGATCGGCCCGCAGCCGCCGGCGTCCTGCGGCGCGGGCGTCACCATGTCGACGGGGGCCGCGACGGCGACCTCATAGGTGATGGAGATCCCGGCGGCCGCCTCGGCGAGCGTGAACGTGCAGTCCTGCGGCGGGAACGAAAGCGTGACGTCCGGAAGCGTCGAGCTCGCCGTGGCTTCGCACGCGGGGGCAGCGGCGTCCGTCGCGCCGTCGGTGGCGCCGGCCTCGGAGGACGAGACGGCGTCGGTGTCGCCGCCGCCGGCGTCCGTTGCGGGCACGGCGGCGTCCGTGGCGGCGTCGCCGCGATCGCGGGTGGCGCAGTGGCAGCCCGCGGGAGCGCCCAGCGCCGCCGCCGCGAGCAGCAGCGCGAACAGCGGGCCTCGGCCGGCACAGCCGGTTCGTGCGCGCATCGTCATGGGCAGATCTCCGGAACGTCGAGCAAGAAGACGTCGCGTCCGCCGCCGTCGAAGTTGCTGGTGAACAGGGCGTGGCGGCCGTCGAAGGAGATGGTCGCGCGCGGGCTGGCCTCCCAGCCGCCGTCGACGACGTCGCTGTGGTGATGCGCCAGGCGCAGGGCCCACGTGCCGTCGGTCGCCACGGCGACGATCTCCTGCTCCCACGGTTGCCAGTCGGCCAGCACGGGTCCGGTGCCGTCCGTCCAGAACGACACCAGGAACCACCGCTCGTCGGACTGGTTGAGCGACAGGTCCGTCACGAAGTCCCATTGCGGATTCCCGTCGGTGCCCAGGAGCGACAGGATGTGCGTCCAGGCGAGCGGCGCGTCGAGCGTGCGTGCCAGGAAGCCGCCGTCCCAGCAGTCGCCGCCGACCAGGAGGTTCGTTCCGGTGACCTGCGGGCAAAGGCCGCCGCGCTCCACGCCGTCCGCGTTCACCGGCGTCACGGCGTCGGCGCCGAAGTCCCACACGTCCCAGCGCGTGTCGAAGTTGCCGACGACGTAGACGCCGCCATGGTCGAGCTGGGCGCCGTCGAGTGTGTCGCCGGCGTAGTCGCGCACGTGCAGCGTGTCGGTCGAGCGCTCGTAGGCGAACGCGCGCAGCGCCACGCCCGTGCTGTCGCGCGTGATGAAGGTGAAGACCTCGTCGGCGCCGTCGACGCGCATGCCGTCGAGCTGCTCGGTGCCGAGCTGACCGTTGAAGTCGGCGACGAACGCCTGCGCGCCGCTGCTGGCCGTGACCGCGTAGAGTTGCGTGTTGCTGTGGCAGTAGAGCAGGTCCGCGTCGCTGTGGCTCCAGGCGGCGTCGCGCC
>DASYRF010000357.1:0-13840 GCA_036004705.1 Myxococcota bacterium
GGGGCGGGCGGCCCGCCGATAAGGCCACCGCCGGGACGATCGGCCTGGGCGCTGCCGTCGTGACGCCGGCGCTGGACGTCGCGCACGCGCCGCGCGGAGGCGTGACGCTGGCGAGCTACCTGCCCGCCGGGATGCGCGCGCTCGCACTGGGCATGGAGGCGAGCGGAGCAGGGACTCGAACGGGGACGGGCGCCGAGACGGCGGCGACGGGGACCGGAACGACCGCCACGGCGGCGGCGGCGACGGGCGCAGGACCGGCGAGTGGCGCCGGCCCGGGGACGGGCACGGGAGCGGAGGCGGGCACCGGACCGGAAGCCGGCTGCGGATGCCGAACAGCGCGAAGCTACGAGCCGCGCAGCGCGGCGGCGCTGCTCGCGTTGGCCGCGGCGCTCTGGTACGGCCGCCGCCGTGGCACGGTCACGCGCGTTCGAGAGCGGCGGCCACCAGACGGCGCGGCCATTGCGTTGACGACGAAGAAGCTGAAGTCCGGCGCGAGCTCACGACCTTGACGACGAAGAAGGAGACGACGACGCGCCGGCCGAAACGCGCGACGGGCGCGCCACCGCCGAGGACGCGAGCCTGAGACCGTCGGCCTCTTCGCGGACGAAGCTGAGCGCCGCCGCCCCGCCGCGCCGCGTGAAGAACATTCCGGCGTTCAAGTAGCGGCCGCCCTCCGCCAGGGCGAGGTCGACCCGGTGGTGGAGGTGACCGAACACCACTGTACGCGCGTGGCCGCCGTCGACGAGCGCGTGTGCGGCCGCCTCCAGCGCATGGCGCACGCGGTGCGCGTAGAGGTTCCCGCGCACGGCGAAGAACACCAACGGCGCGAGCGCGCCCGCCAGCGCCGCCCAGGGCGTCCAGGCGCGATGCGGCGCCAGCAGGAGCCCGAGCACCACCGCTGTCGCCGCCAGCGTGATCACCACGCGCCCGAGGTAGAGGCGATGGAACGTGTTCCAGCGTCGCGCCAGCGTCGGGCGCGCCGCTACGCGATCGAGCGCCGCCCACGCCGGCAGCTCGTCCGGAGCGACGCCCATCACGCGGACCGTGCCCTCCCCGACCGCAACGCCTGCCGCATCCGCCGCGCCGCTGGAGCCTACCGCCGCCGCGCGCGCCGCGAAGAAGCGCGCGCCGCTGTGGAACAGAACGATGCGCAGCGCCGCCCACAGGTAGGCGAAGACGATGACCGGCGCGCCCAGCCCGTGGCTCAGCATCACGCCGAGCAAGTTCTTCAGCGGCGTGCCCTCCACTTCGGAGCGCACGCGGAATCGCATCGGCCCCACGAACAGCCGGGTCATCAACACGCCCAGCGAGGCGTCCTCCGCCGGCGCTGCGCCCTTCGTGGCCGGTCCGACGGTCCCCACTAGCGCGGCCGCCGACGCCGCCGGCGGCCAAACCGCGAAACGGTTGTCCGGGTCCTGCTGGTGGCCGTGCGCCACGATGAGCTCGCGCGCCGCGTCGCGCCAGAGCGGCGTCACCTGTGTGCCGTGGCCGATCTCCTTGCGCACGCGCGCCGCGCCCAGCGGCTCCGCCAGCGCCGCGTCGTGGTTCCCAGGGATGACCACCACGCGGTTCCCCGCGGCGGCGAACGCGCGCAGCGCTTCCCACACCGCCGGAAAGTCGCGTACCAGCCCGTCCACTGCCGCGGCCGCCCCCGACCGCCACGCCTTCCCGGCCCGCCCGCGGCGCACCTCCAGGTCGAAGAGGTCGCCCGCCACGACCAGGCGCCAGCGCATTCCCGGCGCCGGCGGACTCTCGCGATGCTCGTCCACGAACCCCACCAGCGCCTCCGCCGCCGCCCGGTCATCGACCGGGTCCGCCAGGTGGAGATCGCTGACGACGAGCGTGCGGAACGGGTCCGCCGTCATGGTCAGCCGCAGCTGCAGCCGCTGCCGCAGCCGCCGGCCCCCGCCGCGCCGCCGGCGCCGTGCCCCGCCAGCGGCACGCGGTGCGCGCCCCGCCCGCCCAGCGGCCCGCGCGTGGCGGCGTCGGTCCCGTTCACCTTCACCGACAGCGGCGGCGCCGCCGCGTCGAGCGGCACGATCGCCCGCTGGTTGGCGTAGACCTTGTGCTTGCCGTGCTGCTTGTACCAGTCGCGCGTGGTGGCGGTCATGTGCATGTTCTCGATGATCTGCCGCCAGCCCGCGCCGGTGTTGTAGGCGCAGAACGAGATCTCCCCCTTCTGCGTGCCGTAGGGGATGATGCACATCTCGGTGCGCCTGAAGTCGTAGTTGAACAGATCCTGGAACCACATCCCGGCGACGAACAGCGCGCGCCACTCGAACGCGTGCGCGTCGGACTTGTCGCCGAAGCTCGTCACGCCCGTCTGCGACAAGAACTGCCGCACCAGCGTGACGAAATCGAGCCCCGCCGGCGCCTCTTCCGGCTTGAAGTTCTTCAGCAGCGCCAGCCCCACTTGCGCCACCGTCAGCGCCTTGCCGCGGTTGCCGTCGGCGATGGTGTCGACGTCCTTCATGAGCTGCTCGAGGTCGAGGAAGCGCGTCAGCGGCACGGTCTCGCCGGTGTGCTTGTGCACGAACAGGATCGTGCCGATGCCGCAGTTCGGATGGCAGCCGCAGCTCAGCGTTCCCATCTGCGACTCCATCCCGTTGACGCGGTCGGTGAGCGCCGAGAACGGCGCCATCGCCGAGAGCGGGAACCAGTCGCGCATCGGCTCCAGCAGCCCCGTCTGGTCCTTCACGTCGTGGGCCAGGTGGGTCAAGGTGTAGCGCTGCCGCTTGCGGTCCTCGTCGCTGATGTCCTCGTCGCGCCCCGTGAACGACACCGGCTGGAACGACACGACCGTCACCTTGTCGGCGTTGTCGATGGCGAAGCGGATCACGCGTCCGACCTGGTCGTCGTTCACGCCGTTCACCACGCTCACCACCAGCACGACGTCGATGTCGGCGGCCGCTAGGTTCTCGATCGCCCGGAGCTTCACGTCGAACAGGTTCCCCACTTTGCGGTGGCTGTTGGCCTCCTCGCCGATGCCGTCGAACTGCAGATAGGCGAGCCGCAGCCCGGCGTCCTTGGCCTGCCGCGCGAACTCCGGCTCCTGGGCGAAGCGGATGCCGTTGGTGGCGGCCTGCACGCAGAAATAGCCGACGTCCTTGGCGTAGCGCACCGCCTCCAGGAAGATGGGCGAGATCGTGGGCTCGCCGCCGGAGAACTGCACCGACAGCTGCCGGCGCGGGCGGATGGACATCGAGTTGTCCAGGATCTCCTTGACGTCGTCGAGCGTCAGCTCGTGCACGTAGCCGACCTGGTTGGCGTCCATGAAGCACGGGTCGCACATCATGTTGCAGCGGTTCGTCAGGTCCACCGTCAGCACCGCCCCGCGCCCGTACTGGATCGACGACGACCCGTGCTGCCGCAGCTTCGTCCACGCGCCCTTCACGTCGCGCCCGGGGAACAGGCGCTCGATGCGCTCCAGGAAGCGCGCGTCGGTGGACATCAGATCCTCGATGGCGCCGTGCTCGGGGCAGGTCTTGCGCATCAGCACCTGGCCGTCCTCTTCGACGATGTGCGCCTTGATCTCACCCGGCTTGCCGTTGATGAGGTGGTCGACGTCTTTCTCGCCGCTGAGAATCGCGCGGCGCGCCTCCTTCACGCACTGCGGGCACAGCGAGTCGGTCACGCGCGGAAAACCGAGCGGCGGCTTGGAGCGTTCCTTGCTCTTGGGCAGCGCCGCCGGGGACCAAGGCGGCTGGAAGGGCTTGCCCGGGAACGCCTCGTTGGCTTTTTCCACCAGCGGCCACACGGCGGCCGCCGCCCTGGTAAGCCCGTTCTCCAGCGCACGAATCACGGTTCCCATCGTCGTTCCCCGGTGCGCACGCCCGAAGGCGCGGCGGTTGAGCGCACGTATGACGACCGTGCGGCCGGAACTACCGTACGCCGCAGCATAATCGGATGATTCGCATCCGGAACGCAAGTGCGCGCCGCGGCGCGCCACGCACGGCGGTTGGAACCGCCGTACGGACGGCGTTACCTTCGGCACCAAGCGGAGGCGCACACGATGGCAGCGGCAAGGCAGGGCGGTCACTTCGGGCCGGGGCTGTTCAAATTCCTGCGCGAGCTGAAAGCGCATAACGATCGTACTTGGTTCCAGGCCAACAAGGAGCGCTTCGAGGCCGAGGTGAAGCGGCCGATGATCCAGTTCATTCTGGACTTCGGGTCGCCGCTGAAGAAGGTGTCGCGCCACTACGTCGCCGACCCGCGGCCGGTGGGCGGCTCTCTCTTCCGCATCTATCGCGATACGCGCTTCTCCAAGGACAAGTCGCCGTACAAGACGTATGCGTCGGCTCACTTCGCGCACGCAGCGTCGGGCAAGGACGTGCACGCGCCGGGGTACTACCTGCACCTGCAGCCGGGCCACAGCTTCGCGGCGGGCGGCGTGTGGCGCCCCGAGCCGGCGGTCCTGGCCAAGATCCGCGACGCCATCGTGTCGCGCCCGCGCGCCTGGCGGGCGGTGGTGGGCGGCAAGCACCGTATCGCCGTCGAGGGCGATTCGTTGAAGCGCCCGCCGCAGGGCTACGACCCGCAGCACGAGCTCATCGACGATCTCAAGCGCAAGGACTTCATCACCTCGGTCGCGATGAGCGACGCCGTGATCACGGGACCGCATTTCCTGGAGGCTTACGCGGCGGCGTGCAAACGCATCGCGCCGCTGATGGAGTTCCTCACTCAAGCGATGGAGCTGCCATGGTGACGACCCGCGAACAGCAGCGGGACGGGGGAGGGGCCGGCGCAGGCGCAGCGCCCGGCGCCGGCCCGGCGGGGCGCGCGCGAGGGAGGCCGCGGGCGCGGACACGGGGGGCCGCGCTGCTCGCCGCCGCGGCCGTGGCCACGGTCCTGGCCTTGGGCGTGACGCCGCCGGCCGAGGCGGCGGTGTGGGGTCCGCGCTGGGGCGCGATCGGCGGTGGGCGCAACCTGGGCATCGGAGGGTTCGTCGGCACGGCCACCGGCTTCTCGCTGAAGTGGTTCGCCGGCGTCGGGCTCAGCCTCGGCATCAACGCCAGCGTGCAGCGGTGGTGGTACACGCCCGCGCCGACCTGGCGCGCGGAGATCGACCTCGTCTGGCACGCCAGCGTCGCTCACGGCCATCACGCGTGGGAGATGATCCTCGGCCCGGGCGTGGGTGGCGGCGTCGGCTGGTGGCGCTCGCCCTACTACTACGACTTCTGCAACCGCGGGCCCGGGCCGGACTGCTGGGGGCCGTTCGCGCGAGGCATCTTCAACTGGTCGATGTTATTCCATCATGCGCATTTCGACATCTTCGTGGAGCCTAGCCTGGTGACCGTCTTCATCCCCGGTTTCATCCTCGACTGGGACGTCTGGGTCGGGGCGCACTACTACTTCTGACCCGCCGCCGCGGAACACTCCGTGCGCCGCGGTGGCGCCGCCGCCCCCTGGCCGCGCCGCCGGAAGGCTGCGACGAGCGTTACCCGGCACGCGGTCACCTGGCGCGCACGATGGCGTAGGTGGTGAAGTCGCGGGCCTCCGGGGGACGCTTGCCGGTCCAGCGCGTGGCGCTGCCGGTGACAAGCCAGGGGCCGTCGGAGGTGGCGAGCTTGCGCCAGACGCCGTCGTCCGCGATGGCGGTGCGGCCGGCGTGCGTCATGGGCAGCGGGAGGTCGTGACGGCCCGGCGCGGCGAGCGGACGCGGCGCGCCGATGACCCAACCGGGCGCGCAGGCGGGACGGCCGCTGCCGCACAGGATCATCAGCACCGCGCCCGACGCGGCGTCGCGGAGGGTGGCGTCGCAGAAGGAAGCGCCGGGCCCTGCCTTGAAGCACTGGTAGGTGACGGCGAGCGCGTCGCCCACCTTGAACGGCAACACGTACGGAGGATCGATCCGCAGCGTGAAGCGCCGCTCGGCCTCGATGGCGGTGCCGTCGAGGGTGACGGTGGTGAAGTAAGTGCCGGACGGCGGGGCATCGACCGCGGCGACCTTGCCCGTCATCGTGGCCGGGCCAGGCTTGGCGGCGGCGGGCTTCGCGGGAGGGACGCCGAAGGCGGCGCGGCCCTTGCCGGCGTCGGTGGAATCGTCGTGCGGGGCGCCGGCGCGGGCGGCGGCCGGCCAGAGCAGCGTTGCAGCGACGGCGACTGTGCCGGCGGCGGCGCGCGCGGTGAGCGCAGCGCGAGAGGCGAAGGGGCGTCTGCGCATACCCCATGGGGCCCCAAGCAGCGCCGGCGCGCAAGTGGCGCGCGTCCCCCGCGCCCCGCAAACGGTGCCTCACCGCGACGCCGTTCCGCGTTCTACGGGAAGCTGAGGCCGGTGGTCAGGAAGAACTGGTTGTAGGCGAGCCGGCTGCCTTCGGTCAGTGTGGTGCAGCAGCCGGCGCCGGAGCCGAGCTCCAGGAACAGTCCTACGCCGCGCCCGCCGACGCCGTCGCGCAGCGAGATCTCGCCGCCGACAGCGAGACGGGACGAAAGGCGCGCCGCGCCGCCCCCGCCCTGGTAGGCGCCGAACCCGGCGTAGAGGACCGCCACGCCGTAGGGGACGAAGCGCGTCCACTTGTCGAAGCGCAGCCGCACGCCGCCGCCGGCGAGACCGCCGGTCTCGATCCAGTCGCGGTACAGCACGCCCGACAGGTCGAGCATGAACGTCAACGTGCGCGGCGCCTCGATCAGCTTCAGGTTCAGGTCGCCGATCACGCCGTAGAAGCAATCGTCACCCGGGGCGAGCCGGCCGCAAAGGCTGGTCGGCATCCATCCGACACCGACGTTGACGAGCACCGGGGACGGCGTGTGCGTGACGAATCCGTCGTCGGCCAGCGCCGTCGCCGATACGAGGGACGCGCCGAGCAGCGCGCCGACGCCCAGCATGGGCGCAAGATAGCGTCGCTTCATGATCCACCTCTCCAGTCTGGAAGCCTCCCGCTGCCTCCGCGACTGAAGGGAGCATCGGCCGTGCCAGCGCACCCCCTGCGGGGGCCGCGACATTGCCTGCCTTTCGGGCCGTCCGAACGTTGCCGGGCGGACACGCACGCCCCGAGCGTTCCCTCGCGGGAACACGCCAGGCCGGCCGGCGGGATCAGACGGGCACTCGACGTGGGGTCGCATGCTTGAGCGACGGCGGCAGAGGGGATAACGATGGGGTGTGACCGCCATGTACGGACAGCCCCATCGCTTCAAGCATACGCTGCCGCCGGCGCGCTGGCCGACCGCGGAGGAAGCGGGCGCGGCGCTGTGGTTCTCGCCGCTGCGGCTGGGGCTTTCGTGCGTGGCGCGGGCGCGCACGTGGGTGCCGGCCATGGTGCCGTGGCGCGCCACCGACGACGGAATGGTGACGCCGGAGGTGCTCGACTGGTACGAGCGGTTCGCCGAAGGAAAGCCGGGTGTGCTGGTCGTGGAGGCGACTGGCATCCGCGACGTGCCGAGCGGCCCGTTGCTGCGCATCGGGCACGACCGTTTCTTGCCGGGGCTGCGCGCGCTGGTGGAGCGCGTGCGCCGCGCCAGCGGCGGCGAGACGCGCCTCTTCATCCAAGTGATCGACTTCCTCGCCATCAAGCGCCGCCCGCCGAAGGACAAGTTCTTCGGCCGCTTCCTGGCACTGCGCGACGAGCACCGGCGCGCGCTGGCGGCGCGCGCCGGGGCCGCGGGCGAGCCCGACGAACTGGTGGACCGCTGGCTGGCCGCGCCCGAGCCCGACGTGCGCGCCGCGCTGGAGGCGCTGGACGACGACGCCCTCGGCACGGTGCTCGACGCGCGCGAGCTGGAAAGCTACCGCATGGGATACCGGGAGCGCGTCACCGACGTGCACCTGCCGCACGTGCGGGCGTTGCCTGAGGTCCTCCCCGGGCTGTTCGCGGCCGCGGCGGCGCGCGCGGAAGTCGCCGGCTTCGACGGCGTCGAGCTGCACTACGCGCACGCGTACACCATGGCGTCGTTCCTCTCAGCGCTGAACACGCGCGCGGACGGCTACGGCGGAACGCGGGACGGCCGCGTGCGCCTGCCCCTGGAGGTGTACCGCGCGGCGCGTGCCGCAGTGGGCGCCGACTTCGTCGTCGGGGTGCGATATCTGGGCGACGACGTGATCGACGGTGGCAACCATCTCGACGACGCGGTATGGCTCGGCGTGGCCATGGCGCGCGCGGGGCTCGACTACCTCTCGGTGTCGAAGGGCGGGAAGTTCGAGGACGCCAAGCAACCCAAGGTCGGAGAGGCGGCCTATCCCTACACCGGGCCCAGCGGCCACGAATGCATGCCCACCATCTACATAGACGCGCGCGGGCCCTTCGGGCGGAACGTGCCACTGGCGGCGGGGATCCGCGCGGCGGTGCGCGCCGCGGGGCTGGAGACACCGGTCGTCGCGTCGGGCGGCATCATGGACTTCGACCAGGCGGAGGGGATCCTGCGGCGCGGCGAGGCGGACGCGGTGGCGGCCGCGCGGCAGACGCTGGCGGACCCGGACTGGTTCGAGAAGGTACGCCTGGGGCGCGGCGCGGAGGTGCGGCGCTGCAAGTTCACGAACTACTGCGAAGGGCTCGACCAGAAGCACAAGCAGGTCACGTGCCAGCAATGGGACCGCGTGTTCGACGTGGGCGAGCGGCCAGCGGAAGAGCCGACGCCGCCGGCCGCGGAGAAACCGGCGCAAGGGCCCGCGGAAGGACCGGCGCACGGGCTTGCGCCGGGACTGGCGCACGGGGCCGCGGCCGGGACGACGGCGCAGTCGGCGGCGGGACGCGTGCCGATGTCCAGCGACGGCAAGCGCCGCTTGCTCGCGCCGCGGTGGCACCGGTGACGCGCGCCGCGGCTGTTCGACGCCTGGCCGGCGCCGCGGTCGTGGGTTGGTCGATGGCGTGCGCGGCCGCCGGCTGCCGGCTGCCCGCCGCGTTCGTGCGCTCCTCCGACGGCGGCGCCGGCGCGCCCGACGCGGCGGGAACGACCGACAGCGGCGGTGCCACGGACGGCGGCACGATCACCTGCGCGCCCAGCCAGCCCTACTGCGACGCGAACGGACGAACGCTGCACACGTGCAACGCCACCGGCGACGGGCCGGCGCCGGGACAGGACACGCCCTGCAGCTTCGTCTGCGTGGGCGGCGCCTGCAACTTCGCTAGCAACGTCCCGCCCGCCGACGTGAGCGCCTGCGACGACACGGCGCCCGCGCTGGCGCCCGCGCCCGGCGAGCAGGTGCACTGGACGGCTGCCGGACTCACCTGCAACACCGACTGCGGAGGCGGCGTCACGACGATCCCGCCCGCGGCGACGCCGTCGGGGTTTGCGGTGGTGTGTCTCGCCGCGCTCGACCTGCCCGCCGGAACGACCCTCACGGGCGACGCCGGCGCGCCGGGGCTGATCGTCGTCGTCGACGGCGACGCGACGATCGCCGGCGACGTCGTCTTCGACGGCGCCGCCGGAACGAGCACGACGCCGGGCGACGGAGGGCCGGGCGCCGGCGCGGGCGGCAGCCTGCCGAGCTGCAGCGGCTGCGCCGGCATGGGCGGCGCGGGCCCCGGCGGCGGCGGCGGCGGCTCTCGCCTGACGCTCGACGAGGCCGGCGGGGGCGGCGGCGGCGGACACGGCGGCACCGGAGGCGCGGGCGGCGAGGGCGGCGGCACTCCGACGACCGGCGGCGCAGGGGGCGTCGCCTACGCGGTCACGAGCCTGGCGCCGTTGTCGGCCGGAAGCGGCGGCGGCGCGGGCGCGGACGGCTTCTTGCCGGGCGCCACGGTGGGCGGCGCCGGCGGCGGCGGCGGCGGCGGTGCGCTGCAGCTGAGCGTCCGCGGAACGCTCACGGTCGGCGGCGTGGTCAGCGCACGCGGCGGCGCGGGCGGTACGCCGGGGGCGTTCGCGGACCACGGCGGCGGCGGCGGCGGGAGCGGGGGCGGCGTCTTGCTCGAGGCGCGCACGGCCGCCGTGACGGGCTCGCTGGTCGTGGACGGCGGCGCTGGCGGGCCGAGCGGCGGGAGCGGCGGGGCGGGAGCGGCCGGCAGTGCGTTCGCCGGAAGTCCCGGCGGCGCCACGATCCCCGGCAACGGCGGCGGCGGCGGCGGGGGTGGCGGCGGCGGCCTGGTGCGCGTGAACGCCGTCTCTGGCGCGGGCTGCGGAACCGTGAGCCCGACGGCCGCCTGCACGACCGGCGCGCTGCGGCTAGTGCCCTGAAGGGCAGCGCGAGGCGGACGGCGCGCGCGTACTGCGCTACGCGGTCTTGGGGGCGGGACGCAGCAGGAACCAGGCAAAGCCCGCCGCGAGCACCAAGTGCATCACCACGGCGCCCCAGGCCTGGGACGTGACGAGGCCGTAGGCGGCGGCGCGCGCGTTCACGCCGAGCGAGAGCAGCTGAATGACCAGGTTGCCGGCGAGCACCGCGCGCAGCGTCGCGGCATCGGTCGCCCGCCGCGAGAGCCAGTTGATAACGCCGAGCCCGATGAGGAGTGCACCCTGGGCGTGCGCCAGCGTGGCGGTCCGGGCGGTGAGCTCGAGGCCCATCGGCGCCATCATAGCGCCGGAAGCGAGCACCAGCGTCAACCCGATGACCCAGGCGATGACGGCGCTGACGGCGAGCAGGTGACGGGCTTTCATTTCGGATCCTTTTTCGGCGCGCGCGCCGGCGACCGCCTAGGCGGACGGCGGTGCATCGCATCCTCGCCGAGACTCGTCTCCCCAGCCGCACTGCCGTGATCGCCGCTTACTTCGCACGATGGTACCCCGGCGCGGCACGCACAATCCATCGCAGGATGGATGGGACGGATGGGGACGGATGGGACGGATGGGACGGATGGGACGGATGGCGGCTAATCGACGGAGCGGGCCAGACGAAGGCCGACGTGCGCGAGGCGCGCGCTCGCCGGGAGAAGTTGGCGCGAGGCGACCCGACACCAAGCCGCCGGCAAGGACCAGGCGCCGCCGCGCGCCACGCGCAGAGCGCCCGATGCTTCGGCAGTCCACTCGCTGACGCCGCCGGCCAAGTCGCGCGCGCCGAACGGCCCTTCGTCGCGCGGAAACGCGCCCACCGGCTCGGGCGCCGGCGCGCCGGCGCGCGACGCGGCCATCTTGCAGAACGTCGGGTCAAAGCGGTCGCCCCACGGGTACAGCCGCCCGTCGGCGCCGCGCGCGGCACGCTCCCACTCCGCCTCGGTGGGCAGGCGCCAGGCCAGCCCGTCGCGCGCGGCGCGCCAAGCGCAGTAGGCGCGCGCCGCCTCCCAATCCAGGCCCGTCACCGGCAGCCGGCCGCCAGGCTGGTCCCCGCGCGCGCCCCCGCCGGCGCGCGACCACGCCGGGTCGAAGGCCTGCCACTCCTCCGCCGTCACGGGGAAACGCCCGAGCAGGAAGCCGGCGACGTCGACGTCGCGGCGCCCCAGCGCGTCGATGGCGGCCGCGTCGCCGCCCAGCGTGGCGCGCCCCGCCGGGACGTACACGAAGGCGGCGCCGCCGATCGCGGCTTCCGGCACCAGCCGCAGCGCGGCGGCGACGTGCTCGCCGGGCTGGCAGACGAACGGCCAGCGCGCCGGCGCAAGACCCTCTGCGCGCGCCTCGAGCACCCAGCTTCCCGGGGCCAGGCGCGCCTCGCCGACCGGCGCCTCGCCGAGCGCCGTCTCGTCGGCAGGCGCCAGCACGCGGTCGGGCGACTCCACCCAGCGCCAGGCCGTCAGCGCCGCGCCCGCCGGCTCGGTGCTCACCGACAGCCGCGCCTCCTCCGCCAGCCGCGCGCTCAACCGCCCGTCGTCGTAGTTCCGCATCAGCGCGTCATAGTAGAGATGGTCCGCCTCGCGCCTCTCGTCGCGCGCCAGCGCCGCGTTCGCGCAATACAGCTCCGCCAGCCCCGCGCGCGCCTCGGCGTGCAGCGGGTCGTGCCCCAGCGCCCGAACGAACAGCTCCACCGCCTCCGCCAGCACGCGCCCTGCTTCGTGCCCGGCGGCGCGCGCCTGATCCTCCAGCGACCAGGCCTCGCGCTTGCGCTCGGGCGGCTCCCACGACTGCACCTCCGCCAGCGCGCGCTCCGCCTCCGCCGCCAGCTGATCGCGTACGGCGCGCAGGCCGCGCCAGTCGCCCAGCGGCGCCGCCGCCGCCGCCGCCAGCGCGTCCGCCTCCTCGCGCCGCCGCTGCCGCTCCTTCGCGCCTTCCAGGAATGCCTCCACCTCCTCCGCCACTTCGTCAGCCGACGCCGGGCGCTTGTCGCGCTCCTTCTGCAAGAGCTTCAGGCACAGGTCCGCCAGCACCAGCGGACAGGCCGGCCAGACGTCCTGCGGCGGGCGCACCGGGTCGTTCACGGTGTGGGCCACGATCCGCAGCACGCTGTCGCCCTCGAAGGGCCGCCGCGCCGTGAGGATCTCGTAGAGGATGGCGCCCAGCGCGAACAGGTCGGCACGGTGGTCGACTTCGTCCCAGCGCCCCAGCGCCTGCTCCGGCGGCATGTAGCCGGGCGTGCCGAGAATCGAGCCGATGATGGTTCCGGCACGCGCCGTCGTATCGGCCGCGGCGACGGGCGCCGCCAGCGTCTCCTTCTCGCCGGCGAGGCGCGCGATGCCCCAGTCGGCCACGTAGACCTCGCCGTACTCGCCGAGCAGCACGTTGTCGGGCTTCAGGTCGCGGTGGATGACGCCACGCGCGTGGGAGTAGGCCATCGCCCGGCACACCTGTACGAACATGCCGCACAGCCGCACCAACGGCCATTCGCGCCGTTGCTCGGGGTCGCGCAGCACGTCGCGCAGCGTGCGCCGCGGCACCACGCGCATCACGTAGAAAGGCTGGCCGTCGGCCAGCACCCCCAGGTCGTAGATGGGAATGACGCTCGGGTGCTCGAGCTGCCCGGTAATGCGCGCCTCCTCCACGAATCGTTGAACGAGGGCGCGCTCGGCGGTGGCGCCGCCGATCAGCGTCTTCAGCGCTACGCGCCGCCCGATGTGGCGGTCCACCGCCACCGCCACGCGCCCCGAGCCGCCGCGCCCCAGCTCGGCGCCCAGGTCGTAGCGGCGCGCCGCCGCCGCCTCCTCCGGCGCCTCGCCGGGCAGCAGCCATACCGACTCGGCGCCGCGGCGCACGGGTGCGGTTCTGAACAGATCCGGCGGCTGCGGCTGCTGCGAGGCGATGGTGGCGCCGAAGCCCGTACCCCCGCCGTCCCCGGGCGGCGCGGCCCGCCAGGCGCCACCGGTGCGATCCAGGATCGTGCCCCCCGTGTCGCTGGCGAGCAGGGCGTCGAGCTGGCCCGTCGTCAAGAGCCCGGCGAAAAGCTCGTCCAGCTCGGCACGCGCGCCTTCGCGCTCGAAGCGCCGCGCCACCTCCCAGACGGCCGCCGTGTCCAGCCAGCCGCGCGACGCGGCGGCGATGGCGACGTCGCGCGGGTCGCGGCCCGCCGGAGGTCGCCCGCCTGCGCTCACAGGAAGAAATCAGGAATGAGGTCGGCGTCGGGCCCGTAGGCGTAGGCGGAGAAATCGGCCACGCCCGCGCCGCGCAGCACGTCCTCGTCCACGAAGAAGTTCCCGGTGCAGGCGCGGCTCGGCTGCGTGAGGATCCAGTGCGCCGCGTCGGCCATGATCTCGGGCTTGCGGCAGCGGCGCATCGATTCTTCGCCGCCCAGCAGGTTGTTCACCGCCGCCGTGGCGATGGCGGTGCGCGGCCAGAGCGCGTTCACGGCGATGCCGTCTTCGCGTAGCTCCTCCGCCATGCCCAGGACGCAAAGGCTCATGCCGTATTTCGCCATGGTGTAGGCGACGTGCGGGGCGAACCAGCGCGCCTCCACGTTCAGCGGCGGCGACAAGTTCAGGATATGCGGGTTCGCCGCCTTCTGCAGAAATGGAATGCAGGCCTGCGAGCAGGCGAACGTGCCGCGCGTGTTTATCTGGTGCATCAAGTCGAACTTCTTCATCGGCGTCGCCAGCGTGCCGGTGAGACTGAT
>DASYRF010000358.1:0-13082 GCA_036004705.1 Myxococcota bacterium
GCCGTAGCCGCCGCACGTACGACAGCGGCGGCTCGCCGACCACGGCGCGGAACGTGTGGGCGAAGTGATGCACTTCGTAGCCAGACGTGCGCGCGGCTTCCTCGAGCGTCCAGTCGCGGTCGAGGTCGGTCTGCATGCGCTGGACGACCTCGGCCACCACCTGCCAGGCGACCGTCCCGACCGCACGCTCCGGTGTCTCGGCTGTCGTCATGCCGGATACCTGACCGGTCTTGCGATGCGCGCGCGGCGGAGCGCCGCAAAGCTGACCGTGGTTGCGAACCCGAATGGTAGCGGACTTGGAGGGCGGCCAGAACAGTTGCACGACGTGAGCCCAAACCCAAGCTCCCCAGGAGGAACACCGTGAAGACTTCGACGCGAACGACGTGGTTGGGCGCCTGTGTGGCGCTGCTGCTGACGGCCTGCGGACATTCGACGACTCCGCCCGTAGGCGAGGATCCCGCGGCGGTGCTTGCCGCGCGGACGGGCACCTACGACGGGAGCTGGGAGCTGTTCGGACGGGCGGCAGACGGCACGGTCTACAGCGCAACGACGTGGACGGACGTGGCGGTCGCCGATCGGCCGACCTTCGAAGCGGAGCGAGCCTACCTCCACGTCGTGGACAACCTCTTCTTCGCCGGCGGCATGCAGATCACGCAGGAGTGGCTCGAGGGCGTGCTCCTGGAGGCGGACGGAAGCGCCGGGCAGACGTTCATCGAGATGGACGGCGCCGACGTTCTGGTGGACGAGATCGAGCCCGACCACTTCCATTACGAGACCGAGGTCACGCCCGCCGATCTGTACTTCGTCGAAGGGGTCACGCCGGACGTGCTGGTGGCCGGTTATCACGTCGTGGACAAGGTCGTGACGTTCCCCGGCGGCACCGAGACTCACACGGTCACGCGTATGACCCACCTCGAATGGAACGACGCCACCGGCACGCTCCAGACCGCGGACTTCCAGAGCCTCGCCGGCGTCCACGTGAAAGTGGAATAGCGCGCCGGCCGCGGCCGCCGGTCAGTCCTTCGGGAAGCTGAGGACAAAGCGGTAGATGTTCGTCGGCTCGTACTGCGCTTCGAACCAGCTCGGGTCGGTGTCGCGCACGGCCTCGAGGTCGGAGCTGTAGTTGTAGACCAGGAAGTCGTCGTCCGAGAGCGGCACGGCGGAGGCGAAGCAGGTGTCGCCGTACGACGGCAGATCGAGCTCCCACGTCACCGCCAGCTTCTCGGGGTCCACGCGCCAAAGCGCGCAACGTTTGGGGCGGCTCGAATAGTCGATGAGGTTCTGCAGGGTCGCGTCGCCCGGCGACAGCGGCAGCATCAAGTCGTAGTAGCCCGTTTCGGTGACGTTGCGCCGGGCGATGAGCCACACTTCGGCGCCGTGGCGGAACAGCAGTGGCGAGTCGTACTTCTTCGGATCGTTCACGCAGGTCCAATCGCCCAGCGAGTCCGCGGCCGCGCGGCAGATGTTCGACCCCCACCCCGACGCCTCGCCCGCTTCGTTGCGCATGACGGCCACCAGGCTGCCGTCGTCGAGCAGCACGAAGTCGGTCTCCGAGCTTCCCCCCACGTGGACCGCCGCCTGGCCGGGAACAACCGGTTCCCACGTCAGGCCGTCCTGGGTAGTCAGCCAGCGGACCTCGACCGGCTCGCCGTCGATGTCGTAGATGTTCTCGCCGCCCACGTACGCGATCAGGTACGGCACGCCGTCGACGACCTTCGCGCG
Source organism: Myxococcota bacterium (assembly GCA_036004705.1). Classification (GTDB taxonomy): domain Bacteria; phylum Myxococcota_A; class Polyangia; order DASYRF01; family DASYRF01; genus DASYRF01. Next base: position 1,723 of record DASYRF010000358.1, read on the forward strand.
CCAGGGGATGAAGCCCGGCTCGTAGAACCACTCCGGCGCGGTCCAATCGCCCCGGCCGATTCGGCGCGCCGCCATCATCCCCATCGGCTCGAAATCGAGCGGGTTCACGCCGAGCACCGCGAAGTACAGAAAGAGCTGGCCGTTCCAGGACAAGAGGCGCGGCTCGCGCAGGTCGGTGCCCATCGTCACCGTCAGCTCGTCCTCCCACTCGCCCTCACGCGCGGCGCTGACGACGTGCAGCTCCGTCTGTGCGCTCGCAAAGTGGCTGGGCGCCGTGCGGAACGCAAAGAACAGCCGCCCGTCGTGCTCCACCAGGTCGAGGTTGTTGTTCGAAGTCATCGGCTCCACGGCCGACCTCAGCGCGTCCGAGGGCACGACCCGCTCCACGTGGCAGATCGCCGGCCCCGTCCCCGTCGGACAATGCTCGCTCGCGCAGCCCGCGGCTCCCACCGCCGGCGCCGCCGCCAGCACCGCGGCCGCGACCGCCGCCACCCGCGCCCGCCGCCCCAACCCATGCCCGCGCCCCACTTCTTCCCGACGTTTCATGGCGGCGCCTCTAGCATGCGCGCACGTGGGCGTCCACGCGCGAACCGAACCCGAAACTGGCGTCTCAGCCGCGGTCCATGGAGGCTGCAGCTCCGTTCCGGCGGCGGCTGCGGTTCCGGTTCCGGCTGCGACCCTCCCCCCCGACGCCGAAGCGACGCCGAGCAGCCAGCGTCAATGAGCCGCCGCATCCGGTCCCAGAGCACACGGCCGTTCTGGCAGGTCTCGTAGACGGCGTTCAGCACCTCGACCGTCGCGCGCTGGAGGATCTTGTCCTCCAGCGCGGTCACACCGAGCGGCCTCTGCCGCCCGTCGGCCTTGGGGATGAACACCCTACGGACTGGCTTCGCCCGGTACGCTCCGCGTTTCAGCCTGCCGGAGAGGTCCTCGGCGCCGGTGGCGTTCCCAGCGCCACCGTCGCCGGTCTACCTGGCGAGCCGCCAACACATCGCCAGCACGCGATCTACGTGATCGTGGACGTGACGGGCGTGGAGGTGGTCGACGCCGACACCGCGGAGCATTTCGCCAAGCTGGTCCGGGCGGTGGAGCTGATGGGCTCGCGCTGTGTGGTCACGGGCATCCAGCCGGCCGTGGGGCAGGCGTTGTACGACCTCGGCCACGGCTTCGGCGCCGTACGGACGCTGCGCAACCTCAAGCACGCGCTGCACGCGACCATCAAGGTGCCGTCCAACGGGGCGCCCCGGAACGGCGCCGCGCCGCCGGCCGGCGCAGCGCGCCGCGAACGCGGTTAGCGCCCGAACGAGCCGCGCGCCGCGCCCCTGCAGTGGCTCAGCAGCCCATGCAGCCGCACGACCCTCCACAGCCGCTCAGCATGGGCTGCTCCACGCCCGCGGCGCACGCCGCCGAGCAGGAGCCTGCCCCGCAGTTGACCGTCGTGCCGGTGCAGGCGCCGGTGTCCATGGAGCCGCAGACCACCGTGCAGGCCGCGTCGCCGCAGTTGAGGTTCACGTCGCCGCAGGCGTCGTTGCCGGCGTCGCACTCGAGCCGGCACGCGTAGGCCGTCGGGCAGTTCACGGTACCCGTGTCGCAGGCGTCGGCGCCGATGCAGCGGACCACGCAAGCGTAGTCGGGCGGGCAGTCGATCGTGGCCCCGTCGCACGCGGCGTCGCCCACGCAGTCGATCTGGCAGACGTTCCCGGGCAGGCAGCCGCCCGTGCACTCGGGGGGACAGCTGTTGGCCCCGGGCGGGTCAGGGTCCATGCCGCAGCCGCAGGCGCCGCAGTCCGACGCACAGCCGGAGCAGTCCTCGGTGGCGTCGCAGGTGCCGTCGCCACACGCCATGCACGCGCCGCAGTCGGACGGGCAGGTCGCGCAGTCTTCGCCCGTCGCCGCGTCGCAGGTGCCGTCGCCGCAGGCGGTGCAGGCGCCGCAGTCGTCCGGACAGCCGGCACAGTCTTCGGTGGGATCGCAGGTGCCGTCGCCGCACGTGCCGCAGACGCCGCAGTCGTCGCCGCACGTCGTGCAGTCCTCGCCCAGCGTGGGGTTGCACACGCCGTCGCCGCAGGTCAGACACCCGCCGCAGTCCGCGTCGCACGTGGCGCAGTCCTCGCCCACCGCGGCGTCGCAGGTGCCGTCGCCGCACGCCGCGCAGGCGTCGCAGTCGGCCCCGCAGCTCGCGCAGGTCTCGCCCACCGCGGCGTCGCACGTGCCGTCTCCGCAGCTCGCGCAGACGCCGCAGTCGGCCACGCAGCCGGCGCAGTTCTCGCCGCCGGCCACGTCGCAGTTTCCGTCGCCGCACGCCGGGCAGAGCCCGCAGTCCATCGGGCAGCTCGCGCAGCCTTCCGTGGCGTCGCAGCTCTGGTCCCCACAGGACGCGCACACGCCGCAGTCAGGGGCACAGGTCGCACAGTCCTCCCCCACCGCGGCGTCGCAGGTACCGTCCCCGCAGTCCGCGTTGGTCGGCACGGCGCAGGTGCCCGTCGCCGGATCGCAGAACAGACCGGCGTCGCAGTCGGCATTGTCACCGCAGTGGGCGCCCACGCCCGACCCGCTGCAGTGGCACGCCGGCACCATCGCCGCCGCGAGCACGCCGATCAGCCCCAGCCAGAGCGCCGCCGCGACACGAATGGCCGTCCCGCGTCCGTTCATGCGTCCCTCCGTTTCCCGCCGGCCGGAGCAATGGCCGTGCCAGACCCTCGCCGCCGCCTCGCCCCGCGCCCCGCGCGCCCCTGTACGCCAGAGGGACACTTGGGCGCGGAGGTGTACCGTGAGAGGACGGTGCACGCGCGCGGCCGGCGCCGGAACGCGGCCGCCGGCCGCCGCCGCCGGCGCGGGCGGGGCGGTCGCGCCCGCTCAGCTCATGCCGAACTTCGAGAGCTTCTTGTGGAGGCCTTCGCGGGTGATGCCGAGGTCGCGGGCGGTGGCGGACTTGTTGTTGCCGTGCTCGCGCAATGCTTCGCCGAGGATCCAGCGCTCCACCTGATCCAGCTGGTCCTTCAAGAGGCCTTTGCGCGGGCCGACGCGGTCCAGGAAATTTTCCATCTGGCGGACGCGCGGGGACAGGTGCTCGGGACGCACGATCGCGCCGGGCTCGGCCTGGATGACGATGCGCTGGCACTCGTTCTCGAGCTCGCGCACGTTGCCGGGCCAGGCGTAGTTCATCATGCAGTCCTGCGCCTCGGCCGACAGGCCGGCGATGTCGCGGTTCATCTCCGACGCGTAGCGGTCGATGAAGTGGCGCACCAGCGCCGAGATGTCCTCGCGCCGCTCGCGCAGCGGCGGCAGGCGGATGGGGAAGACGCGCAGCCGATAGAACAGGTCCTGGCGGAACGTTCCCTTCGCCACCATCTCTTCCAGGTTGCGGTTCGTCGCGCTGATGACGCGCACGTCCACGTGCTTCACCGCCGACGACCCCACCGGCCGGATCTCCCCCTCCTGCAGCGCCCGCAGCAACTTCGCCTGCAGCCCGAGGGACATCTCGCCGATCTCGTCCAGGAAGATCGTCCCGCCGTGCGCCAGCTCGAAGAGGCCCTTCTTGTCCTGGTCCGCCCCGGTGAACGAGCCGCGCTTGTGGCCGAACAGCTCGCTCTCCAGCAGGCTCTCCGGCATCGCCGCGCAGTTCTGCGCCACGAACAGCGCGTCGCGGCGCGCGCCCTGGTAATGCGTGAGCGACGCGATCAGCTCCTTCCCGGTGCCGGTCTCGCCTTCGATCGCCACCGTCACGCGTGTGTCCTTGACCTTCTCCACCAGCTCCAGCACGCGCCGCATGCCGGTGCTGTCGCCGATGATGGCCGGCAGCCGCCGCGCCGCCTCTTTCTTCTTCAGGAAGCGGACCTCGCCGCTGAGGCGCGCCTCCGCCACCTGCACGCGCTGAAAGAGGCGCGCTGCGTGCAACGCGCGCGCCGCGTGGCTGGCGAAGATGGTCAGCGTCTCCAGGTCGCGCTCGCGGAAGATGCCGGCGGCGGCGCGGTTGTCCACCTGCATGATGCCCAGCACCTCGTCGCCGCCGAAGAGCGGCACCCCCATCGTCGAGAGGATCTTCGCGCCGGCGACGCTCTTCGATCCGAGCTCCTCGCCGGCGTTGGCCAGCAACACCGCCCCGCGCTCCTGCTGCACCTTCTTCAGCAGGCTCCGGCTCACCGCCATCGACGCCCCCGGCGCGGCCGCCGCGGCGGCCACCTCCGCCACGCCCGCCACCGCCGCCGCCGCCGCCCCGCCGCCGGCGCGCGGGCTCGCCGCCGCCGCGCGCACCCGCGTCACCACCGGCACCATCTGCGCCGCCTCGTCCGCGAGCGCGATCGTGAGATGAGTCGCCCCCGGCAAGAGCTCGAACACCGCCTTGCCCAGGTTGTCGAGCACGCGCGACATCTCTACGTCGTGACCCAGCGCCACCGTGGCGTTGTACAGCGCGCCCATGCGCTCGGGGTCTCCGTGCGCCTGGTCCACCAGCGTGGGCACGTCGACGATGCGCTTGATGGCGATGAGCCCCTCCGGCTCGCCTTCGTCCGCCCCTTCGATGCGCACGTCCAGCGTCACAGGCTCGGTCAGATCGCCGAGCAAGAGCGCGTCGCCGTCGTCGAGCCGCACCTGCCAGTCGACCGACGCGTCGATGGGCACGCGGATCCCGCCGCGCTGCAGCGTGGAGCCGTTCGTCGAGCGGAGGTCGCGCACCACCCAGAGCCCGTCGTCGAGCGTGATGCGGGCGTGCTCGCCCGACATGTACGTGTCGGTCAGGACGATGTCGTTGGTGGCGGCGCGCCCGATGGTCACCGTCGCCCGCTCGAAGCGGTGCTCGGCGCCGGCGTGCAGGCCGGTCGTCACCCGCAGTACGATGGCGCGCCCCGGCTGTGCCGGCGCGGAAGTACCCGTCTCGCTCTGCTGGGTCACGGCCGGGTCAAACCCTCACCGCCCCGTCAGCGCCGCCGCCGCTGCCGCCGCCGCCGGCGTCACTTCGCCGTCCAGCGCCGGAGGTTCCAGTACGTGATCATGCTGTCGCGGTGGACTTCCTCCGACGGGAACTTGCGGCCCTCCGTCTCGTCCCGCTTGATCGCGTACCACACCTTGTCCGGATCGGCCCCCGCGCCGTGCAGATGGTTGATGGCCCACAGCACCGAAACGCGCGACCGCCCGGGCGCGATGTCGAGCGCCGCCAGCAGGTCGCCCATCTTGTCCTTCGCGCCCAGCACGCCCAGGTGCCAGGCCGCCACCTTCACGACGTTCTCGTCGGGGTCCTTGAGCTTCCCTGCATAGCAGGCGGTATCCGCATCGCAGTCCTTGACCGCGTCGCTGCCCGCCATCTGCGTCGTCAACAGCTCCGGCAGCCCCTCCAGCTCCGGCTTCTTGGGAACGTCCGCCTTGGTGTCGGCGATGATCTTCTCGAGCGCGGCGACGTCCGCCTTGCCGCCCATCAGGGTGACGGCCTCGAACGCACCGATGCGCATGTTGTGGGCGACGTTTCCGTAGGCGTCCTTGGTGATGCCCTTCGGCCCCGCCTGCTCCAGCAGCAGCGGCACGACGCTCGGATCGCCCAGCAGGAAGAGCCCCTTCTGCACGATCATCCGCGTCGGCACCTCGGTCTTCGGATCGTTCAGGTACTTCAGCAGCAGCTCCTTGGTGCCGGCGCCGCCGACCCGTCCGAGCGCCTCCGCCGCGTACATGCGCCGGTGGCTGTCCTCGGCGTCGCTCTCCATGGACTTCGCGAGGAACGCGCGCGTGTCGTCGTCGACGTCGAACATCAGGCCCATGATCTTGTAGGCCTTGTCGTTCATCGAGATCTGGTTGAAGGCGAGGCGCGCGGCGTCGGCGTTCACCTCGGCGTTCTTGCCTTCGATCATCTCGATGAGGAGCGGGTTCGACACCTTGGGCCCCAGGCGCACCAGCGACGGCGCGGCGAAGGGAAACAGGTCGGCGCCGCGCCCGCGCATGAACAGCGCGCGCAGCAGCGGCTTGGCGGCGCGCGGGTCGCCGATCTCGCCGAGCTTCTCGGCGGCCACGCGGTTGACGAAGAAGTCCTGCGACTCGGCGTCGGCCCAGAGCATCGAGGCGATGAGCGGCTCGACGGTGTCGGGCGTGCCGATGTCGCCGAGCGCACGCACCGCGGCCATGCGCAGGATCTGGCTCTGCGCCTTGCTGCAGGCGATGAGCGCCGGAACGGCCTCCTTGATCTTCAAGGCGCCGGCGGCGCCGGCGGCGATGGTCGCGTTCTTGTCGGTGACGCCCTCTTTCCAGCTCGCCAGCGCGTCGACGAACACCGGCGCCGCGTCCTCCACCTTCCAGGTCGCCAGCGCCTTGAGAAGCTGCTCGCGCGCCGAGTCGGTCTCGTAGGCCTTGACCATCGCCGCGCCGGCCTTCTTCTCCATCTCGGCGCGCGCGCTCTCGTCCTTGATCTCCGGGATGAGACGCGTGAGCTGGTCCACCGCCTCGGCGCGCTTGCTGGGCTCGTCGAGGGCCTTGATCCAGGTCTCGGGGTTCTTGGGATCACCGCCGCAGCCGGCGGCGGCGGCGGTCAAGGCGAGGACGGCCAGCGCGGTGAGCGCGGCGAGTGGCGTGCGTCGCATGGCGATGTCCCGATGGCAGCGTGATCCATTCATCGTGCCTCCCCCTCTGGCTCGGAGGCCGGAATCATCCTGCGCACGCTTGGGGGTGTCAAGCGAACGAACGACCGCGCGGCGGCGCCCGACGAAGCAGGAGGAGAGCGTTCCCCAAAGTGGGAGGCGACTCCCTCGGCGTGCCAGAGCGGATCCGCGTCGATCCCGAAGCCGCGGGGCCGCTCCGCCTTCCTCGGCTCGACTCAGCGCAGGTAGCCGCTGGCGACGGCGATGGCGGCGGCCACCATGAACACGTCGAACCCGGCGAGCACGCGCAGGTCGTGGCGCGTCGCGCCGTCCACCCAGAGGACCTCGTGCGCGACCTCCAGGGTGAACGTCCCCCAGAGGATCTCCAGGCTCACGCCGTGGCGAAAGCCGAGCGCGCGGTGCCCGTCGGACGAGCCGGCGACGACGCGCGGGATGTAGAGCGCGCTCGCGTACGGGCCCAGGCCGTAGCCGATGCCCCAGCCGAGGCCGGCCAGGTAGTCGGGCCGGCCGCCGGGCCGGGCGAAGGAGAACGTCAGCTCGGGGGCGGACACCAGGCCGCGCTTCTCGCCGAACGGAAGCAGGCGGCCGACGAGCGCGACGTCGATGGAGAAGCGGTCGCGCTTGATGTCCCGGCCGAGCGGCCGGGCGCTGCCGATGCCCACGCGCACGCCGGGGCGGTACATCCCGCGCCGGATCCGGCCGGCAGTTCCGTCGGTCTCCTTCATGAACGTCGTGACGTCGGACTTGACGCCGTCCACCGACGTGCCGACGGCGGGCAGGCTGGCGGCGGTCCCGTCGAGCGCGCCGGCGACCGACACGCGAGCGACGCGGTCGGATGTGGCGAAGTAGACGGCGTCGGCGGCGGCGTCGTAGTAGAGGCCGCGGACGGCGCCTTCGCGCACGACGGGAACAGCGCCGAAACGCCCCGCGACGTAGACCCCGACGCCGGCGCCCTCGAGCGCCAGGGCCAGCCCCTCGCCGCCGCCCGCCAGGGGCGCGCCGGTGAGCGCCTCGGCAGGGCCCGGCAGCACGTAGCGGTCGCGCACCTTGCCGGCCGCGTCCAGCGCCCAGAGCTCGCTCATGCCGTTGGCCACCCATAGCCGCTCGCTGCGCGCGCCGTACCAGATGGCCTGGACAGGCGGATCCGAGGAGACGCCGACTTCGGTGAAGGCCTTGCCGTCGAAGCGGAATAGGCGGTCGGACGCCAGCAGGTAGAGCACGCCGTGGGACCCGGCCACGAGCGATTTGGCGACGAGGTCCGGCGACGGATAGGCGATGCGCTCCCAGTGCGCGCCGTGCCAGCGGAAGAGGGCGTCAGTGGCGCCGGCGCACCAGACGTCGCCGGCGTCGTCGACGGCGACGGCGACGAGGTCGAGGTCCTCGGCGCCCGGAGCGGCGGCAACGGTCCAGGCGCCGCCGACACGCCGCGCCGCGGTGCCGTGCGCGCCGACGACGGCGAGCGTGGCCGCGTCTCCGGCGCCGCGGCCCGTGACGGCCAGCGGCTCCGCCATGGCGACCGGCAGCCGCTTGGCGCCGGTGGCGCCGCGCGCGAGCGCGTACAGCCCGGGCGCCGACAGCGGTCGGGCGGCGAGGTAGAGGCGATCGGCGTCGTCGCCCCAGAGGCCGGCGATCCATTCGAGCTCGACTTCAGGGAAAGCGCCGGTGGCTTTGGGCGCGCGGCGCGACGCCGGGGCCGGGGCGGGCGCGGGCGCGGGCTTGGGCGCGGGCGCCGGAGCCGGCGCGGGAACGGGCTTGGGCGCGGGCGCCGGGGCGGGCGCGGGCGCGGGTTTGGGCGCGGGCGCCGGAGCCGGCGCGGGGACGGGCTTGGGCTTGGGAGCGGGCGCCGGAGCCGGCGCGGGGGCGGGCTTGGGCGCGGGCGCGGAAGCGGGCGCGCGTGCGGTACGCTCGGCGGCGGGCGCGCCGGGCCGGGCCGCCAGCGCCATCGCACCCATCAGAAGCGCCGCGGCCCGTCGCATGGCGCGCGATGCTAGCAGATCCCGCGCGACGCGTACCGCGCCCGCGGCGCACGCAGGTGCCGGACGTGTTGTAGACTCCGGTCATGGTGCCCGAGGTCGAGATACTGGCCCCCGACGCCGTGCGCGGCGCGCTGCTGGCCCTCGCCTTCGAGCGCGACGGCTGGACGGTGGCGGTGGAGCCCTCGCTCGACGGGCTGGTGGACCGCTACGAGCGCGAGCGGCCGCGCGTCGTGGTGTGCGACGACGCGGAGAACCTGACCGGGTTGTGCGACTACCTCGCGGCGGAGCTGTCGAGCGCGCCTGTGCCGGTCGTGGCCATCGCCGAGCGCGTGCGCAGCCGCGAGGGCCTCGATGCGCTGCCGGCGCCGACACACCTGCAGGACGTGGTTACGCTCGCCCGACTGGCCGCGCAGCAGGGACGCCGCCTGAAGCTGGGGCCCGGGCAGATCCTGCTGCTGGCGCGGGCGCTGTCGGCGGCCGGGCGTACGGGGCTGCTGCGGCTGCGGCGGCGTGGGCCCGGCTGGACGCGGCGCGCGGAGCTGCGCATCTCCGCGGGCGAATTCTCGGGGGCGCGCGCCGGCGAGGCAACGGGACGCCGCGCCTTCCTGCGCCTGTGCAGCTGGCAGGCGGCCGACGCCGACTTCGTGCCGAAGCCGGTCGAGCGCACCAACCAGTTCGGCGAGGGAGCCCGCGCGCTGCTGGAGCGCGCCGCGGCGCACGCCGCGGAATGGGACAAGCAGATCCAGTACGTGGCGCCGGAGACGCACATCCTGGACGTCGACGCCGACGGGCTGCTGGGCCACCTGAAGGAATTGCCCGACGAGGTGAACTCGGTCATCCGGCTGTGCGACGGCACGCGCTCGCTCGCGACCATCGTGGAAGAGAGCCCCTACCGGGACATCGACACGCTGATGATCCTGGGCAAGCTGCTGACGCTGGGCGTGGTGACGACGCGGCCGCCGGCGCCGCTCGAAGAAGACAGCATGCACGACTCGCGCGGCATTCAGGCGCTCGTGCTGCCGCCCGAGGAGCTCGCGCAGTACAGCGCAGAGGCCCGCCGGGCGCCGGCGGCGGCCGAGCACGACGAGCAGGCGCACGAGGACGAGCACGATCGCGAGCAGGACGAGCCGCCTCCGCCGGCGCGGGCCGCCTCGGCCGCACTGGTACCGGCGGCGCCGGCGCCGCCGCCCGTCGTCGTGACCCCCATCCTGGGCGTGGGTGCGCGCACCGCCGGCGTTCGCGGGGGGGCCGCCGCCGAGGTGCCCCCGCTCGCGCCCCTCGCGCGGCGCACGCCCGCCGCCGCGGCCGCCGCGCCTCCCCCCGCCAAGGCGGAGACGGGGCCGACGTTCGTCGCGGCGCCCCCCACGCTACGCGCCGCGCCGGCGCCGGACGCGGAGACCCCCCTCGTTCCGTCGGTCGTCATCCTGCGCGGGCGCAAGGGCGCGCCGGCCGCGCCGCCACCGCCGCCGCCACCGCCGCCGCCGCCGCCGCCACCACCGCCGCCGCCGCGCGCCGCCCCGACGCTGTCGCTCGATGCGCTTGCCGCCGGGCTCGACCGCGCGTTCGGCGAGCACCCCCCGGACTACGACGAGGACTACGACGACGCCGAGCCGTTCCTTCCGGCCGCGCCGCAGGAGGGCAGCGACTCCGAAGGGCTGTCCAGCGAGTGGGCGATGAAGTGGCTGGAAGAGGGGATCCTGCGCGCGCTCGACGAAGACAAAGGACGGCCGGACTTCGTGACCTCGGACGAACGGACCCTGCCGGACCTTCCGGCCGTGGTGCTCGACGCTTCGCTCTTCCCCGACGGGCCGCTCCCCCCCGCGGAGCCGTTGGCTGCGACCGGCGCCGCGCCCCGGCCCCGACGCGCTGCCGCTGCCGCCGCTGCCGCCGCCGCCGCCGCGCCGCCACTGCCTCCCGCGGCGCGCGCCCCCGCCGCGCCAAGACCGCCGCCTCCGCCACCGGCTCCGGCGTCGGCACCTCGCCCTCCCGGAAGCGAGCAGACCCTCCCGGAGCCGAGCTTCGAGATCGAAGTGGCGCCGACGCCTCCGGCGCTGGCCGCGCACGAGCTCGGCCTGGCGCGCGCGCTCGCAGCCGCGCCGCCGCAAGGGGACTTCGTCAGCCCGGAGGACGCCGAGCGCCACGTGGCCACGGGGCCGCCGCGGCGTGTGGCCTTCGCGCGCATCAAGCTTCCTCCGTCCGGCCCCGCGGCGCGCGTGGTGGGTCCGCCGCCGCCGCCGCCGCCGCCGCCGCCGCCGGCCCGGGCGAGCGTGGCCGGCGCGCCCCCCGTCCGGAGCGCCGCCGCGCCACCGCCCGCGCCGCCGTCGAGTCCGCCCGCCCCCGCCAAGCCTCCGTCCGCTCCGGCCGCCAAGCCGGGTCCGCATCCGTCCGTCTCCGAGCCCTCGTTCTTGTCGGTGGAGAAGGAGTTCTTCGCCGAGGGAGAGCGCCCCGCCGGCGAGGCGCCCGAAGGCGAGGACAGCTTCAGCGACCTGAAGAAGCCGCCCGGCCGCCGGCGCAAGTAACCGCGGCCCGAGGTTGCCGCCCCGCCCCTGGCCGCTGGACGCTGGCCCCGACCCGCCTTCCGCGCCGCAGGCGCGAGCGACGTGCCGCACGCAGCGGTTCTACTCCGTCGACCAGACCAGATCCGTGCGCCCGAGCGGCCCCGCGAAGCGCAGCGTGATCCAGCGCGTGTCGGGCCCGATCACCGGCCCTGGCTCCCCTTCGGCGGGGCGCTTGAAGCTGACCAGATACACGTACGAGTACTCGTCGGAGTACGGGAACAGGAGTCGGTACTCGGCCGGCAGCTTGC
>DASYRF010000359.1:0-9727 GCA_036004705.1 Myxococcota bacterium
GTCCCCAGCAGCGTGAGCGTGAAGCTCAGCACCACCAGCACCATGTTCCAGACCTTCAGCATCCCGCGGCGCTCGGTGATCATGATGGAGTGGAGGAAGGCGGTGGCGGTGAGCCAGGGCATGAACGCGGCGTTCTCGACGGGGTCCCACGCCCAGAAGCCGCCCCAGCCCAGCTCGGTGTAGGCCCACCACCCGCCGAGCAGGTTCCCGCAGCTCAGGAACATCCACGCCAGGATCGTCCAGCGGCGGATGGCCTTGATCCACCCGCCGTCGAGCTGGCCGCTGATGAGCGCGCCCATGGCGAAGGCGAACGGCACGGTCATGCCGACGAACCCCAGATAGAGGTTCGGCGGGTGGATGACCATCGTCGGGTTCTGCAACAGCGGGTTCAGCCCCTCGCCCTCGGTGGGCACCCGCACCAGGAACGTGCGGAAGGGGTTCGTCTCGAAGAGGAGCAGCACGCAGAAGAACGCGCTCACCGTCATGAGCGTCGCCGCCGCGTAGGGAAGGATCTGCCGGTAGCGGTTGCGGTTCACGAAGACGGCGGCGGCGCTGAAGGCCGACAGCCAGAACAGCCAGAAGAGCATGGATCCGTCCATGCCCCCCCACCAGGCCGTGACCAGGTACTGCGTGGGCATGGTCGTGTCGGAGTGCTTCCACACGTACTCGTTCGTGAAGTCGTGAACGAGGAACATGTACACGAGGGCGAAGGACGCCGCGGCGATGAGCGCGAAGTTGGCATAGACGGCGCGCTGCGCGGCGAGCACGAGGCGCGCCGAGCCGAGGCGCGCGCCGGCCACGCTGAGCGCCGCCGCGAAGATCGAGAGGCCGAGCGCCGCGGCCAGGCAGAGATTACCGAACGGCGACATGGGCGCTGGCAGGCGGCGTCAGACTGGATTCGGGAGGGCGCGGCGCCGCAGCCGCCGACGGAACGCGGTAGCCCGCCGGCGGCGGGCCCTTCCCCTCGTACTTCGAGGGGCACTTCGCGAGCACGTTCTCCGACTCGAACGCCAGCCCGGCGGCCGTCGCAGAGGAAAGCGACCCCTGCACCACCACCTCCGCACCCGGAATGAAGAGCGTGTCGGGAACGATGCCGACGTGGTGCACGAGCACCTCGCCGCCGACGGCGGGGTCTTTCGCCTTCACCAGGAAGCGGTACTCCAGCAGCGGCGTGCGCTTCTCGAGCAGCGACTTCTCGACGACCTTGCCTTCGATCTTGATGCGCCGCCCCACGTAGGCGCCAGGGTCACGCAGGACGTCCTCGACCGGATGGGAGTAGACCAGGGCGGGCAGGAGCCCGGCGATGACGAGGTACGTGCCGAGGCTCAGGACCACCGCCCCGCCGATGCCGATCTTCACGTACCGGCTTGTGCCCAACAGGCTCCTCCGCTGGCGTGCAACCTAGCAAAAGGTGTTCCGAGTGTCCAACGCACGACGGAGCGGGATCGTTCCCGGCGCAGGCCTGCGAACTGCTTCGATTCTGCGCGCGCCGCGGGCGAGACCGGGGCTACGCGGCCTGACGCGCCCAGGCGAACGCGCCCGGTGGGCGCGCAACCGTTTCGCCGCTGCGCTTGACGCGCGTCAAGATTGCGTGGGGCCGAGACGCTCGCCCAGGAAATGCTCGAGTGCGTCGCGTCCCTCGTCGATGGACTCGAACGTCAGCCCGACGCCGGAGGGAACCGCGTTCTCCTCGCGCCGCCAGGCGACGCGGGCCGATCCGACGACGTCGCACCCGGGCGCAAGCAGCAGGCGGAAGCGGCCGGCAGTGCCGATGGGTGCGTCGATGGCGGTGCGCAGGAACATGCCCCCCTTGGAAATGTTCTCGATGGGCCCGAAGGCGGCGTGCTCGTCGTCCTCGAACCAGGAGAAGACGAAGGCGCGGACGCGCGGCAGTTGACGTCGCTCGTCCATGTCGGCGGTGTCCAGTGCTCTGCCTCTTGCCCCGACGGTGGGTGGTTGCGCGGCGCGATCTCGGTTCAATCGTACGGTAAAGAGCGCGGCGGCAACTGTCAAGGCTAGTGACTGAAATTAGCGGCTTTTCTGATGGACGCGTTGTGAAGTGTAGCTGGAAGGAAGTCGTCAGTGGCCGGCGGCGCGCCGCGCGCGGCGGCGCTTGCAAGTTGACGCACGCCGTCGAGTTTGGTTATGTGCGCGACCTCCAGAAAGGCGGGCGTGGAAGATGTCGCGGATTCGCAAGATGATGATGGAGCAGGGCATGAAGCTGATGCAGTCGGAGACGGCGATGAAGCTCATGCAGAACGAGACGTTCATGTCGCTCTTCACGCGCGCCATGATGTTCCCCGGCCAGGTGCGCACGACCGTGGAAGAGCGCGTGCAGGGGTTCGCCAAGATGTTCAACCTGCCCACGCAGGAGGACATCGCCCGCCTGCGCCGCACGGTGCGCGACCTCGAGAAGACGGTTGCGCGCCTGCAGGACGAGAAAGGCGCGAACGGCGCCAGCCACGGAGGCGAGGACGACGCCCTGGCCGCCGAGGAGTAGCCGCCCGCGCAGGTCCACGACTGAGGAGCTCACGCTCCCGTTCCCGTTCCCGCCCCGTTCACGCGCCCGATGCGGGGGGCCGGGAAGCCCCTAGTCGCCTGCCGCTTCGGCCGCGAGATCGTAGCGCGCGAAGTGCATCGTGAAAGTGCCGCGTCCCTGCGTGAGCGAGCGCACCTGCGTCGAGTAACCGAACATGCGGCGCAGCGCCACTTCGGCGTCGACGACCTGCTTGCCGCCGCGCGGCTCCATCTTGAGGATCGTCCCCCGCCGCGCGTTGAGATCGCCCACCACCTCGCCGAGGAACTCGTCGGGCACGGTGACCTCGACGGTCATCAGCGGCTCCATCAGGCGCGGCCCCGCGTCGCGTGTGGCACGCCGCAGCGCCTCGGAAGCGGCGATCTTCATGACGAACGGCGGGCTCTGACCCTCGCGCGTCTCCAGCTCCTCTATCGTCACGGCCAGGTCGACGATCTGGTAGCCGAACTGCCCTGAGCCCGTTCCCTCGCGCGCGCCCTCCTCCACCGCCGCGGCGATCTGCGCGTCGCCGAGCTGCTGCGGCGAAGCCCAGCGCACGTCGAGACCGGCGCCGCGCGGGCGCGGCTCGACCGCCAGCACCACGCGCCCGTACATGGTGTCGTCGCCGACCCGCCGCTCGAAGCGTCCCTCGGCGCGCGCCCGGCTCGTGATCGTCTCCTGGAAGACGACCTGCGGCGCGCCGGTGCGGACGTTCAGCTCCGCCTCGCGGCGGATACGCTCCGCGACGATTTCCAGGTGAAGCTCGCCCATGCCCGACAGGATCGTCTGCCCCGTCTCGGCGTCTTCGCGCACGCGCAGCGTCGGGTCCTCCTCGACGAGGCGCGCCAGCATCTCGTCGAGCTTGCCCTTGTCCTTCTGCGTGGGCGGCTCCACGGCCACGGAGATGACCGGCTCCAGCGCGTAGATGCGCTCCAGCTCGATCGGGTCGTCGCGCGTGCACAGCGTGTCGCCGGTGGTGGTCAGCTTCAGGCCCATCGCCGCGACGATCATCCCGGCGCGCGCCTCGTCGAGGCGCTCCTGGCGGGCCGCGTGCATCAGGAAGAGGCGCGACGCCTTCTCCGTCTTGCCCAGCCGCGGGTTGTAGACGTCCCCCCCCTCGGGCAGCGCGCCCGAGTAGACGCGCACGTGCACGAGCTTGCGCCCTTCAAGCATCTGCACCTTGAAGGCCAGCGCGCACAGGGGGCCCTTGAGCGCCGCCGGGCGCTCGAGCGGCGCGTGCGTCACGGGATGCACGCCGTGCGCGGCGCGCACCTCGGTCGGCGCCGGGAGGTAGTCGACCACCGCGTCCAGGAGCGGCTGGATGCCCTGGTCGCGCAGCGCGGCGCCGCACAGCACGGGGACGATCTTGCGCGCCAGCGTTCCGGCGCGCACGGCGCGCTTGAGGTCGGCGACGGGAATCTCGCGCCCTTCCAGATAGGCGGCGGTCAGGCCCTCGTCGAGGTCGGCGGCCGCCTCCACCAGCTTCTCGCGCCAGCGCAGCGCCTCGTCGCGCACGGCGGCGGGGACCTCGTCGACGAGCACCGTCTTGCCCTCGTCGGCGTCGTTGAAACGGACGTGCTTCATGGCGCACAGGTCGATCGCGCCGTCGAGGTCGCCTTCGGCGCCGACGGGGATTTGCACCGGCACGGCGTGGGCGCCCAGCTTGTCGCGAATCTCCTGCACGACCCCGAAGAAGTCGGCGCCGACGCGGTCGAGCTTGTTGACGAAGGCGATGCGCGGCACGCCGTGGCGGTCGGCTTGCGACCAGACGGTCTCCGACTGCGGCTCGACGCCGCCGACGCCGCAGAATACGGCGATCATCCCGTCCAGGACGCGCAGGCTGCGCTCGACCTCGATGGTGAAGTCCACGTGGCCGGGCGTGTCGATGAGGTGCAGCTCGTGGTCACGCCACTCGAGCGTGGTGACCGCCGAGGTGATGGTGATGCCGCGCTCCTTCTCTTGATCCATCCAGTCCATGACGGTGTCGCCGTCGTGGACCTCGCCCTTCTTGTGGATGCGCCCGGCGTAGAACAGGAAGCGCTCGGAGACGGTCGTCTTGCCGGCGTCGATGTGCGCGGCGATGCCGATGTTGCGGATGCGCGCGAGCCGGTAGTTCGGGGGCGCCATTTCGGCGGCGGATGATAGCACCGTGCCGCGCGCGGTAAAGTGCACGCGTGCAGGCGGAAGAAAGACCGGAGGCGAATGCGGGCGCCGGCGTCGCTGCCGGCGGCGCGGCAAAGACGACCACCGCCGCGGCGCCGCTGCTGTGCGTCGTGGGCCCGACGGCGTCGGGAAAGAGCGCGCTGGCGCTGCGCCTGGCGGAACGGTGGGGCGCGGAGATCGTCTCCTGCGACTCGGCGCAGGTCTACCGGGGCATGGACGTGGGCACGGCCAAGCCGGCGCCGGCGGAGCGCGCCCGCGTGGCGCATCACCTGCTCGACCTGGCCGACCCCGAAACGCCGATGGACGCAGCGCGCTGGGCGGCGGCGGCGGACGCGGCCATCGCCGCCATCCGCGCGAGGGGCGCGCGGGTGATCGTGTGCGGCGGGACGGGGCTGTGGCTGCGCGCGCTGCTGGAAGGGCTGGTGCCGGCGCCGGCGACGGATCCGGCGGTGCGGGCGCGCCTGGCGGCGCGGGCGCGGGCCGAGGGGGTGGAGGCGCTGCACGGCGAGCTGGCCCGGCGCGACCCGCCGGCGGCCGCGCGCCTGGCCCCGACCGACCGGCAGCGCGTGCTGCGCGCGCTCGAGCATCTCGAGCAGGCGGGCCCAGCGGCGCCGGCGCTGTCGGCGCTGTGGGAGGCGCATCGCGCCGCGCGGGCAGGCGCACCGCCGCGCCACGCCGCGGCGCTGCTGCTGCTCGATCCGCCGCGCGACGAGCTGTACGCGCGCATCGACGCGCGCGTCGGCGCGATGCTCGCCGCGGGGCTGCAGGAGGAGGTGCGCGCGCTCGCCGAGCGGGCCCGCCGCCTGGGGGTGGCGCGCGGGGCGCTCGGGACGGTGCTCGGCTACCGGCAGCTGTTGCGCCACCTCGACGGCACGCTGCCGCGGGACGAAGCCGTCCGTCTGATCCGCCGCGACACGCGCCGCTATGCCAAGAGGCAGCTCACGTGGTTCCGCAAGGTGCCTGGCGTGCGCGCCGTGCCCCCGGCCGATCCCGACGCCGTGGCCGCCGAGGCGTGGGGGCCAGGCGCGCCGGTTTGACGCCCCGGGAGGTGACCGCTACATTCCGCGCCGCGGTGGCGACGACCGACTACAGCTACCTCGAGTTCGAGCGACCGCTCGTCGACCTGGAGCGCAGCATCGCCGAGCTGCGGCGCGCCAGCGGCGAGGCCGCGGACCCGCGCACGGGTGCCGAGCTGGCCGAGCGCCTCGCCGACCGCGAGCGCGCCCTCTCCGACCTCACCGACGCCATCTTCTCGCGCCTCACGATCTGGCAGCGCGTGCAGCTCTCTCGCCATCCCAAGCGTCCGTTCGCGCTCGACTACATCGAGCGCATCTTCGGCGACTTCATCGAGCTGCACGGCGACCGCCACTTCGGCGACGACGCCGCCATCGTCGGCGGCCTGTGCCAGTTGGACGGCGCGCCGCTCGTGGTCGTCGGCACCCAGAAGGGCCGCGGCACCAAGGACAACATGCTGCGAAACTTCGGCATGCCTCGGCCCGAGGGCTACCGTAAGGCGCGCCGCCTGTTCGAGATGGCCGAGCGCTTCCACCTGCCGGTCGTCACGCTCATCGACACGCCGGGCGCCTACCCCGGGCTGGACGCCGAGGAGCGCGGCCAGGCCGAGGCCATCGCCGTGAACCTGGAGGTGATGGCGAGGCTGCGCGCGCCCATGGTCGCCGTCATCATCGGCGAGGGGGGCTCGGGCGGGGCGCTGGCGCTGGCGGTGGCGAACCGCGTCCTCATGCTCGAGTACGCCGTGTACTCGGTCATCTCGCCGGAGGGATGCGCCTCCATCCTCTGGAAGGACGGGGCCAAGGCGGAGACCGCCGCCGAAGCGCTGCGCATCACCGCGCCGGAGCTGCACGACTTAGGCATCGTCGAGGAGATCGTCCCGGAGGCGAAGGGCGCTGCGCACCGCGACGTGGAGCTCACCGCGAACAACCTGCGCGAGACACTGCGCCGGCACCTGCGCGAGCTGCGGGCGCAGACGCCCGACCAGTGGGTCAAGGGCCGCTACGAGCGCTTCCGCAAGCTGGGCCCTGTCTCGGAGCGCGGGAGCAGCGCGCCGTAGTCCCGGTCCAACAGCCGGTCGTCCGCGCGTGAGCGCAGTCCTGCGCAGGGCTCGCCTACCGGGCGTTGCTTGACCGCGCCGGCGCGGCGGCGATACCATCACGCATCATGAGCTTACGGCGCGCTGAAGGCGCGGCCGCCGCGGTCGCCGCGGCGTTCGCGCTCCTGTGGCCGTCGGTCGCCGGTGCCGTCGCCGACAACGACATCGTTCTGGGCGGGCTCGTCATTCGCTGCGGCACCGACGACGACGGCGGCATGCTGCCGTGCTTCGACCCGAGCGGCATGGGCAACCCCACCGCGCAGGACCCGCTCTCCAAGTCGCGCTACAAGCTGCTCGGCTACCAGCTCGGCGTCGCCCTGGCACCGCACTTTCTCGCCCCCGCCGAGACGCTCGGCTACAACGGCTTCCAGGTCTCGATCGAGACGACGTTCACCACGTTCAACCGCACCGAGGACTACTGGAAGTTCGGCACCGAGCGCCACAGCCCCGGAACGTTTGGCGGCTCCGGCGACTCGGGCGTGCTGCACCTCACCACCATCATGGTGCGCAAGGGCCTGCCCTGGAGCATCGAGATCGCCGCGGGCGGCAGCTACCTGTCGAACAGCGAGATCGCCACCGGCAACCTGCAGGTGAAGTGGAGCATCTTCGAAGGTTTCTACGACCTCATCGGCGGCGTGGGGCAGTTCCTGCCCGACATCGCCGTTCGCGGCAGCGTGTCGCGCGCCATCGGCACGGGCGAGCTCGACCTGACGGTGTCGGGGTTCGACATCTCCGCTTCGAAGCCGTTCGGCATCGGCGGGATGTGGAGCCTCACGCCTTACCTGGGCTGGCACTACCTGATCGTGTCGCTGCGCAGCGAGGTCGTGGACTTCACGCCCGAGGTTCCGTCGGGGTCGGTGGAGGTGCCGTGCGTCGCGCCCGGCGACCCCCCGGGTTGTGGGCGGTTCTCCCTCACCGGCGGCAAGGCGCGCCACAACGACGTCTTCCAGGACGAGGACATCATCGTTCCGGGCAGCTTCTTCGGCGGCTTCCGCATCATCTATTCACACCTCTCGCTGGTGGCCGAGGTGGCCTACGTGCCCGGGCTGACCGAGGTCGCCCCGAGCGTCGTGCTGCAGGACGGCAGCCAGCAGGACATCCGCATGACCGCCGACGCGCAGTGGTCCTTCAGCTTCGCGCTGGCCGGCGACTTCTAATAAGCCCGGGGGCCCGTGCGCGCGGCGAGTACGAGCCCGAGGGCCCGTGCGCGCGGCGCGGACTTACTGCGGGGAGCCGGGGCCGCCTTGGACGCGGCGCTCGATCTCTTCGATGCGCTCGCGCAGGGCCTTCAGCTCGCGGCCGACGGCGGTGCGAATGCGGTCGTCTACGCGGCGCTGGAGCTCCTCCATGCTGTTGAGGAACTCGCGCAGGGCGTGACGGCCCTCGGGAGTGACCTCGCCGACGCCGTCGCCGGCAGGCAGGTTCGCGGCCGGCGCCGGCGCCTCGCCTTTACGCACGCCGCCGGCATCGTCGCGGTCGCGGCGGATGATCTTCTCCGCCCCTTCGCGCAGCTTCGCGGTCGACTCGCGGACGTTGTCCTTGATCTGGGTCAGCACGCCGCCGAGCTGCTCGCCGCCGCTGCGGATGATGCCGCGCAGCGTCGCCAGCGGCAGAAACGACCGCTGCCGCTTCTCTTCCTCGAAGATGATCTGGGCGAGCGTGACGGAGGTGAGATCCTCCTTGGTGTTGTTGTCGACGATCTTGACGTCCTCGCCTTCCTTCACCATCTCGCGGATCTGCTCCAGCGTCACGTACCGGCTGTTGGCCGTGTCGTAGAGCTTGCGATTCGAGTACCGCTTGATGACGCGTGGCTCCGACATTCGCGGGTCGCCCCCTGTCGTCTCCTCCCTATCAGAGTTCGCGGGCACAAGGAAGACTCTCGCACGCGCGCGGGGGATTGTCCCGGCGGCGTACCTACGGGATAATCCGCCGCTCATGCGGGTCATCTGCCGCCGCTGCAAGGCCGAAGCACAAGTCTCGCTCCTCTCC
Source organism: Myxococcota bacterium (assembly GCA_036004705.1). Taxonomy (GTDB): domain Bacteria; phylum Myxococcota_A; class Polyangia; order DASYRF01; family DASYRF01; genus DASYRF01. The sequence goes on from DASYRF010000359.1 coordinate 8,778, forward strand.
CTGGAACGCACCAACGGCGACTATACCTGCTCGTCGTGCGGCGAAGTTTTCAACGTCCTGGGTCGGCGCGGCGCGGCGGGGACAGTCGCGGCCCCGGCGCCGGCGTCGGGGGCGGAGCCCGCGCCGGGGTCGGGCGCGGCGGCGCCCGGCGCGGCGCCGGCGCCGAGCGTGACCTCCGGGCAGCCTTCCGGCCGCGGCGGGATCGCCGGCGGAGCCGCCGCCGAGGTGCCGCCCAGCGCGCTCCCGGTCGCGCCGGCGCCGCGGGCGCCGGTTCTCGCCGATGCGCCCGCAGCCACCCTTGCCCCTGCGCCCGCCGCCACCCTTGCACCTGCGCCCGCCGCCACCCTTGCGCCCGCGGCGGCACCAGCCCCCGCCCCTGCGCACGCCCACGGCCACGCCCACGGCCACGGCCACGACGATGTGCACGAGCCCGAGTACGACGACGAGCCGCCGCGGGGCGCGGCCCCCGCCGCGCACGAGGGCCCTCACCACGACGAGCCGGAGTACGACGACGAGCCTGCGGCCGCATCCGTGCCGGACGAGCCGGCGCCCGCGGCGGCACCGGAGCCTGCACCGCCGGCCGTGCCGGCGGACGAGGCCCCGGCGGCGGAGGGCGGCGGCGGGATCATCATCGAGGACCCGGCCCTCGCCGCGACCGTACACACCTACGCGCCCGCGCCTACGCCCGTGGCCGGCCGGCCAGCCGCGTGGCGCGAGGAGGAGTACCCGAGCGAGGAGGACCGCGACTTCGAAGAGGAGGCGGACGGCGGGTTTGAGGAGCACATCATCATCAAGCCGCCCCCCGGCGCACGCACGCCCGCCACCGGCGCGGCCGCCGGCGCCCCCGCGCCGCACGCGGCGGGCGTGGATCACGCCGCCGCGCACGGGCACGCCGCCGCCCCCGCGCACGGGCACGCCGCCGCCCCCGCGCACGGGCACGCCGCCGCCCC
>DASYRF010000360.1:0-74401 GCA_036004705.1 Myxococcota bacterium
GGCGCGCGGCGAGGCGATGCTGGCGGCAGGGTGCTGGGCGCCCGACGTGCACCGCGAGGTCGCCGTGGCCCAGTACGAGGCTGGCCGGTTGGACGACGCCATCCAGGTGCTGGAGCGCTACCTGAGCGCGCGTCCCGACGACCCACTGGCATGGGAGGCGCTGGTGGGGATCCGGCTCCTCTTCGCGCAGAAGCGGCAGGACGTGGGAGCCCTGCAGGTGGCGCTGGGCGCGGCGCTCACGGCGGCGCGCTTGCACCCTGCGGACGCCGGCGTGCTGCTGAACGCCACGGAGGTGGCGCTCGCCGCCGGGCGCATGGACCGGGCCTTCGAGCTGGGCTGGGCCGCTCACCGGCTGGCGCCCGACGACGCCCGCGCCGCGCAGACGCTGGAGCGCGTGCTGGCGCTGCAGGCCGAGGCGCCCTCCGACGGACGCGACCCGGAGCGCGACTACCGCGGCGGCGCGGCGCGACTGAACGCCGGCGACCCGCACGGCGCGCTGCCCTTCCTGCTGGCGGCGGCCGCCCACGCCCCGGACCATGCGTTCGCCGGCTACGCGCTGGGTCGGGCCTACCTGCTCACGGGCGCCACGCGCGACGCGGTGGCGACGCTAGAGCAATACGTACAGCGCCATCCCAGCGAGGCGGACGCCTGGGGGCTGTTGGGTATCGCGCGCCTGAACCTCTACGAGCCAGACCCGCCGGTGCTGATCACGCGGCGCGCCCGTCTCGAGCTGGAGCGCGCGATCGGCCGCCAGCCGGAGGTGGCCGAGTACCACCACGCGCTGGCGCGCTGCTTGCAGCTGGAAGGCGACGAGGCCGGACGGCGCCGTGCGCTGGAACGGGCGGCGGCGCTCGGCATGGAAGTGGCGCGCGCGCAGCTGGCGCGGATGTGAGGCGGCTCCCTCGCGCTCCCGCCGCGGTCTCCGCGCCGAAGACACCGGCGCCAAGGCGGCGCGCCGGCCTGGCAAGACGCTCTTAGCGCACCTCGAGCAGCTCCACTTCGAAGACGAGCGTCGCATTGGGCGGGATGACGCCGCCGGCGCCGCGGGCGCCGTAGCCGAGGTCCGGCGGGATGACGAGCTTGCGCTTGCCGCCGACCTTCATGGTGGCCACGCCCTCGTCCCAGCCGCGGATGACGCGGCCCTGTCCGACCGGGAACGAGAACGGCTTCCCGCGGTCGAGCGAGCTGTCGAACTTGGTTCCGTTCGTGAGCCAGCCCGTGTAGTGCACGACCGCCGTGGCGCCGGGGGTAGGCGACGCGCCGGCGCCCACGGTGAGATCTTCGAATTGCAGGCCCGACGGCGTGGTGGTCGGCGACTTCAAGTCTGCGGTGCTCATTCTTCGCTCCTGGGGTTGGGGTGCGCGTGCGGCGGGTGGAACGTTCGGACCGTGGCGAGATGGACGAGGGCGCCGGCGACGCCGGCGGGCAGCGCGGCGAAGTAGCGCATCGCGCCGGGGAGCGTGCCGAATACGCGCTCCACCGCGCGCCAGCGCGGGTCGGCGGCGACGTTGTCGCGCAACAGCGGCTCGGCGGCGGCGGCCGCCGGGTCGCGCCGGTACAGGCGTACGTGGGCGCGTAGGCGCGCGTGGTAGCCGGCGTCCTCGACGACGGCGGCAATGGACGCGGCGCGCGGGTGCACGCCGGCGAGGAGGTCGTCGAGCTGTTGCTCCAGCGCGTCGAGGCCGTCGGCGAACATCTCCAGCAGCTGCAAGTCGTAGGCCGGGTTGGCGTGCACGACCTGCATGAGGTGTCCGATGATGGCGTCGCGCTCGCTCAGCAAGCCCACCGGGTCGGTCAGCGACAAGGGCTCCTCGAGGAAGCGCAGCAGCTGGTGGAACCGGAAGTCGATGCCGCGCGCGCGATAGTAGTCGCGCGCCGCCGGGACGATCCAGAAGCGCAGCATGTCGGCGCTCCCTAGCCAGAGCTGCACGCGCGTGGGGACGCGCTCGACGAGGCCGTGCGCCTTCAAGCGCGACAGACGCTCGTCGATGCGCCGACCGTCGAGGTAGCTCCACACGCCGCGGGCGAGGCGGCCGAGCTTGCCGGCGGCGCTTCGCGGCGGTCCCAGCGCCTGCAGCAGCAGGCGCCAGGGCGGCGCAACCAGCCGGGCGACACCGGCGGCGGTGGGCGCGTCCATCACGGCGTTCATGCGTCGGCTCCGAGGTCGGCCGGCGCGGGCGCAGCGGCGCGCAGCTGACCGCCGGCGGCGCGATGCACGGCGCCGGCGGCGACCAGCCGAGCAACCGCCGCGGTCGTCTCGGCGCGCGGCCAACCGAACCAGCCGGCCACGACCCGCGCGGGCGCGTCGCCGGCCGCGGCGAGCGTGGCGCGCACGAAGGCGTCGACGCCGCGCGCCCTAGCGAGCGGCGCGCGGAAGCGTGCCTCCCAGGGTTGGGCCAGGGCGACGTGCTCGTGGCGCTCGTCCATCGGCGCGGCCTCTTCCAGCACCACGCCGAGCGCTTCCAGCACGCCGCGCGCCTTGCGGAAGGGGGCGGTGCGGGTCGGGCCGGCGAAACCCGCCGCCCGGCGCCACTCGTCGGTGCGCAGCGGGCGTCCCGCGGCGCGCAGGCAAGCCAGCAGGTCGGCGGGCGCCCCCGCTAGCGCCGCGCCCCGGCCGCGCACCGCCGCGTCGAGCGCCGGCCACAGCGGCCGCGCCACGTAGGCCGTCCGCCCGCGGAGGGCCTTCGTCGCCAGGATGTCGCCGTCGTCGGCCATCGCGCCGCCCCACCACCAGGCGTGGGCCGGCCAGGTCGCAAAGCCCTTGCCACCCGGGCGGGCGGCCTTCCCCTGCGCCGCGGCGAACAGCGACGGCAGCCACCGGTCGGGCGTGCGCACGACGACCCCGAGCGCGCGCACGAAGTCGCGCGCTTCGACGGGATCGCGCAACGCCAGCGCCGGGCGGAGCCGATGGCGCGTCGCGCGGTCCGCCGCGCCGCCGCGTGGTTTGCTCACGGACCGGACTCTAGCCCATGCGCGCCGGGTGGTGCACGACGGTTGCAACGCCTCGCGCCCGCGCCGCGCGCGTGCGCCCCGGCGCCACGGACGGCGCACCAAGAACTCTTGTGACCGGTACTACGACTGCAGGCGCTCGCGCAGGCGGCGCAGCGCAATCTCGCTCTTGGAGTCGGAGAGCTGACCGCCGGCGCAGGCGGCGACGGCGGCGTCTAGCGGCACCCAGTGCGAGACGTCGCTGTCCTCCAGCGGGCTGCCGTCGCCCTCGGGCGCGCGGGGCGTACGTTCCGTCACGTCGACCGCGAAGTAGAGGTGCCGCTCGGCGATGACCCCCGCCGAGGGAAAGGTGCCCTCCCCCAGCTTCTGCAGCGCCTCGGGCTCGACGGTGTAGCCCACTTCTTCCAGCACCTCGGCGACGGCGCGGCGCCGCAACCCCTCCTCGCCGCGGTCGCCGGGCTCGACCAGTCCGGCCACGAGCTCCGCGCTCAACAGCGGCAGCGGCCCGTCGGGCACGGCGGCGGCCTGGCGCTGGCGGCCGAGGTGAACGGACGGACGGAGCTGTCCGCGCACCAGCACCTCCACGGCGCCGCCGGACCGGCGGCGGTAGACGGCGACCACGACCGCGTCCAACCCCTTGGGCCGCTCGACGTAGTCGACGTGGTACTCGCGCGAACGCGTGCCGTCGTCGTACACGTTGCGCAGCACGAAGCGCTTGAGCACCAAGAACCCGCCGCGGCCCAGCTCGGCCTCGGATACGGTCTCGAACGAAGTGATCTTTCGCATCGTGGCGGATATGCTCCCGGCCCGTGCGCGTGCACGCTTTCGGGGTATGCCATACCGACCTCCACACCGTCGAGGGGGGAGCCGCCGCCGCTGCCGGCGCTGGCGCCGGCGCCGGGCCGAAGTGAGGCGCGCATGAAGACCTCGCGCCGCAAGTTCATCGCCGTGGCGGGCAACATGGGCGTCGGCAAGACCGAGCTCGTCTCGTTCCTCTGCCGCCGCTACGAGCTGACGCCCTTCTACGAGCCCAACGAGGCCAACCCGTACCTGCAGGACTTCTACCGCGACATGCGCGCCTGGGCCTTCCACTCGCAGGTCTACTTCCTGACGCACAAGTTCCGCCTGCACCGCCAGCTCGAGCGCGAGCCCGGCACCGTGGTGCAGGACCGCACCATCTACGAGGACGCCGAGATATTCGCCCGCAACCTCCACTTGCAGCGCCATATCTCCGCGCGCGACTGGCGCACCTACCAGGAGCTTTACGAGGTGGTCAGCGCCGCGCTGCAGCCGCCCGACTTGATGATCCAGCTGCGCGCCAGCGTGCGCACGGTCCGCAAGCGCATCCGTCTGCGCGGGCGGCCCGAGGAGCAGGCCGTGCCGCTCCGGTATCTGCGCCGCCTGAACGACCTCTACGACGCGTGGTTCCGGCGCTGGTCGCTGTGCGAGGTGCTGGCGATCGACACCGACCGACTCGACTACCTCGCCGATCTCGTCGACCGTATCGACCTCCTCGAGCGCATCGAGCGCTACCTGTAGGAAACGACGCGCGGAGCGGTTAGCATCGCGCCGCATGGAGCGCCGCAAGTGCTGACGGTCCTCTTCCTGCCCCTGGCCGCGCAGGGGCTCGGCCCGGAGGAGGGCGTGGCGGGCCGACGCGCGGCGGCGCGCTGGGCGCAGCGTGTGCGCGCCGCGGAGATCGCCGCCGTCGCGGAGGTGGCCAGCCTCGAGGTCGAGGGGACGCGCCGCTACCTGGTCGCCGACCGCGGACCCACCGTGGGGGAGCTGCAAGCGGCCGCGCGCTCGCACGGCGCCGGCCTCGTGGCGGGGGGGTCGGTGGGCGTGGCCGAAGGCGGAGAGGCCGCGCTCGAGGTCGCGGCCGTCGACGCGGCGACCGGCCGCGAGGTCGCGGCGCAGCGTCTCGCCCCCGCGCCGCCCGAGGCCTGGCTGCCGGCGGCGCAAGCGTTCCTCACCGCCCTCTTCGAGCACCTGCGCGTCCCGCGCGGCCATCGCACGCCCTTCGTCGAGCGCGAGATGGGATTCCAGGCGTGGCTGGCGGTGGCGCAGGCCGAGGATCTGGCGGCGGCCCGCGCGCTGGGCCACGCCGTCGACCCCGCGTCCATCCTGGCCGCCCACCTGACTGCCGCGCAGAGGGCGCCCGCCGCGCGCGAGCCGCGGCATGCGCTGGTGGGCGTTGCGCTCGAGCTAGGGCTCGCCGTGGACGCGACGCCCGCGCTGCGTGCCCAGGCGCGCGCCGCGCTCGACGCCGCGTCGGCGCTCGACGCCCGCGACGCCCGCCCGCTGCTGGCCGCCGGCGAGCTTGCCCTCGCCGACGGCGACGCCGCCGCCGCGCGCGCGCTGGCGCTGCACGTGCTCTCGGGCGAGCCGGCGGATCGCCCCGCGCGCGCGCTGGCAGGTCGCGCCAGCGCCCGCCTCGGCGACACCGGCGCCGCGCGGCCGCACTTCGCCCGCTACGTGCTCGACGCACCCGCGCCCGAGCGCCGGGCCGCCGACCTGGAAGTGGCGCGCTGGTGGCTGCGCGCCGGCTGCGCCGTCGAAGCACTGAGCGCCTTCGGCGAATTGCAACGCCTCGACCCGCTCGACCCCCGCGCCGCGCTGGGCGTTGCCGAGGCGCTGCTGGCGCTGGAGCGCCCCGCTGACTCGGCGCAGGCGGCGAAGCTCGCCCTGGCCCTGGCCGACGAAGGCCGCGAGGAAGGCCGCCGCGCCGCCGCGCTGCTCGCCCTCCTCGGCACGTACCGCTGATCACAACGTGGGCGCCCCCCTCTCCACGAAGCGGGCGACCCAGGCCCAGATGCGGTCGCCTACCAGCAGCCACTCCAGCGTCGCGAGCGCGAGGAAGGGGCCGAACGGCACGGGCACCTGGGTGCGCGGGCGCGCCTTCTCCGCCTCGCTCGACGCCTCCTCCAGGCGCGGGCGCGCCAGCATCCAGCCGGCGATGCCTTGCACGCTCCCCGCGAAGAGCGCCCACACCACCGCCGGCCAGCCGAGCCAGGCCCCCACGAGCGCCAGCAGCTTCGCGTCGCCCAGCCCCATTCCTTCGAACCCACGCACCGCCTTCCAGCCGTAGTGCAGCGCCAGCGGGATGGCGGCGCCGACCGCTGCGCCCAGGGCAGCCCCGCCGAGCCCCGGCACGCCCGTCCACCACGACGCCGCGAGCCCGGCCGCGATCCCCGGCAGCGTGACGACGTCGGGCAGAAGCTGCGTGCGCAAATCGATCATGCCCGCCACGATGAGGGCACCCGCCAGCACGAACCGCAGCAGCGCGGGCGCGATCTGCCACAGCGTCGTCGCCGCCGGCTGCGCCAGCAGCGCCGCGCCCGACGGGGCCGCCTGATGCATGAGTGCCACCATCAGACCCGCCGACGCCGCCTCCAGCGCCGGGTACGTCCAGGAGAAAGGGGCCTTGCACCGGCGGCAGCGCCCGCGCAGGATCACCCACGACAGCACCGGGAGGTTGTCGTACCAGGCGATGGGCGCCTGGCAGCTCCGGCAGTGCGAGGCCGGCCGGACGACCGACTCCTCCTTCCAGGGGAAGCGCGTGATGGCGACGTTGAAGAAGCTCCCCCACAGGGCGCCCCAGAGTCCGGCCGCAACGAGAAGCAGCGCCCGCATCAGGCGATTCTACAACCGGTCCGGCGAAGCTGCCCGCCGGCGCCCCCGCCGCCGCCGCCGCCGCCGCGGCCAAAGGCCATGAAATTCTCCCTGAAGCACACGTTCGACGCGACGATCGAGCGCTACGAACGCGCGCTCTTCCACCCGGCGCTGATGGACTTCCTGGTGCCGCGCATGCCCGGCGTGAAGGCCGTGGAGGTGCTGGAGCACGTCGAGGAGAACGGCGTGGTGCGGCGCAAGCGCCGCTTCATTCCCAACGCGCCGGCGTCGCTGCCGGTCTTCGCCCGCGGCGTGAAGCCCGAGATGATGCAATGGGTGGAGGACTCCGTCTACGAGCGCGCCACGCATCTGTTCCGCTACGAGAACGTCCCCAACATCCCGCCGTCGTACCGGAGCTGGTTCGTCAACAAAGGCGAGTACCGTATCGACGCCGACGGCCCGCGCCGTGTGCGCCGGCTCATCACCGGCGAGCTGACGTTGAAGGTCCCGCTCATCGGCGGCATCGGCGAGCGCCTCATCTGGAAGGAGGCGGAGCGCAACTTCGAGAGCGAGGCGAAGGCGCTGCAGGAGTTCCTCGACACGCGCGCCGATCTGTGAGCGAACCCCGCGCCGGCGCGCGGTGCTACTGCAGGACCGTGACGGAGCGTGGGCCCGAGGTGACGCCGTAGAACACGAAGGCGTCGCTGGTCGTGCCGGTGGCGACGAGGCTTCCGGCCGAGTAGGCGTCGATGACCATGTTCAGCTGGCAGCTGATGTCGGCCACGCCTCCGACGTGCATTCCACCCAGCGTGGCGACGCCGTCGGTGCCCGCCCAGTTGATGAAGAACGTGGGACAGTTGTTGGGGTTGTTCGGGCAGGAGAGGTCCAGCGTGGCGCCGGCGAGGATCTCCGGCACGTCGCCCTCGTACTGCGCGCCCATCAGCGGGCACTCGCCGCCCATCGACGGCGTGCTCAGCACCATGGTGATGTGCAGCTGATCGACGCCGGGTACCGCGGAGGTCACCGCCACCAGCGTATTGGTGCTCAACAGCATCGGCCCCGCGTCCGAGGCGGCGTCGGTGTCCCCCTCACCGCAGTGGCATCCGCCCGCGGCGGCGGCGGCGAGGGCGGCGAGCATCAAGATGGGCCGAAAGGGGGCGGCCAGCGGCGGCAGCGAGGGGGTTGCCATCCCCGGATCATACACGACAGCGGCGCGAGCGGAATCAGGCAACCGGGTCGGGCGAGGCGCCGGCCGCGATGGCGGCCTCGTGCAAGCGACGGGCTTCCGCGCTGGCCTGCTCCGCAGCGACGGGATCGCCGCCCAGCGCCAGCAGATCCGCCTCCTCGGCGACCAGCCGGGCGAGCACCTTGACCTTCTCGGGGTCGCCGAGCAACGCCGCCGCCGTCGGCGCGTCCACCGCCCCCAGGACGTCCCACGGCAGCCCGAGAAGCTCGCCGTACGCGCCGCGCAGCTCCTGCAGCGCGCGCCCGTACTCGCCGGCCTCCTTCAGGCGCAGCATGCGGGCGAAGAAGATCGCGAGCTGCCGCAGCACCCGCTGGATCCAGTCCTTCTCGAAGACGGCCACCGCGCTACACCGAGCGCAGCCGCGCCAGGGGCTCGCTCGTGGCCGGGCGCGCCAGCAGCGCGCGCGCCGCCGCGGCGATGCCCTCGCGATCGAGCCGGAACGCTTTGCGCTGCACCTTCACGTCGCCCTGCTCCACGAACTCGTCGGGCAGCCCGAGCACCTCGACGCGCACGCCGTGCATCCCGCGCCGTGCCAGCAGCTCCAGCACCGCGGCGCCGAACCCGCCCACCGACGTGCCCTCCTCCACCGTCACGACCGCCCCGCATTCCGCCGCCAGCCGCGTCAAGAGCTCCTCGTCGAGCGGCTTCACGAAGCGCGCGTTGACGACGACGGCGCCCACGCCCTCCCCCGCCAGCGCCGCGGCCGCCGCCACCGCCGGCTCCACCATCGTCCCCACCGCCACGATCGCCACGGCACGCCCGCCGTTGTCGGCGACGATCTCGCCGCGCCCGATCGGCAGCGGCCGCGGCGGGCCTTCCATCTTCACGCCCGGCACCGGCCCGCGCGGATAGCGCACCGCCGCCGGCCCCGGGTGCGCGAGCCCCGTCGCGATCATGTGGCGCAGCTCGTCCTCGTCCTTGGGCGCCATGACGACCATGCCGGGGATGCAGCGCAGGTACGCCAGGTCGAACGCGCCCTGGTGGGTCTTGCCGTCCGCTCCCACCAGCCCGGCGCGGTCCAGGCAGAAGAACACCGGCAGCTCCTGGATGGCCACGTCGTGGATGATCTGATCGTAGGCGCGCTGCAGGAACGTCGAATAGATGGCGCACACCGGCCGGAGCCCCTCGGTGGCCAGCCCCGCGGCGAAGCACACCGCGTGCTGCTCGGCGATGCCCACGTCGTAGCAGCGCGCCGGCAGCTTCTTCTGGAAGAGGTCGAGCCCCGTACCGCTCGGCATGGCCGCGGTGATGGCGACGACGCGCGGGTCTTTCTCGGCCAGCTCCACCAGCGTGTCGGCGAACACCTTCGTCCAGGACGGCGGGCCCGGCTTGGCGGGCTTGGCCTTGCCGGTGGCGACGTCGAAGGGCGTCATCCCGTGCCCGCCCTCGTGGTGCTTCTCCGCCGGGCCGTAGCCCTTGCCCTTCGTGGTGACGGCGTGGATGAGGATGGGGCGCCGCTGCGCCTTGACCGCGCGGAACGTGTCGACGAGCTGCGCGAGGTCGTGCCCCGGCACCGGGCCCACGTACTCGAAGCCCATCCCCTCGAACAGGATGCCGGGCGTTAGTAGCGATTTCGACGCCTCCATGGCGCGCTGCACGGCGCGGATGACGCGCTCGCCGCCCCAGGCGCGCAGGCTCTCCTTCACGGCGCGGCGCCACCAGGTCATGCGCTCGCCGGTCAGCTTGCGCGACAGCCACAGCGAGATGGCCCCGACGTTCGGCGAGATGGAGAAGTCGTTGTCGTTGAGGACGACGATGAGATCCTTCTCCAGCGGCCCCGAGTTGTTGAGCCCCTCGTAAGCGAGCCCGCCGGTGAGCCCGCCGTCGCCCACCACGGCGATGACCTTGCCCTCGTCGCCCTTGTGGCGCTTGCCCTCCAATATGCCGAGCGCCGCGGAGATGGCCGTGGAGGCGTGGCCGGCGCCGAACGAGTCGTGCACGCTCTCCTCGCGCTTGCAGAAGCCGCTGATGCCGTCGGGCTGGCGCAGCGTATGGAAGCGGTCGCGCCGCCCCGTCAGGAGCTTGTGCGCGTAGGCCTGATGGCCGACGTCCCAGACGATGCGGTCGTGCGGCGACTCGAAGACGTAGTGCAGCGCCACGGCCAGCTCCACGGTGCCGAGCGGGCCGCCGAGATGGCCGCCGTTCGCGGCGACGGTCTCGATGATGCGCTGGCGCACCTCGGCGGCGAGCGCGGGCAGCTCCTCGGGTGTCAGGCGCTTGAGGTCGGCGGGCGATTCGATGCGGTCGAGCAGCGGGCTCATCCGGGGTCCTCCTCGGCGCGGCGCGCGAGCGCGGCGCCGGCGGTCTCCGCTAGCATAACGACGTCGCGGAGCCGCGCCTCGGCGGAGGCGTCGTCTTCTACGGAATCGGGCGGCGCGAGGGGGCCGGCCGCCTGTGCGAAGGCCTCGGCCACCAGCGCGTCGGCGGCCAGCAGGTCCCACGCCGTTCCCGGCGCGGCGCGCAGCGCGGCGACGTGCTCTGCCAGCGCCAGCGCCCCTTCGATCAGTACGGCAGGCAGCGCGCCAGGCAGCACGCCAGTCAGCGCGGCAGGCGACCTGTCAGGCAGCCGGTCGGGCGACACGTCAGCCCTCTTCACGTGGCGGCTCGAAGGGCGCCGTGCGCGGCGCCCCGCCCGCGTCGCCGTCCAGCAGCCGCTCGATGCGCCGGTCGGCCGCGTCCAGCCGCTCGTTGCACTGGCGGTGGAGGCGCACCCCTTCCTCGTACACGCGCAGCGAATCTTCGAGGGACAGCTGCCCGCTCTCCAGCTTCTCGACGGTGGCGCGCAGCCGCTCCAAGAGATCCTCGAAACGCGGCTCCGTCTCTCCCGCCGGGGCCGGCGGCGCCTTCGGGTCGCCTCCGTTCACGAGCTACTCGCTACCACACCCCGCGCCCTGGTGCTACGCCGGCGCGCCTCAGTACTGCCGGAACGCGATCGAGTAGCACTCGTACAGGAGGGCGCCCGTGTTGTTCGTGATGACGGCGTCGCCATAGTTCGAGAAGCCGGTCCCGTTCCAGGTGAACGAGCCGAGGTCGAGGTCGTCGTTAAGCCGCGAGCTCAGGATATCCACCGTGTCGGCCGTCGTCGGGTTGCGGTACATCGCGATCCAGCCGACCTTCCCGACATAAGTGGAAACGTCCGAGAACGCGGCACAGCCCGTGGCGCTGCATACGCGCGTGCGCAGGGTCGTACCAATGCCGTCGGTGTCGTAGACCAGCTCGCCGGTCGATCCCGTCTGGTTCCACTCGAAGTCCGCCAGGCGCCCGGAGATGTCATTCAAGCTCGTGTCGAGGTTCGAGGTGATCGGCGTCCAGGCGCTGCCCGTCCAGTAAGCGGTATTCAGGTCCGCGGCCGTGTCGACGATGACCGCCAGCAGGTCGTCCGACGCCGGGTCGGCCTTCAAGGTGAGCCACTCGACCGACGAGCTGTCGGACGTATCGTGATCGAACGCCGCGACGCTCGTCCAGGCCGTCCCGTCCCAGTAGGATGACGCCACGCTGACCGGCGCGTCAGACCGGCTGATGACCATCCCTTTCGTGCCGTCGGCCGCGTACTTCACGGCGATCGACTCCTGCGCGCCCGAGGTGAAGCCGCTGATGGTCGTGAAGTTGGCCCAGCTCGAGCCGTTCCAGACGGCCGCGCTCACGAAGCTGGCCGTACGGTTGGCAACGACGATCATCTCTTCGGCCGTGGCGGCGGGGCTCGGGTCGCGGTCGAGCGCGATCCACGTCGCTTGGTAGTCGTTCGGTCCGCTCCAGAGGTCGATGAAGGCGGCCGCTCCCCAGGCCATGTCGGTCGACCCCAGGACCCGGTAGGCCAGGTCATGCGTCGAGCCCGTGTCGACGATGCCGTACACGAGGACGGCGTCTCCGGTGCTGCGTTCGAACTCCACGTCGAACCGCCGCGAGTGCGTGGCGGGTGCGGTCGTCCAGACGGTGCCGATCGCCCCGTCGTGAACCCAAGAGCCGGCCGTGTCGCAGCTCGCCGCGCAGATGTACGAGTCGAGCTGACCGTCGTCGCTGAGGGTGATCAGGACCTTCCGCTCGCTCACAGGCGAGGCCTTCAGCACCGCTTCGCGCACGGGAGAGCCGCTCGAGGAGAGAACCACCTCCCCTCCCCACGTGCCGGCTCCCGCCGCGGTCCAGGGCCTGATGCGCGGGCACCAGGCCGCGCCTGCGGCGCAGGTGCCGACATCCGAGCGCCGGTATGCCATCCAGGCGCCTGGGGTCGCAGTCACGAGATCGAAGGCGATCGTGAAGCGCTCGTAAGACTGCTCGGACGACGCGGTGATGGCCGAGTCGCCGTAGTTCGTCCAGAGCAAGGTGGCCCCTCCCTCCCACCGGAAGGAGCCCAGTTGATTCGCGCCGTTCAACCGGCCGCCGAGGATGTCGACGGCGTCGGAGGCCGTGGGGTTGCGGTAGAGGGCGATCCACGCGCCGGTATCGCCGTAAGTCGACCAGTTGGCGGTCGCACTGTTACATTGTGGACTGCAAAGCCGCACCTGGATGTCAGAGGTCAAGGGCAAGACGTTGTCGTTCCAGACCAGCCGGCCGGTGCTCCCGGTCGGCTCCCACTCGAAGTCCGCGGGCCGCCCAGTGGGCGTGTCCAGCGTGAAGCTGATATCCGTTGTGCCCGCCCATGCAGGCCCGGTTCCGTCCCAGTAGAGGGTATGAAGGTGGCTCAGAGCGTCGGCGATGACGGCCTGAAGGTCGTCGCTGCTGGGGTCGGCCTTAAGTGTGACCCAATTGACGGCGTTCAGGGCATTCGGGATATCGATGGGCGTCGCCGTCGTCCAAGTCGTGCCGTTCCAGTACTTCGACCGCATCACAGGCGTCCCCGCGCTGTCGTTGTCCGCCGCGAGCACCATGCCCTTGCTGCCGTCCGCTGCGTAACGCACGGCGAGCTTCTCGCGGCCGATGCCGTTGGGCGTGTCGACGAGGAGTGTCGTCTCCGAGACCCACGCGCTGCCGTTCCAGACCTTCGCGTAGGCCTGGTTGTTGCTCGTTGCGTAGGCCGCCACGATGAGCTCCTCGCTCGTCGCGACCGGCTTTCGATCCAACTCCACCCACGTGATATCCAGCGTGCCCGCGAGATCGACGTAGCCAGTCGGGGAGCCCGGGAACGAGGTAGCGCCTGGCGCTAGTATCTTGTAGGCCAGATCCTGGACGCCGGTGCCCCCCTGGAGGTTGTAAACCAGTAGCCCCGCTCCGGTCGCGGTCTCGAACTCCACGTCGAAGCCCCTGAAGCTCTCGCTGGGCGGAAACGCACCCCACACCTGGCCGACATCGGAGGTCAAGGTCCAGGAGCCAGCGGAACCGCAATTCGCGAGGCAGACGTAGGCGTCGAGGAAGCCGTCGTCGCTCTCGGTCACGAGGATCTTCTTGTTGGAGATGGGCGAGGCCTTGATCACGGCCTCTCGTATGGGGGATCCCGCCGAAGACAACTCCACTTCGGCGCCCCAACTCCCGCTCCCGGCGGAGCTCCAGATGCGGATCTTGGGAAAGTTCCCCCCAGACCCTGTTGTGGAGTAGTAGGCGATGATCGCGTCCGATCCGAAAGCCGGCGCTTCGAGCGCGAGGACTGTCGCCAAGAAGGCGGCGGGCAAGGCAAGCGTTCGCGTGAATCGCGATTCGTGGAACATGGGAGCGCCTCCTCCTCGTTGGACTGCGGGACCGAGCCCTGCCTGTCGAACGAAGGAGGCGCCTAGCCGGACTTACGCAAGCGGCGTCGGATGCGCCGCGACAGCAAAGCCACGCGCACGTGATCCTGCGGCTGGTCCCCCGCGCAGCCCACGGACAACCCGAACTGATCTCCGGGGTACTGGCTCGTCAACGTGGCGGCGGCCACCGTCGCGAAGGTGACGCCCGGAGCACCGAAATACAAATTGACCGTGCCAGGAGTCGTATCGGCAGGACCCGATGCGCCCGAGCCCTGCGCGCCGACGACGAGGTCGGCGAAGCCGTCGCCGTTGAAGTCGGCCATCGAGACCGAACTGGCGAAGTACGGCGCCACGGGGCCAGGTCCTGGGAGCCCGTCGATATCCGCGTCGGGGGCGGGGTCGAGTCCCCCGGGTCCACCGCGGAAGAGGTACGCGTGCTGCGCGCCCGGTGCGCCGACCCCCACGTCGTCGTAACCATCGCCATCGACGTCACCCCGTCCTCCGAGCGCGCCGCCCAGTCTTCCGCCAAGGACGGAACCTGTGAGGACGGCGTCGGCCGAGGCGTCGAACGCGGCGCCGGGACCGCCACGGTAGAGGTACACGGCCCCCGCGTCGACTCCGCCAGCATCGTCCTGGAGGGCCCCCACCACGATGTCCGCAAAGCCGTCGCCATCCACGTCTCCCGCCGACGCGACCGCCTGTCCGAACGAGTCGTCCGGGGTGGTCGCCGCGTTCGGGTCCGTCAGGACGGCGTCGGGGAGGTCGTCGAGCAACATCGCCGGCCCGCCGAAATAGACGCGGGCTTCCTCCCCGAGCCGGCTGCCCACCACGATGTCGTCGTACCCGTCGCCGTTCACGTCACTGGCTGCAGCCACGGTGTGACCGAGCTCCATGCTGCCGGCACCCGCGAAGGTGAGGTCGGCCGTCGTGTCGAACGTCGGCCCGAGTCCCCCGAAGAACACATACGCCCGCCCCGAGGGATACAAACCGTCCCGTACGTTCGGCGCCCCCACGATGAGGTCCCCGAAGCCGTCACCGTTGACGTCACCGGCGGCGGCGACGGCGCGACCCAAGCCACCGTAGAGGACCAGCCCCGAAAGGATGCCGTCCGGAACTGTGTCGAACGAGGAGCCGGAGCCACCGAAGTAGACGTAGGCCCTGCCGCCCTGTACGAGGTCGACGGAGCTGTTGCCGGCCCCGACGACCACGTCCCCGAAGCCGTCGCCGTTCAGGTCGCCCGCTGCGGCCACGGAGGAGCCGAATTGCTCGTAGGTCCCTGCCCCGACGAGCGTGCCGTCGGCGACCGCGTCGAATGCCCCGGGCCCGCCAAAGAAAACGTACGCTTCGCCGGTAGGTCCCGCGCCGAGTGGAGCGTCGAAGGCGCCGACGACGAGATCGTCGTAGCCATCGCCGTTGAAGTCGCGGTTGATCGGGCGGCCGGTGCACGCCGAGCGATCCAGGACGCACCCACCCGCACAGTCCATGACGCCGCCGATGTACCCCTCGCCTTCGCACGTGGCCCCGGCGACGTTTGCGCCGTCGCACTCCTCGCTCGGCGCGATCACACCGTCGCCGCAGCCTGGAGGCGGAGTGCAGCCGCTGGTGTCGAGGAACGCGCAGTAGGCGTTGCACCCGAGCGATCCGCCGATGTAACCCTGGCTGATGGACGTGCAGTCGGCGCCGCCCACGTCGTCGCGGTCGCAGGCCTCACCGCCCTCGCGGATTCCGTTCCCGCAGGCGTGGCAGCCCGATGTGTCTAACAGGCACCCGGCCGAACAGGAGAGGGCGCCGCCGTCGAACCCGAGGTCTGCGCAGCTGACGCCTTCGAGGTTCGAGCCGTCGCACTCCTCGCCTGCGTCGACGACGCGATCGCCGCAGGTCGCCAGCTTGAAGCAGCCACCCGTATCGTAGGAGACGCAGTCCGGCCCGCAAGCGAGGCGACCCCCGGCGAAGCCACCGGTGGATTCACAGTCGGCGCCCCCGAGGTCGGCGCCGTCGCACGCCTCGCCCGGCCCGCGCACTCCGTCGCCGCACTCGGTTGGCGCCAAGCAGCGGCTCGTGTCGAAGGTGCAGTCCGTCCCGCAGGCGAGTGTGCCACCGGCGAATCTCGCGTCCACGCCGGTGCAATCCAGCCCCCCGAGGTCCGCGCCGTCGCAGGCTTCGCCGGGCTCCGCGACGCCATCTCCACAAACACCACCGGCGGCTGGCTGCGGGTCGCAGCCGCTTGCTGCGACGAGGACCGATGCGCTCCAAAGGCGAAAGACCGAGGGGCCGTTCATTGAAGGCCTTCCTGCGGCGAACGCCTACCCCGGCGTTGGGGAAGGCCCACCCCGCCATTGGGGAAGGCCCACCCCGCCATAGCCTAACACCCGGTTGCCACTTCTCCTACGTAATCTACCTAATAGTAGAAGCTGGCTTCCAGCACCGCGGCCACGATGTTCGACGCGCCGTGGAACAGGGCGGGCGCCCAGACGGTGCCGGTGCGGGCGCGCAGCCAGCCGAAGACGAGGGCGGGGAAGAAGACGGCGATGCGGTCGGGGCGGGCGTCGGCGGCGAGGTGGACCAGCGCGAAGAGCGCGGCGGCGACGGGGACGGCGGCGCCGACGTCCGCGCCGAGGACGCGCCAGCGCCGCGGGAAGACGTCGTCGAGTCGCCGCTGCAGGTAGCCGCGGAAGAGGAACTCCTCCGGCAGCGCCACCAGCGCCAGGTGCGTCAGCGCCAGCGCGGCGAAGTCGGCGGGCAGGCGGGCGGCGAACGGCCGGTGCAGGACCACGCCGTGCAGGACCCAGAAGCCGGCGGCGAAGAGCGGGAAGACGACGGCCCCGGCCGCCGCCGCCCAGGCGATCGCGCGCCCCAGGGGCTGCAGCCGCAGCGGCAGGTAGGTCTCGGCGTCCAGGCCGCGCCGCCAGACGACCGCGCTGGGCAGCCACACGAAGAGCACGGCGATGGCGAGCGAGAGGTTGCGGTCGAGCCACGGGACGCGCGGCGCGAGGCGCGCGAGCGCCACGGTGGCGGCGAAGGTGAGCGCCAGCACGACGCCCAGCTCCCCCCACGCGCCGGACGGCGGGTCCGGCGGCGCCGCCCGCGCGGGCGCCGGCGGCGCGGGCGCCCCGGCGGGCGCGTCAGCGCCGGCGGCGGAATCGTTCCGAGACGACACGGGACACGATGTAGACGACGGCCATCGCAAGCACGGCGAGCAGGAGCTTCCAGTCGCCGCCCATGCCGCCCTCCCCGCCTAGCGGATGCCGCTCTCGCGCTCGGAGCTGAGGACCGTGACGGCGGCGATGAGCTTGGCGGCGGCGGTGTCGGCGCGCTTCAAGAGCTCGCTGCGCGCCGGCTCGTACTCGGCGACCAGCGCCTCCACGCGCTTGGCCCCCTCGGGCGACACCAGCTTCTGCGCCGCGCGCAGCTCGTTGAGGGCGTTGTCCAGGAACTCGCCGGCGGTGCCGAAGTTGGCGATCCGCACCTCGAGCGCGCTGCGGTAGCTCCACTCGACGGCCTTGGCGAGGTGCAGGTCGATCTCCGTCCCCTTCTTCGTCGCGTCGCAGTCGGTCTTGAGCTTCGCCAGCTCGCTGTCGCAGAAGGTCGCCTTGTCGGTGGCGGCCTTCACGGCGTTCTCGGCGGCGGTCTTGGCGTCGGCCGCGCCGGCCGAGCCCAGGAAGTAGCCCGACGCCAGCCCCGCGACCAGGAGCCCGCTGCCGATGCCGATGAAGATCATCGTCCTGGAGCGTCCCTCTTCGCCCGGTGCGGCCATTCATCCCTCCGGCGCGCGCGGCGCTGCCGCGGCGCGCGACCCGAGTACCATCGCCCCCCCGGCGGGTCAAGGCACCGGCGGAGCCGAAGGCGGACGCTGCCGGCCACGGCGAAGGGACGAGCCTGGAGGCGGTTCCGGCGCGGCTCCGGTGCCCGCTCCAGCCCAGCCGGGCACAATCATCTATAGTCCCCGAAGGAGGGTCCATGGATCCACGCCCGCTGATCCCGCTTCGCTGTGGCTTCATCTTTGCCGCCGCCGCCCTCTTCGCCAGCGCGAGCACGGCCGGCTGCCGCTGCGGGAGCGCGACTGAATCGGATGCCGGCGACGCTCAGCCGGGCGGCGACGGCGGCCCTGACGCGTCGGCAGACGCGGGTGCGTCCGACGCCGCTGCCTGCCCGATCTACACGGACCTCTGCGGCGGCGCGTGCATCCCGACCAGCGTGGACCCGGTGAACTGCGGCGACTGCGACGTGACCTGCACCGGCGCGCTCGCCTGCTCGGCAGGCGCCTGCTCGGCGACCTGCCTCTCGGGACAGACGGCCTGCGACAACTCGTGCGTGGATATCCTGACGAGCAACGCCCACTGTGGCGGGTGCGATGCCCCCTGCGATCCAGGCGACGGCTGCGGCGACGGCACCTGCGTCCCCGCGCTCATCACGGCTGCGCCGCCCGCCATGTGCGCGGAAGGCGGCCCGCCCATCGTCGTCGGGGGGACTGAGACGTCCTGCATCGCCGTCACGTCGTTCACCTGGGCGCTCTGCTCCTGCACGGACGTGCAGCTCAGCGCGCCGCTTCTCACCGACGCCTACGACAGCTCGATGGGGCCGTACACGCCGCCCGGCGGCCTCGGCGCGGGCGTGGGGCTGAACGAGCTCTTCATGACCAGCTCCACCGCGGACGTCAGCGGCGCCCTGTGGGCGTCGTCGACGGCCGGCATCGGCACGAGCAACGACCTCACCGTGCGCCAGGAGCTTCACTCCGGGGGGGACTTCACTCTGAGCGCGCCGGGGATCGTCGGCGCGGACGCCTTCGTCAACGGAGACGTGTCCACTCCGATGACGCTCGACATCGCCGGAGACCTGCACGTCCCCGCCGGAGCGGCGGTCTCGGCCGGGGTGACGTACGCATCGCTGGTCACCGGGCCCGTGACGGTGCCGCCCCCTTGCGACTGCGACCCCGCCGACCTCGTGGACATCGCGGGCATCGTCGCCGCGCACACGACCATGAACGACAACGCGCTCATCGGGCTCGACCCGACCGCCACGACCAACCCGATGTCGGCGGTGCGCATCGACCTCCCCTGCGGCCACTATTATCTCGACGCCGTCACCGGGAGCCGCGACGTGACGATTGTCGCGCACGGCAACACGGCGCTCTACGTCGGCGGCGACGTGCAGCTCAGCCAGTCGTTCCGCGTCACCGTCGACCCCGGTTTCTCGCTCGACGTCTTCATCGCCGGCGACCTCAGCGTGTCGTCCGGCTCCAGCTTCGGGTCGCCGAACTATCCGGCGATGACCCGCGTGTACATCGGCGGGGCCAACGGGTTCTCGATGAGCGCGGGCTCGCTCTTCGGCGCCTTCTTCTACGCCGCTTACGGGCCGGTCATGACCTCGGGCGACATCGAGGTCTTCGGGGGGGTCTTCGCCGGGGACTTCGGGGCCTCGGCGGGCACGACTATCCACTACGACCTGGCCGTGCTCGACCTGCCCGGCGACTGCACGAATCCCGGTGGCTGCGACTCCTGTGCCGACTGCGGGAACCAGGCGTGTATCGCCGGCGCCTGCGGCGCCTGCACCGATTCCAGCCAGTGCTGCGCGCCGCTCCTCTGCGTCAGCGGTGTATGCATGGCGTACATCCCCTGACCGGCGCGACGCCGGAGCCGCAGCTGGAGCCAGCGCCGCGGTCGGAGCGGCGCCCGAGCAACAACTGAGCCGAGACCGGACCCTGTCTTACTAGGGTTATGCGCGGGATCGTTGATGGAAGTCCGCCCCGGAGGGTATGCTCGTCGGAGCGGGGACACCCGTCGGGGAGGCGCAATGGGTCTGGCGGTAACGCGCGAATCGCGGTTGTACATGCTCGTCGGCCGGCGGACGTGCGCCATTCCGACGTCGAGCGTGGTGGAGACGATGCGCCCGCTTCCCGTCGAGCGGCTGGGACGTGGACCCGCCTTCCTGCGCGGGGTGGCCGTCATCCGCGGGGCGCCGGTGCCGGTCCTCGACCTGGATGCGCTGCTGGGCGGGGACGGCGAGGCGGCGGCGGCGCGCTTCGTCGTCGTGCGCGCGTCCGCCGATCGCCGCGCCGCGCTGGCGGTGGGTGCGGTCCTCGGCGTGCGTGACCTTCTGCCTGAGGCGCTGGAGGAGATGCCGCCACTGCTGCGCCAGGCGACCGCGGACGCGGTCGACGCGATCGGGACGCTCGACGCCGCGCTGCTGGTGGTGCTGGGGTCCGCGCGCCTCGTGCCAGAGTCCGTCTGGGAGGGCTTGGCGGCCGGGCAGGCCGGTCCGTGAGCTTCGACCCCGGCGAAGGCGCCCTCGAGCGTTTCCGCGCGCTCGTGGCCGCGCGGCTGGGGCTGCAGCACGACGAGTCAAAGCTGGGATTCCTGGCGGAGGTCCTGCGGCGGCGCGCCGAGCTGGCGGGCGCTTCGGTCGGGTCCTACCTGCAGCGCCTCGAGGCGGCGGACGGCGCGCGCGAGGAGCTGCGCGCGCTCGTGCCCGAGCTGACCGTCACCGAGACCTACTTCTTCCGCCATCGCGATCAGCTCCGCGCCTTCGCCGAGCTGGTCGTCCCCGAGCGGCTTCAGGCGGCGGCACGCCGGCCGCTGCGGGTGCTGTCCGCCGGTTGCGCCTCCGGCGAAGAGCCCTACACGCTGGCGATGCTCTTGCTGGAGCAGCTCGGCCCGGCCGCGGCGGGCACGGTGGCGATCCGTGCCGTCGACGTGAACGCGACGATGCTGGAGCGCGCGGGTCGCGCCCGTTACGGCCCGTGGTCCTTGCGCGAGACGCCCGCCGATGCGCAACGGCGCTGGTTCGAGCACGCGTCTCGCGATCTCGTCGTCCGCGGCGAGGTCCGCGCGCTGGTGGAGCTGCAGGAGGCGAACCTCGCGGGCGACGACCCGGTGCTCTGGCGTGCGGCGTCGTACGACGTGGTCTTCTGCCGCAACGTCCTCATGTACTTCACGCCCGAGCAGGCGCAGGCGGCGGTGGCGCGCGTCGCCCGCGCGCTCGTTCCGGGCGGGTATCTGTTCCTCGGCCACGCCGAGACGCTGCGCGGACTCTCGCAGGACTTTCACCTGCGCCACACGCACGAGGCCTTCTACTATCAGCGTCGCGGCGCCGGCGAGGCGGCCTGCCCCCCGGAGCCCTCGGCCGCGCTGGGCGCTCCGCTGGCCGCCGCCCTGGAGGGTGCGGATTCGTGGGTGGACGCCATCCGCAGGGCCACCGACCGGATCGAGGACCTGGCGGGCGGTGCCCCTGCTGTACGGGCGCCGGCGCCCGCGGTGGCTGGACGGGACCTGAATCGTTCAGGCGCGTCGTGGGACCTGCGCCACGCCCTGGAGCTCCTGCGCCAGGAGCGGTTCGACGAGGCGCTGGTGCGCGTCGGCGACCTGCCGGCGGACGCCGCCCGCGACCCGGACGTGCTGCTGCTGCGCGCCGCCCTGCTGGCGCACCGTGGCGCGCTCGACGACGCGGAGCAGGTCTGTCGCGAGCTCTTGGCGCGCGACGAGATGAGCGCCGGCGCCCACTACATCTTGGCGCTTTGCCGCGAGGGCGCGGGCGACCGCGCGGGCGCGCGGCACCACGACCAGGTCGCGGCGTACCTCGATCCGGCATTCGCCATGCCGCGCCTTCACCTGGGGCTCATGGCGCGCCGTGCCGGCGAGGTCGACGCGGCCCGCGGCGAGCTGGGGCAAGCGCTGAGCCTGCTGCAGGCCGAGGAGGCCGCGCGCATCATCCTGTTCGGCGGGGGCTTCGGCCGCGAAGCGCTCTTGGCCCTCTGCCGCGGCGAGCTGGCCGCGCTCGAGGCACGCCGTGGCCGCTGACCGCTCCACCGCGGCGGGTCTCGCGGCCGCGTTGCGCCAGGCGTTCGACCGCTCGTTCGCCGAGCCGGCACGCCGGGACGCGGACGACCTCGTCGAGCTGCTGGCGGTGCGCGTCGGCGGCGACCCCTACGCTCTGCCGCTGGCGGAAGGCGCGGGGCTCTTCGCGGGCCGGCCCGTCGTGCCGGTGCCTGGGCCCCTGCCCGAGCTCCTGGGCGTGGCCGGCGTGCGCGGCCTGCTCGTCCCGGTCTACTCCCTTCGGGCGCTGCTCGGCTACCCGGGCGCGGAGGCGCCGCGCTGGATCTTCGTCGTGCGCTCCGCCGAGGCGCTGGCGGTGGCGTTCGACCAGATCGAGGGCCACCGCCGCGTGGCGCGCGCCTCCGTGGCGCCGCTGGCGCGCCCCGCCGCGCGGTTGCACGTCGTCGAGGCGGCGCGCCTGGAAGGTGAGGTCCGACCGATCGTCAGCCTCGCGTCGGTGATCCAGGCCATCCAACAGCGGGCACGCCCCGCGGTGCCACCCAAGGAGCGATGACCCATGGGCCAGAACTGGACGTTCGGGAGGAAGGTAGGCCTCGGCTTCGCCGCCGTCGTGGCGCTCGCCGTCGCCCTCGGGGCGGTGGCCGTCTACGCGCTGCGCGCGGTCACCGCCGCCAAGGACCGCGTGATCGAGGTCGACGCGCAGCAGCTCATCGACGCCGAAGCGGTGACGGCGGCGCTCGAGCGCAAGAGCGCTTCACTGCGAGCGTTCCTGCTGATGGGCACGGGGAAGTACCTCGACGACGTGACCGCCGCCCGCGAGGAGTTCAGCGCCACGCTCGAACGGCTGCGCGCCGCCGTCCGCACGGACGAAGGCCGGGCCGCAGTGGACGGAATCGGGAAGGCGGAGGCCGCCCATCGGGCGGCCGCGGACAGCGTGATCGCGCTGAAGAAGTCGGGCGCGGCCGTGGAGGAGATCGAACGCGTCTTCGACGCCGAGATGGCGCCGAAGCGCGTGGCGCTGCGTGACGCGGTGAAGGCCTTCGTCGTGAACGAGCGAGCGCTGCTGGACGCCGCCAAGACGGCGGCCAGCGACAGCGCGGCGAGCGCGATCACGCTGGTGATGGTCATCGCCGCGGGCGCGCTCCTCCTGGCGTTCGCGCTGGCCCTCGTCTTGACGCGCTCGCTCGGCCGGCAGATCGGGACCGCCGTCGGCCAGGTTCAGAGCTCGTCCGGCGAGCTGCAGGCGGCGGCCACGCAGCAGGCGACCGGCGCCAAGGAGCAGTCGACGGCGATGGCGGAGATCACCACCACCATCAGCGAGCTCTTGGCGACGTCCCGGCAGATCGCCGAGAGCGCGCAGCGCGTGGCGCGCATCGCCGGCGACACGGCCGGCGCCGCCCGCAGCGGGCAGGCGACGGTCGAGCGGGCGGACGAAGCGGTGGGCGCGATCCGCCGGCAGGTCGAGCTCATCGTCGGCCACATGCTCGACCTCGGCAAGAAGTCGCAGCAGATCGGCGCGGTCCTCGAAATCGTCGCCGAGCTCGCCGAGCAGACGAACATCCTGGCCATCAACGCCACCATCGAGGCGGCGGGCGCGGGCGAAGCGGGGCGGCGCTTCGCGGTCGTCGCCGACGAGATCCGCAAGCTCTCCGACCGCGTGGCCAGCTCCACCAAGGAGATCCGCGGGCTCATCGACGACGTCCGCGGCGCGGTGAACACCACCGTGATGGCCACCGAGAGCGGCGCCAAGGCGGTCGACTCCGGCACCCGTCAGTTCGCCGACGTCGCCAGCGCCTTCAAGCAGATCGTAGACCTCATCTCCACCACGACTGAGGCGGCGCGCGAAATCGAGCTGTCCACCAAGCAGCAGACTACGGCCGTGGAGCAGGTGAACCAGGCCATCGCCAACGTCGCCCAGGCGACCCGCGAGACGGAGGCCAGCTCCGGCCAGACGCTGCAGACGGCGTCCCAGCTCGCGGCGCTTTCCCGGGACCTGCACCTTCTGGTGCGGCCCGCGGCGGCGGCTTGAGAACCGGTTCCGACACCGCGGCGGCGGGGCGCGCGGCGCAGGCCTGTCGGAGGCGCGCCGGGGTGCGGCGATGAGCCAGGACCCGTACCGCTACTTCCGCGTGGAGGCGAACGAGATTCGCGAGCAGCTCGGCCGCGGCGCGCTTCAGCTGGAGGAGGGCGCTCCGCCGCCGGACCTGGTCGCACGCCTTCTGCGCGCCGCGCACACGCTCAAGGGCGCCGCCCGCGTCGTCAAGCAGCCGCAGATCGCCGAGCTGGCCCACGCCGCCGAGGACGCGCTGGCGCCCTTCCGAGAGGGCGCGGCTGCCGTGCCGCGCGAGCGCGTCGACGTACTGCTGCACATCACCGACGCCATCGGCGCGTTGTTGGGCGCGCTCACGCCGCCGCCGGGGCGCGGGGATCCCGGCGCCCCGGCCGCCGCCGCCGCCGCCGGCCGGTCCGGCGACGCGGAGGAGCCGCTGCGCGTGGTGCGCGCCGAGGCCGGCGAGCTGGACGCACTGATGGACGGCCTCGCGGAGACGCACGTTCTCCTCGGCAGGCTCCGCCGCGACGTGGCCAGTGCCGGTCGCGCCCGGCGCTTGGCCGACCTGGTCGCCGAGCAGCTCCCGCCGGCGCGCGCGCGGGATGCGGGCGGCGCGGCGCCGGCGCGGCTCCGGGCCGTGGGGGAGGAGCTGCGCCGCGTGGCGGCCGACCTGGAAGCGAGTCTCGGGGGCGCGGTGAGCCAGCTGGGCCGCGAGCTGGGCCAGGTGCGCGACGCCGCCGAACGGCTGCGGCTGCTGCCGGCGGGCGCGCTGTTCGCGCCGCTGGAGCGCGCGGCGCGCGACGCGGCGCAGGCCGTGGGCCGGCAGGTCGCCTTCCAAGCGGGCGGCGCGGACGTTCGCCTCGACGCGCGCGTGCTCGGCGTCGTGCAGGGCGCGCTCGTCCAGCTGGTGCGCAACGCCGTGGCGCACGGCATCGAAGCGCCGGCGGAGCGCGTGGCTGCGCGGAAGTCCGCCGCCGGGCTCGTGCGGCTCGACGTGGCGCGGCGCGGCAGCCGCGTGGCGTTCCGCTGCCGCGACGACGGCGCCGGCGTGGACCTGGAGGCGGTGCGCCGTGCCGCGAGCGCGCGCGGGCTGGCGCCCGACGAGGCGCTGCGCCTCGGCACCGACGACCTGCTGGCGCTTCTGCTGAAGGGCGGGCTGTCGACGTCCGTCGCGGTGACGGAGATGGCCGGGCGTGGCGTGGGCCTCGACGTCGTGCGCGAGGCGGCGGCGCGCCTGGGCGGCCAGGTCACGATGCAGACCGAGAGCGCGCGCGGCACCACGGTGGAGCTGGTGGTCCCCGTCTCGCTCGCCTCGCTGGGCGCGCTCGTCGTCGAGGCGGGGGGCGTGGCGGCGGCGATCCCGCTCGACGCGGTGCGCGCGGCGGTGCGCCTGAGCGCCCGCGACGTGACGCGCGCCGCGCAGGGCGACTGCATCGTGCACGAGGGCAAGGTCATCCCCTTCGTGCCGCTGGCGCGTCCGCTGGGCGGGGCGCCGCGTGCCGTGCGCGACGGGCGTCCCTGGTCCGCCGTCGTGGTCGACGGCGGGCAAGCGCTGGCGGCGGTCGGCGTGGATCGGCTGCTCGGTGCCGCCACCGTCATCCTGCGGCCGTTGCCCGCCCTGGCCCTCGCCGACCCCATCGTCGCCGGCGCGTCGCTCGACGCCGAAGGCAACCCGCAGATCGTCCTCGACCCTCACGAGCTGGTGAGCCGTGCCGCGCGCGGGGACGGGGCGCAGGAGGCGGCGGCGGCGAGCCGCCCGCCGGCCGTGCTGGTGGTGGACGACTCGCTCACCACGCGGATGCTGGAGCAGAGCATCCTCGAGTCGGCCGGCTACGAGGTCGAGCTGGCGACCTCCGGAGAGGAGGGGCTGCAGAAGGCGCGCACGCGCCCGTTCGGGCTGTTCCTGGTGGACGTGGAGATGCCCGGCATGGACGGCTTCGCCTTCCTGGAGCGCGCGCGCGCCGACGCGGCGCTGAGCGCGGTCCCCGCCATCCTCGTCACCTCGCGCGACGCGCCCGAGGACCGGCGCCGCGGCTTGCAGGCGGGCGCGCGCGCCTACGTCGTCAAGAGCGAGTTTGACCAGAGCGCGCTGCTCGACACCATCCGGCGGCTCCTGGAGTGACCGTGGCGAGGATCCGCGCGCTGGTGGTCGAGGACTCGCTGACGGTGCGCCGCCGCATCGTGGAGGTGCTGGCCGCCAATCCCGAGCTGGAAGTCGTGGGCGAGGCCGGCGACGGCAAGCGCGCCATCGAGCTGTGCGGCGAGCGGCGTCCCGACGTGGTGACGCTGGACATGATGCTGCCGGTGATGACCGGCCTTGCCGCGACCGAGTACATCATGGCGTATTTCCCGACGCCTATCCTCATCGTGTCGGCGTCGACGAATCGGGGCGAGCTCTTCCGTACCTACGAGGCGCTGGCCGCGGGGGCGCTCGACGTCCTCGAGAAGCCGACCGGCGCCGAGCCGGACGGCGACTGGGAACGGCGGCTGGTGGCGGCGGTCAAGCTCGTTTCGCGCATCAAGGTCATCACGCATCCGCGGGCGCGTCTGGCCGCGCTGGCTCGCCGCGTTGCCGCGCCGTCCGTCGCGCCGTTCGCTGTCCAGGGCGACCGACTCCCGGACGCCGGCGGCGCCAGCGAGGCGCGCGCGTGCCGCGCGATCGCGATCGGCGCCTCGACCGGCGGGCCGGCGGCCATCGTCGACGTCCTGCGTCCCCTGCCGGCGGGCTTCGCGGTGCCCATCTTCCTGGTGATCCACATCGGCGAGCCGTTCGGGACGGCGTTTGCCGATTGGCTCGACGGCCAGACCGAGCAGCGCGTCGCCTACGCGCGCGACGACCAGCCGGTCGCGTCGCTGCGCGGCGTGACCATGGCCCCACCCGAACGGCATCTGCTGGTGCGCGGCGGACGCCTCCGGCTCGTCGGCGATCCGCCCCGCCATTCCTGCCGCCCGTCCGTGGACGTGCTGTTCGAGTCGGTCGCAAGCGAGTACGGGCGCGCGGGGGCGGGCTGCCTGCTGACGGGGATGGGCCGCGACGGTGCGGCCGGCCTGCTGGAGATCCGGCGCGCCGGCGGCCGCACGCTGGCGCAGGACGAGGCGACGTCCGTCGTCTACGGCATGCCTCGCGAGGCGGTACTGCTGGGCGCGGCCGAGCGCGTCCTGCCGCTGGGCGACATCGGCGCGGCGCTGGCCGGGCTCGGAAGCGGGGGCGAGGCGGGCGGGCCATGAGCGCGGCCCGCATCCTCGTCGTCGACGACAGCCTCACCGTGAGGATGGACCTTGCGGAGATGTTCGGGGCCGCCGGCTTGAACGTCGTGCTCTGCGCCACGGCCGCGGAGGCGCGCGCCGCCGCGGCGGACGCGGCGGTGGACCTACTCGTGCTCGACGTAGTGCTGCCCGACGGCGACGGCCTGGACCTGCTGCAGGAGCTGCGGCGCACGCCGCACGCCGCCGGCACGCCCGTCCTGCTGCTGTCGAGCGAGGGCGAGGTACGTGACCGCGCGCGCGGTCTCGCGACTGGCGCCGACGACTACGTCGGCAAGCCCTACGACCGGGGCTACGTGCTGGCGCGCGCCCGCGAGCTGCTGCGGCGCGGCGACACCCGGCCCGAAGCGGCGGGAGGGCGCATCCTGCTCATCGACGACAGCCTCACCTTCCGCGAGGAGCTCGGCGCGGGCCTGCGCGCCTCGGGGTACCAGGTCGTCGCCGCCGCCAGCGGCGAGGAGGGCCTGCGTCTTGCCGCTCACGAGCGCCCCGCCGCCGTGCTGGTGGACGGGGTGATGCCCGGCATCGACGGCGCCACGGTGATCCGGCGCCTGCGGCTCGACGCCGCGCTGCGCGGGACGCCCTGCGTGCTGCTCACCGGCTCCGACGACCCCGGCGCGGAGCTGCGCGCGCTCGACGCCGGGGCCGACGCGTTCGTGCGCAAGGACGAAGTGCTCGCCGTCATCCTGGCGCGCCTGGAAGCGGTGCTGCGCAACGCGTCGGGCGCCGCCGCGTCGCAGCCGACCGCCAGCCTGCAGGGCCCCAAGCGCATCCTCGCCGTGGACGACAGCCCGACCTACCTCCACGAGCTGGGCGACGCGCTTCGCGCCGACGGCTACGACGTGGTGCTGGCCGCCTCGGGCGAGGAGGCGCTGGAGCTGCTGGCCGTGCAGCCCGTCGATTGCATCCTGCTCGACCTGGTCATGCCGGGCCTCGGCGGTCAGGAGACGTGCCGCCGTATCAAGGCGACGGCCGCCTTCCGCAACGTGCCGTTGATCATGCTCACGGCGCTGGAGGAGGCCGAGGCGATGATCCAGGGGCTGCGCGCCGGCGCCGACGACTACATCGCCAAGTCGAGCGACGTGACGGTGGTGAAGGCGCGCGTGCTGGCGCAGCTCCGGCGCCGCCAGTTCGAGGACGAGACCCGCCGCATCCGCGAGCAGCTCCTGCAAGCGGAGCTGGAGGCTGCCGGCGCGCGCGCCGCCCGTCAGGTGGCCGAGACGCGCGCGGCGCTGGTCGAGGAGCTGGAAGTGAAGAATCGCGAGCTGGAGGCGTTCAGCTATTCCGTCTCGCACGACCTCCATGCGCCGCTGCGCGTCATCGACGGCTTCAGCGAGATGCTGCTGGAGGAGCACGCGGCCGGCCTGAACGACGGGGGGCGCCGCTGCCTGGAGCAGGTGCGGGCCTCGGCGCGGCGCATGCGCGGGCTGATCGACGACCTGCTGGCGCTGTCGCGGATCGGCCGTGCCGCCCTGCGCCGCGAGACGGTGGACCTGACCGCCGTCGCCCGCTCGGTGGAGGCCGAGCTGCGCGCCGCGCAGCCGGATCGCCTCGTGCGCGTCCTGGTCGAGGCCGGGCTGCACGCCGACGCCGATCCCGGCCTGCTGTACGCGCTGCTGCAGAATCTAATGGGCAACGCCTGGAAGTTCACGGGACGCTCCGGCGAGCCGGTGATCGAGATGGGCGCGGCGCGCGAGGTGGGGGCCCACGCGTACTTCGTGCGCGACAACGGCGTGGGCTTCGACGAGGCCTACGCGGACAAGCTCTTCGGGCCGTTCCAGCGGCTGCACTCCAAGGACGAGTTCCCCGGGACGGGGATCGGCCTGGCCACGGTACGGCGCATCGTGGACCGCCATGGCGGGCGGGTCTGGGCGGCGGGGGCGGTTGGACGCGGCGCAACGGTCTACTGGACCCTGCCGCCGAAGGAGGTTCGATGACCGGTTTCCCGGGCGCGCTCTCTCGTCCACCGGAGGGGGCGAGAGCATGACCTTGCTTCGCGCGCTGATTGTGGAGGATTCGCCGGAGGACGCGGAGCTCACGCTGGGCGCCTTGCGTCGTGGCGGCTACGAGCTGGTGTGGGAGCGGGTCGAGACCCGGGACGCGATGTTGTCCGCGCTGCGCGACCGCGAGTGGGACGTCGTCCTCTCCGACTACCACCTCCCCGCGTTCAGCGCGCTGGGAGCGCTCGCGACGCTCCAGGAGAGCGGGCGCGACCTGCCGTTCATCATCGCCTCGGGCACGATCGGCGAGGACGTCGCCGTGGAGGCGCTGAAGGCGGGCGCGGACGACTTCGTCGTGAAGGGGCGCCTGGCGCGGCTCATCCCGGCCATCGAGCGCGGGATGCGGGACGCCGAGGGGCGGCGGCGCCATCGCGAGGCAGAGGGCGAGCTGGCGCGCTCGGCGCGCCTGCTCCGGCTCGTCGTGGACAGCGTCCCCGACCGCGTGGCGGTGGTCGACGCGGACGGCAGGCTCGCTCTGCGCAACGCCGCCGACGAGCAGCTCGCTTCGCGCGCGTCCGCGGACACGGTCGCCTCGGCCTGGCCGCAGCAGGCCGGACTGTTCCTCTCCGATCGCACGACTCCGTGCCCGCCCGACCAGCTCCCGCTGGTGCGCGCGCTGCGCGGCGATGCCGTCGACGGCGCGGTGCTGTTCGAGCGCGACGAACGCTCGCCGCAGGGCACGTGGCTGACCGTCAACGCGCGTCCGGTCCGGGAAGGCGACGGGCGGATCGTCGGCGCCGTCGCAGTCGCCCGCGACACCACGCGCGAGCGCCAGGCACAGGAACAGCTTCTGCAGTCGGAGCGCATGGCCTCGGTCGGTGTGCTCGCCGCCGGCCTCGCGCACGAGATCAACAATCCGCTGGCGGCGGTCGTGGCGAACGTCGAGCTCTGCATCAGCCAGGTCGGCGGCCTGCGCGAACGGATCGGCGAGACCGAGGCCGTCGAGGTGCTGGCGTCCCTCGAGGACGCGCGCGAGGCCTCCCAGCGCATGCGGCAGATCCTGAAGGACCTGAAAGTCTTCTCGCGCGGCGAAGACGAGCGGACTGGGAGCATCGACGTGGCCCGCACGCTCGACTCCGCCATCCGGATGGCCAGCAACGAGATCCGCCACCGCGCTGAGCTCGTGCGCCTCTACCAGGCCGTGCCGCCGGCGCAGGGCAACGAGTCGCGGCTCGGGCAGGTGTTCCTGAACCTCCTGGTGAACGCGGCCCAGGCCATCCCGGAGGGACGCGCCGCCGACAACGAGATCCGCGCGTCGGTCGCGGTGGCGGCGGGCGGACGCATCATGGTGGAGATTCGTGACACCGGCACCGGCATGGCACCCGACATCGTGCAGCGGCTGTTCACGCCGTTCTTCACGACGAAGCCGGTCGGGGTCGGGACGGGTCTTGGCCTGTCGATCTGCCACCGCATCGTCGGGAGCATGGGGGGCGAGATCATCGTGGAGAGCGCGGTAGGCAAAGGGACGGCGTTCCGCGTTCTACTGCCGGCGACGCCGGAGCGCACGCCGGCCCGGCCCGCCGACACGCCCGCGGCGCCGCGCGCGGCGGCCACCCGGCGCGGCCGCGTGCTGGTGGTGGACGACGAGGTCGCCCTGGCGAA
This sequence comes from Myxococcota bacterium, assembly GCA_036004705.1. Taxonomy (GTDB): domain Bacteria; phylum Myxococcota_A; class Polyangia; order DASYRF01; family DASYRF01; genus DASYRF01. The sequence goes on from DASYRF010000360.1 coordinate 30,150, forward strand.
GTCCATTCGGCGGATCCTCTCGCGGGATCATGACGTCGTGGTGATCACCGCCGCGCAGGACGCCGCCGCGCAGATCAGCGGCGGCGAGCGCTACGACGTGATCCTCTGCGACCTGATGATGCCGACGATGACCGGCATGGACCTTCACGAGGCGCTGCTGCGCGCTGCGCCCGAGCAGGCGGCGCGGATGATCTTCTTGACGGGCGGCGCCTTCACCGAGAGCGCGCGCGCGTTCCTGTCGAGCGTCGCGAACGCCCGGCTGGACAAGCCGTTCGACCCCGCCGAGCTGCGCGCGCTGGTCAACGACCACGTGCGCTGACCGCAGCGCCCGCCGCCTGTGCCGGGAGCCGGGTGCGGGACGGCGGCGCCGCGACCGCGCCGTGCCGAGGTCTGGGCGCGCGCGCTCGCGCGCTCGTGTATCCTGCGCGGCGTGCGGGCCAGCTGGTGCATCGCGGCGGTGGGCGTGGGGGGCGCGGTCGTGGCCGCGGCGGGCGTCGTCGCGGCGGCGGGGAGCGCGGGCGCAGCGGCCAAGCTGGACGGGCTCGCCGCGCTGGTGGCCGCGGGCGGCGCCGATGCGCTGCCGGCGGAGGCGACGTTCGTCGATGCCGAGGGGCGCGTGCGCGTGACGGTACGCGTGGCGGGGGACGCGGTGGGCCCGGCGGCGCGGGACGCGCTGGCGGCGGCCGGGGCGCGCGTGACGTCGTGCGCGGGCCCGGTGTGCGCGGCGTGGGTGGGCCCGGCCGACCTGGGCGCGCTGGCGGCGGCCGGGGTGACGGTGCGCGTGGAGCTCGCGGTGCCGGCCACGCCGGTGCTCGACGTGTCGGTGCCGCTGACCGGCGCCACCGCCGCGTTCGAGGACTTCGGCCTCGACGGCGCCGGCGTGATCGTCGGCATCGTCGACACCGGCTGCGATTTCCGCCACGCCGATCTGCGCCACGCCGACGGCACCACGCGCCTCCTCTATTACCTGGACCTCAGCCAGTCGCCGGAGGCGAGCGGCTTCCCCGACGTGGGCCCCTCCGCCGTGTCGGCGCCGCCCGACGGGACGCTCTACGGGCGCGCCGACCTGGACCGCGCGCTCGGCGCCGAGCCGGATCTAGTGCGCGCGCACGACACGTTCGGGCACGGTACGCACGTCGCCGGCATCGCCGCGGGGAACGGCGGTCCGGAGGGGCGGTATCGCGGCGTGGCGCCGGCGGCGGACCTCGTGTGCGTGAAGGCGGATCACGACGAGCGCTTCGCCGACGCCGACGTCATCGACGCGCTGACGTTCGCCTTCGCCGCCGCGTCGGCGCGCGGCGTGCCGGCCGTGCTGAACCTCAGCATCGGCGGCCAGGGCGGGCCGCACGACGGCACGAACAACAGCGAGCGGGCCATCGCCGCGCTCGTGGCGGCGCCGGTGCCCGGCCGCGCCATCGTCGTCGCCGCCGGCAACGACGGCTCCAGCGACATGCACGCCGCCGGGTTCGTCACCGCGGGCCACGACCTCGACGTGGGCGTGCGCGTGCCGCCTTACGAGCCGCGGCCCGCGGCCCCGCGCGGCGTGACGCTGGCGGCCTTCGCCCCCGCCGCGGCCGCGGCGCCCGGCGCGCTGCGCGTGACCGTCGTCAGCGCCGACGGCGCGGTGGTCGGGCCCGTGGCCTCGGGCGACGCGGCCGCCGTGGTGTCCACCGCGTCTGGCCAGGTGTCGATCGCCGTCTGCCCCGACGGGCCGACCGACGAAGGCAGCTGCGAGGTCGCGCTGTCGTTGCGCGAGACGGCCGCGCACCCGCTCCCCGAAGGCGTCTGGCGGGTGCGCCTCGCCGGCGACTCCGGCGGGCGCGTCGACGTGTGGCTGGGGACGTCGGTCAGCGGGACCGAAGGCACGGCCAAGCTCGTCGACGGGCTCGACCCCGACAACCGGGTCAGCTCGCCGGGCACCAGCCCCGGGGCCATCTGCGTGGCGTCGTTCGTCAGCCGCACCACCTGGACCCGCGCCGACGGGTTGCCGGTGGCCTTCAACCTCACCCCCGGCGCGCTCAGCGTCTTCTCCGGCAGCGGTCCCGGGCGCGGCGCCGCGCTGGAGCGCTTCAAGCCGGACTTCGCCGCCCCCGGCGAGTTCATCGTCTCGACCCTGTCGTCCGACGCGCCGCCGACGTCGCCGTCGAGCGCCTTCTTCAGCGGCATGCCGCCCGGCTCGTCGGTCGTGGAGGACGGCGCGCACGCCGTGCTGCGCGGGACCTCGATGGCCACGCCGCACGTCACCGGCCTGGTGGCGCTCCTCTTCCAGGAGGACCCCTGGCTCACCGGCGAAGAGGCGCGCGCGCTCCTGCGCGCCACGGCCTCGGCCGACGCGCTCACCGGGCTGGAGCTGCCCGATCCCCGCTGGGGCTTCGGCAAGGCCGACGTGTGGACCGCGGTGCGTGCGCTGCGCGGCGATCCGCCCGGCGCGCTCGACCCGGCGCGCACGCGCGTGGGGACGACGCTGGATCTGGTCGCGCCCGGCACGGCGCAGCCCATCGTCGTCTTCGTCATCCCCGCCGACGCGTCGGGGCTGCCGCTCGGCGGCGGCCACCTGGTGGAGATCGAATCGACCGCCGGCGACTGGGCCGGGCCGGTCGAGGCGCGCGACTTCGGCGTCTACGCGCGCACGCTGCTGCCGCCGCCCGGTCTCGGCCGCGCCGGCGCGACCGACGGCGTGCTGGACGCACACATCGTCGCGGTGGTCGACGGCACGCCCCTGCCGACCCAGCCCGTCGTTCACTTCAGCGACGCCCGCGAGGCCGTCGGCGCGACGATCGGCGCCGGGGGCGGCGGCGGCTGCGCCGTGGGCGGCCGTTCGTCTCCGCGCGCGCTCTGGCCGGCGTTGGCCTTGGCGGCGGCCGGCGCGGCGGTGCGAAAGAGGCGGTGAGCCTGTGGGCGGCGGCCGGCGCGGCGGCGCGAAAGAGACGGTGAGCCTTGGCGCGGCGGTGCGAAAGAGACGGTGAGCCTGCTGGGCGGCGGCCGGCGCGGCGGCGCGGAGGAGACAATGAGCGACGTGCTGGAGGGCGTGCGTATCCTGGACCTGTCGCGCCTGCTGCCTGGGCCGTACGCGACGCAGCTCCTGGCGGACCTCGGCGCCGACGTCGTGAAGATTGAAGAGCCCGGGCGCGGCGACTACGCGCGCGGATACGGCCTGCGGCTCGGGGAGCACGGCGCCCACTTCGCCCTGCTGAACCGCAGCAAGCGCTCCGTCGCGCTCGACCTGAAGCGCCCCGCCGCGCGCGACGCCTTCCTGCGCCTCGCCGACCGCGCCGACGTCGTCGTCGAATCCTTCCGCCCCGGCGTCATGGACCGCCTCGGCCTCGGCGCCGAGCTCCTGCGCGCGCGCAATCCGCGTCTCGTCTACTGCGCCATCAGCGGCTACGGGCAGGACGGCCCCTACCGCGACCGCCCCGGCCACGATCTGAACTACTGCGCCACCGCCGGCGCAATCTCGCTGAGCGGGCCGCCCGACCCCGACGCCGATCCCGCCCTGCAAGGCTGCCAGCTCGCCGACGTCGGCGGCGGCGCGCTGATGGCGGTCATGGGTGTTCTGGCCGCGCTGCTGGCGCGCGCGCGCACCGGCGCCGGCCAGGTGGTCGACGTGTCGATGCTCGAAGGCACCGCCAGCCTGCTCACGTACGCCTTCGCCGAGCTCTTCGCCCGCCGCGCGCGCGGAGAGCCGCCCGCCGCCGCCGCCCCGCGCCGCGGCACCGCGCGCCTGCACGGCGGCCGCCCCGGCTACGGCGTCTACCGCTGCCAGGACGGGCGCCACGTCGCGCTCGCCGCCCTGGAGGAGAAGTTCTGGGCACGCTTCTGCGCCCTCGCCGGCCGCCCCGACCTGGCGCCGCGCCACGCCCCCGCGACGCCCGCCGACGTCGCCGCCCTGCGCGCCGAGCTCGACGCGCTCTTCGCCACCCGTCCCCGCGACGAATGGGTCGCCCTCATGGCCGCCGACGAGGTCTGCCTGACCCCCGTGCACGACCTCGCCGAAGCCGCCGCCGACCCCCAGCTCCAGGCCCGCGGCTTCTTCACCGCCCTCCCCGACGGCACGCCGCAGCTCGCCTTCCCCGTGAAGCTGTCCGCCACGCCCGCGCGTCCGCCCTCCCCCGCCCCCGCCCTCGGCGCCCACACCCGCGCCCTGCTCGCCGAAGCCGGCCTGTCCGAAGCCGAAATCGCCGCTGCGCTGGACTAGGGAGGGGGCCGGCATCAGAGCGTCGCTGCGGCTCGTCGCCGAAAGAGCGTCCCCTGCGCCCGCCCTTGCCCTCTTCATTGCACAGGTGCGCGCGGGTGCGGCGGATCCGGCGACGCGTCCGGCCCTCTGGAGAACGGACTCACGGGTCGTACGAACGGTTCCGAGCGATCCGCGAACGGCTTCGAGCGATCGGCGTACGGCTCGGCGAGACGGGCCAGCGGGTCCGGCGGATGGGCGCACAGTGCCGCCGGAGGGCGAACAGTTTCGCGCCACCATGGAGCGGGCCGGAAGGCTCGGCGAAGGAGCGCGCGCCGGTCGGCGACGGGTTCGCTGGATCGGCGCACGGCTCGGGCCTGGTGGGGAACGGATGCGGCGCCACTGGCCACGCTTCGGCCGCCCTGGCGAAGAAGCGCGCGGTGCGGGCCAACGCGTCCGACCCTTGGGGAAGCGGCGCGGCGGCCGGCGCAGGGCCACGAGGCGGGGCGGCGCGTATCGCAGCAGCCTTTCGCCGCGGACGAATCGTGTCGCGGAACGGGTCCTTGAACGATTTTCTGAGGAAAACGGAGCGGTCGAGGATTCTCCTCAGTAGGAGCGCCTTGGAAGCGCCCAGGAGATCGAGCCCAGGACGAGGGTCTTGGGACCGCACGAACGAAAGGAGGCCCCGTGAAGGTGACGAAGAAAGAGCCCCGCTGGGAGCACGGTGACGCGCTCCAGCGGGGGGAGCGCGCCTACAGCCTGCTCGTCGGTGAGGCCCGCGCCCGCCTCGAACCGCGGTTTCCGGCGGGCACGGCGGCGGCGCTCCGGTCCGACCTGGACGCGATGCAGGAGAATCCCGTCGAAGCCGCGGCCGCGCTTCTGGCGCAGCGGGGCGCCACCGGCGGCAAGCGCGAGGTCGGGCGCGACGGTCACTATCACGTGATGCGCGTGCGCGAGGCGGTGCAGCGTCTCGCCCCGGGCGCGACCGCGCTGCGCGCCGGCCTCGGCGTTGGCGACGGGCTTGGCCCACGCCACACGCTGCGCATCGTCGCCAACCTCGACCGGATCGTCGCGCTCGGTGGCGAGGCGGGCGACGGGCTCGTGCCGTACGGCGTACCCGCCGCCGACGTGCAAGAGGCCGTGCGGCTCGCCGCCCTCCTCCGAGCGAAGGTGCGCGCCCAGCGCCGAAAGGTCGGCGGCCGCCACCAAGGCACCTTCGACCGCCGCGCCCTGCACCTACGCGTCCAGACCGCGATCGACCGGGTCGGCGTCGCCGGCAAGACGATCTTCCGCAACGACCCCTTCCGGCGCGCTCGTTACGAGGCGCTCTTTTCCTCCCCCGCACCGGCCGAAGTACCACCTCCGGCTGTGGCTGTGGCTCCGGCCGCGCCTGCGGCTGTGGCTCCGGCTCCGGCTGCGCCTGCGGCTCCGGCTGCGCCTCCGCCTGCGCCTGCGGCCCCGGCTCCGGCTGCGCCTGCGGCTCCGGCTGCGGCCCCGGCCGCGCCTCCGCCTGCGCCTGCGGCCCCGGCTCCGGCTCCGGCTCCGGTTCCGGCACTCGTTCCGGTATTCGGCCTCCCCTTGCTCAGTCGAAGCGCACCAGCGCCAGGGCCTTGGCCGCGAGCAGCTCCGGGCTGAGGTGCAGCGCCACGCCCCGCCGTCCCGCGATGCGCTCCAGCCGCTCGCGGGGCACGAACAGGATCACGCGCGGCGGCTCCAGCGCCGCGCCCACCGCCTCCGGCCGCACGCCTTCGCCGACGAGCACGGCCGCCTGCTCCTCCGGGATGATCCACGCTTCCGCCGCGTCGGCGAGAACACGCCGCAGCGCGAACCACACGCCCCCCGCGTGGTGCCGCTGGCGGAACTTCCAGGCCCGCACGGCCAGCCGCCCTTCGACCTGGGCCGCGCGGCGCCGCAGCCGCTCGCTCACGCGGATTCCTCCCCGCCCTCGAAACGGCGCAGCAACGCGGCCACACGCGCGCGCTGCGGGCGCGGGTCGGGCATCCCGTCGTGCGGCTCGATCAGCGACAGGATGGTCAGGTTGGCGCGCGCCGCGTGGCGCAGCTCGTCGGGCAACGTGAGGTAGCTCTCGGTCGCCTCCTCCAGGTCCGTCTCGCGCGCCACCATCAGCAGGGCGAGGACGACCAGCAGGTCGCGGCTCCCCTTCTCTCCGGTGCGATCCGTGAGGAGCTTCTCGAGCACGAGCCCGGCCAGCCGCGGCACCGGAACGTCGACGCCCTCGGCGCGCACCAGCGGCCCCGGCCGCAGCAGCGCCAGCGGCCCGAACACCAGCAGCGGCAAGGCCCCGTCTTCCACCAGATAGGTCCGCTCCAGGTCGCTGCCCGGCGGAGGCATGCCCACGAAGTTCACTTCCAGCAACGCCGGCTCCGCGGGCACCCAGACCGACGGTTCTTCCGGCGAGGGGCGCAGCCCCTGCAGCGCACTCAACCGCTCTTTCACGAGCGCATGGGCGCCGACCGGCACCGCGATGTCCACGTCCTGCGAAACCACCAGCGTGGCGCCGGCCTCCGCTTCGAGGAGGTTTGGCACCTCGGACCCCACCACCATCGTACCGCCCGTCTCGAGCACAGGCGCCGCCGCTCGCAGCGTGGCGAAGAGTCGGTCGCGGAACCGCACGCCCGCAGTATAGGGTCGGCGCGACGGTCCGGCGAGCGTGCACCCGCCCGTGCGCTTCGACGTCCTCTCCGGCGGGCAGGCTGTGGGCGCGTCCGGCCCGCCGCATGGCGTCCTCGAGCTCCCCCCGCCCCTTCGGTGCGATACGACCCGGGTGCTAAACTGCTGAGATGAAGTGGGGGTGCGAACGGGCCGGCACGGCCGCGCTGGCGGTCGCGCTGGCGTTGGCTTCGGCCGGCGGCGGCTGCTTTCGTCTCGGGTTCCCCGCGGACGCTTCGGACGCTTCGGCGCCTGGCTGCGGCGACGGCGCGCGCGACCCCTCCAGCGAGGCGTGCGACGGCGCCGACCTCGACGGCCAGACCTGCGCGTCGCTCGGCCTTGGCCCCGGCCCGCTGGCGTGCCGCGCGACGTGCGACTTCGACGTGTCGGGCTGCAGCGCCCCGCCCGTGTGCGGCGACGGCGTGCGCAACGGCGCCGAAGAATGCGACGGCGCCGACCTCGGCGGCCTTGACTGCAACGGCGTGACGATGGGCAGCGGGCCGCTCGGCTGCACCTCCGCCTGCACCTTCGACGCCTCCGGTTGCGTGCCCATGGGCTGCGGCAACGGCTACGTGGATCTCGGCGAGGCGTGCGACGGCGCCAACCTCGGCGGCTCCGACTGCGAATCCCTCGGCTTCCTCGGCGGCACGCTCACCTGCACGCCGGACTGCGCGTTCGACGACTCTCAGTGCTTCTTCATGGAGACGCTCTGCGGCGACGCCCTGCGCTCGGACTGGGAGGAGTGCGACCTGTCGGACCTCGGCGGCGAGACGTGCACCACGCTCGGCTTCGTCGGCGGCACGCTCTCCTGCTACCCGTATTGTCTGTTCGACACCTCCCTGTGCACCCTCTGCGGCAACGGCACCGCCGACCCCGGCGAGTCCTGCGACGCCACCGACTTCGCGGGCGCCGACTGCACGACCGTCGGCTTCTCCGGCGGCACGCTCTCCTGCACCTCCACCTGCACCTTCGACACGTCGAGCTGCCTATGACTCTCCACGCCGCGCGCCGCCCCCGGCGTGCCCCGTGCGACGAGGTCCGCGCGCGGCGTGCGCGCCCTTTTCCGGTCCCAGTCCGACGTGCTACGGGGAGGCATGAAGAAGCCGCTCATCGTCATCCTCGTCGTGCTCGGCATCGTGCTCCTCCTCGGCACGTGCGGCAGCCTCGCCTATTCTTCCTTCCGGAAGTACATGGAACGCGGCAAAATAACGAACATCCACGGCGCACTGCTCCTCCCCCCGCACGGCGCCGGCGGGACGTCGGCGGACAGGTTCTCCGGGGAGAAGACCATTTCCGTCTAACGCAGGTAGGTGTACGAACGGCCCGTGCGGTGGGAATGTGGTTTACCAACACAAACGGTGGCTTCTATGGGGGCGTGACTGAGCCATGGGGTGCCGTCACGCGCTTCAATCAAGACACCTTCGATGCGCACACATGGGTGCTTGGAGCATGATGAGATTACTTGGCTACGTCAGCGCCGTCGGCAGCGGGTGCTTGTTGGCAGTGGTGCTTCCTGCCTGCGACCGCCATGAGGATTACTGTCCGCCCAACAGCGAATCTCGCCTCACCGGCATCACCGTTGAGTTCTCCACTGACATAGCCTTGCCTTACCACGCCACCATCCAAGCGGACGGTGGCGAACTGTGGGAGTTCGATTCCTCACTCGGAGGGGGGATCGATGCAGTGCCGGGCGCCGATGACTACGCCGTCGATGGGGACCTGTGGGGCAACGGCATCAGTCTCCACACGACCACGATAGTCCCCCGGACGCTGTACGTCCTCATCACGCGGCCCGTGGGTGGCTACCTGCCCGGGACGGAAGCCGACCCCAATTTCCGGGCGGAGGGATGCTTTGACCTCGAGTACCAGTCCTACGATAGGGATTGGATCTCGTCGTGCGTGCTCCTTGAGGACATCAGCGAGAACCAGCTCGACGTGGCTGCACCGGTTCCGCCGACGTGCACGTTCTAGGTAGTCAGTTCCGCGTGTACGTGCCGAACGACCAGTCGGAGTCGTACCAGGTGGCGTTGGTGCCGAAGAAGGCGTCGCGGTAGAGGCTCTCGGAGGGGAAGAGGCCGGACGTGTCGAACGGGGCGGGGCTGAAGTAGGCGCAGGCGGGGGTGCCGGTCAGGGTCACGAAGGGGCCTTCGCGCTCGAGGTAGTCGACGACGTTGCTGCACGTCGTGAGGTTGCAGGTGCCCATGCACAGGAGCGTGTAGCCGGTGCCGTCGGAGTAGTCGACGATGGTGGATCCGGTGCCGACTTCGTTGGCGAGCGCGGCGGTGCCCTCCACCATGCGGAAGACGCCGCCGGGGGCGACGAGGGCGCCCGCGGGGAAGCCGAAGTTGAAGACCGAGCCGCCTTCGGGCTTGTCGCGGATGACGTAGGGATCCAGGTCGACGGCGCAGGCGCCGCGGTTCAGCACCTCCACGTAGGTGGGGTCGTCGCCGTGCACCTCGCCGAGCACGACGTGCTCGGTGGCGGTGTTCACGGTCAGCGTGAAGGGCGAGGTCGCCCCGGCGTAGCCGTCCACGACGACGTCGTACGTCTGCCCGGCGACGGCGTCGAACTGCACGACGGCCGGCGAGGTCGTCCCGCCGTCGTAGCCGTCCGCCACGCAGGCGCTGGGGTCGCTGGGCGCGCACGCCCCGGCCACGCGCCGCACCACCAGGAGGTCCAGGTCGGCGGTGAGGCCGCTCAGCGTCACGGTGGCGATGCCCGTTCCGCCGGGCGTGAGCTCGAACACCATCTCCGGCCCGGTGGAGCTGAAGGCGGCGCACTCCCACTGGTCCACGACGTCGGTGCTTCCCGCGGCGCCGTTGTTGCTCATGACCGAGCCGCCGCAGGGCACGGTGGCGGCCGGCGTGCACGAGTCGACCGCGCAGGCGGTGCAGCCGTCGCCCGCCACGACGTTGCCGTCGTCGCATTGCTCGCCGGTGTCCGTCACGCCGTCGCCGCAGCGCGCCAGCTCGCAGGTCAGGCGGCAGGCGTCGGGGGCGCTGTTGCTGTTCAGCGCCCCGTCGTCGCACTCCTCGGCGTAGGCGGTGTCCGTGACGCCGTCGCCGCAGCGCGGCAGCGTGCAGTCGCCGCGGCACGTGTTGGCGGTGGTGTCGCTGTTTCCGGCGCCGGCGTCGCACATCTCCGTCCCGGCGCGCACGTAGCCGTCGCCGCAGCTCGCCAGCACGCACGTCGACAGGCACGCGTCGGTGTTGCTGCCGTTGCCGTCGTCGCACTGCTCCGGCGGCGTCACGGTCATGTCGCCGCACGCCAGCAGCACGCAGCCCGGCTCGCAGCCGTCGCCGGGCGTCGCGTTGCCGTCGTCGCACGATTCGCCAGGGTCGACGACCCCGTCGCCGCAGTAGAAGAGCGTGCAGTCGCCGCGGCATCGCCCCGGCAGCACGTCGCTGTTGAGCGCGCCGTCGTCGCACGTCTCGCCCAGCGCCCCGTCGATGACGCCGTCGCCGCAGCCGGGCGGCGTGCAGTCGCCCCGGCAGGCGCCGGGGAGCGTGTCGCTGTTGGCGGCGCCGTCGTCGCACACCTCGCCTGCGCCGGCGTCCACCACGCCGTCGCCGCACGAAGCCGGCAAGCAGCTCGTGCGGCAAGCCCCCGCGGCCGTGTCGCTGTTCGACGACCCGTCGTCGCACGCCTCGCCGGCGCCGGTGTCGACCACCCCGTCGCCGCACGACCGCGCCGTGCAGTTCAGGCGGCAGGCGTCGGGCGCCGTGTTGCTGTTGGCGGCGCCGTCGTCGCATTCCTCGCCGAACGACGGGTCGGTCACGCCGTCTCCGCACACCGGCGGCTGGCAGTCGAGCCGGCAGGCGTCGGGCACGGTGGAGCTGTTCATCGATCCCAGGTCGCACGTCTCGCCGTTGCCTGGATCGACCACGTCGTCGCCGCAGTACGGCGTCAGGCACGTGGAGCGGCAGGCGTCGGGCAAGAGGTCGCTGTTGGCGGCGCCGTCGTCGCACTGCTCGCCTAGCGCGGCGTCGACCACGCCGTTGCCGCACATGGACTCCAGCCCGCACGTCGCGTCGCAGCCGTCGCCGGGCGCCGTGTTCCCGTCGTCGCACGCCTCGCCCAGCTCGACCGTTCCGTTTCCGCACATGGTCTCCAGCGCGCAGGCCGCGTCGCAGCCGTCGCCGCTCACGGTGTTCCCGTCGTCGCACGCCTCGCCCGGCTCCAGGAACTCGTTGCCGCACACCCCTTCCACCTGGCAGCCGGCGGCGCAGCCGTCGCCGCCGACCGCGTTCCCGTCGTCGCACTGCTCGCCCGGCTCCAGCACGCCGTTGCCGCACAGCGGCTCGATCTGGCAGAAGGCGTCGCACCCGTCGCCGGCGTCGGTGTTGCCGTCGTCGCACTGCTCCGCGTTGGCGAAGTCGATCGTCCCGTTGCCGCACACGGGCAGGTCGCCCTCGAGCTGGCAGTCCGGGTTGCAGCCGTCGAACGGCGTTACGTTGCCGTCGTCGCAGTTCTCGCCGTTCTCGCGCACGCCGTTGCCGCACACGCCCTCGACCAGGCACAGCGCGCTGCAGCCGTCGCCGCCGGCGGTGTTGCCGTCGTCGCACTCCTCCTGGCCGCCGACGTCCCCGTCGCCGCACGCCGCGCTGCGGCAGCCGGCCGCGGCCAGAGCCGCCGCCAGGCCGACCGCCGCCGCCGCCGCCGCCGCGCAAAGCCTCCCCCACCGCCTCGTTCCGACCGTCATCATGGCTGGATCCCTAGTGTAGTCGCCCCCGTGCGTGCCAACGTTCATACGCCCCCGCCGCGGCCGACATTCCCGCGCCGGGCGGGAAACCCTTGACAAGGCGCGGCCTTCCCGTTAAAGAGGCCCCCTTCTGGAGGAGCGTGCATGGCGACGTACACCGCGAAGAAGGGCAAGATCGAGCGCGCCTGGTGGGTGCTGGACCTCGACGGCCAGGTGCTCGGCCGCGCCGCCACGCGCATCGCCAACGTCCTGTTGGGCAAGCACAAGGCGACGTTCTCCCCGCACGTCGACGTCGGTGACTTCGTCGTCGTCGTCAACGCCGACAAGGTGCGCCTCACCGGCCGCAAGCTCGACGACAAGGTCTACCACTGGCACACCGGGTTCGTCGGCGGCATCCGGAGCATCAGCGCGCGCCACCTGCGCGAGCGCGCGCCGGCCCGCATGATCCAGCTGGCCGTGAAGCGGATGCTGGGAAATACCCCGCTGCGGCGCGCGCAGCTGCGCAAGCTCAAAGTCTACGCGGGCGCCGAGCACCCGCACGCCGCGCAGAAACCCCAGAAGCTGGCCGTGAAGGCGGCGAAGGCGTAGGCGCCGCCGACCGGCGCGCGCGAAGGACGGACCATGACGACCACGACCGTGACCCAGGGCGAGCCCCAGGCTCCGGCGGCGTTCTTCGCCGCCGTGGGCAAGCGCAAGAACGCGATCGCGCGTGTGCGCCTGTGCAACGGCAGCGGCAAGCTGTCCATCAACGAGCGCGAGGCCGAGGACTACTTCGGCCGCGAGGTGCTGCGCCAGCTCATCGCCCAGCCCATCGAGGCGGTGAGCAAGGTGGGGCAGATCGACGTGATCGTGAACGTGCGCGGCGGCGGACAGGCCGGCCAGGCGGGCGCCATCCGCCACGGCATCGCGCGCGCCCTCATCCGCATGGACAAGGAGATGCGTCCGGTGCTGAAGAAGGGCGGCTTCCTCACGCGCGACGCGCGCAAGGTAGAGCGCAAGAAGCCGGGCCGCCCGGGCGCCCGCAAGCGCTTCCAGTTCAGCAAGCGCTAGACGCAGCCCCATCCCGTTGGCCACCAAAGGCCGCGACCCGACTCCGCCGCCGTTCGCCATCCGAACCATGACCTGGTTCGCGGTGGACAGGCTCGAGCTGGCGCCGCCGCTGGCGGTGCCCGGCGAGCTGCGCGACCACGCGCTGGCGTCGCTGGCGCTGGAGCGCTGGATCACCGCGTATCGGAAAGCCGACAGCCTGGAGGCCCTGATGAAGCGCGAGGGTCGCTACCGCAGCAGCGCGCTGAGCGAGGCGGAGATGCGGGCCGAGGCGCCGCTGTGGCTGGAGGCGCAGTGGGAGGTGCTGCTGTTCGATCTGGCGAGCGAGCGGCAGGTATACCGCGGGCCGTGGTCGCCGCCCGAATGGGACCGCGTGGCGGGGGACCTCGCGCGGGCGATCGGCTTGCCGTTCCTGCGCGACGCGGCACGGCGCGGGCTGTTCGGCTTCCGCCCGCAGGCGGGGCTGCTGGGGTTTCTGACGTTGCGCGAAGTGCGCGAGACGTTGAAGTCGTGGCGGCAGTTCGACCCGACGCGCCTGCGCGGCACGTCGCTGCGCCTGCCGCTGGTGGAGGAGATCCAGGGGGCGCTGCGCGCGGTCTCGCAGCAGGACCGCGAGATGGTCATTTGTCTGGTCTGACGGACGGCGCGGCGGCGGGGCGTGCGGCGCGCGTGTCGCGGGGTGCGGGCATGGTGTACGCTGTGGGCATGGCACAGGGCGGGCGCAGGCGCGGGCGGGCGTCCGCGCGCGGGGTGCGGCTCGCCGCGGCGGCCGTGGCCCTGGCGGCGGCGGCGGCGGCGGCGGGCGGCTTGGGCGTCGGGGCGGGCGGGTGCGGGGCGCGGGAGACCTTCCTGCACGTGACCGTGTCGGGGAACGCAGGCGCGCCGATCAACGCGTTCGCGGTGACGGTGGACCAGGGCGGCGTGGTGCGGCCGTTGTCGTTCGGTCCGCCGGCGGGGCAGACCGAGATCGTGCTGCCCTCCAGCTTCGCGGTACAGGTGAACGGCGCCGACGGCTCGGCCATCGAGGTGTGCGTGACCGCGCAGGGCGTGGGCGGCGGCGACCTGGCCAGCGGCTGTCAGTCGCGCCCGGTGGCGATCGGCGGAACGACCGAGTACGTGATCGTGCTGTCGCCGCCGGTGTGCGGCGACGGCGTGATCGGCGGCGCGGAGGACTGCGACGGCGCGGACCTGGGCGGCCAGACGTGCGAGAGCGTCAGCCCGACGCTCACGGGCGGGACGCTGGCCTGTGACGGAGCGTGCGCGTTCGATCTGTCGGGTTGTACGCTGTCGGCGGACTGTGGCAACGCCACGCTCGACGCCGGGGAGGACTGCGACGGCGCGAACCTCGGCGCCGGCGACTGCATACTGGAGGGGTTCGACGGCGGCGTGCTGGCTTGCTCGGGGATCTGCCGCTACGACACGTCAGGGTGCCGCCTCTGCGGGAACGGCGCAGTCGAGTCGGGGGAGCAGTGCGACGGCGGAGACCTGGGCGGGGCGACATGTGCGTCGATCGGCATGGGCTTCGCGAGCGGCACGCTGGGCTGCACGACGAGCTGCACCTACGACGTGGCCGGCTGCGACGTACCGGTGCTCTGCGGCAACGGGATGATCGACGCCGCGGCCGGGGAGCAGTGCGACGGAACGCTCCTGGGCGGCCAGACGTGCGCCACCCAAGGGCTCGGCGGCGGCGCGCTGGCCTGCACGCCCGGCTGCGTCTTCGACACCAGCGGCTGTGCCGCCTGTGGCAACGGCGTAGTCGAGATGGGCGAGAGCTGCGACGGCAGCACCGGCGGGACCACGTGCGGCACGCTGGGCCACGACGGGGGAGCGCTGTCCTGCGCCGGCGATTGCACGTTCGACGAGTCGGGCTGCACGGACTGCGGGAACGGAAACGCCGAAGCGGGCGAGCTGTGCGACGGGGGCGACCTGGGCGGCGCGAGCTGCGCTTCTCTGGGCTTGGGCGCCGGCATGCTCGGATGCACCACCGACTGCTCCGCCTACGACACGTCGGGCTGCCTCCCCGTCATCTGCATGCCAGGCGCGCCGTACTGCGACACGGACGGGCGGACGCAGCACGTGTGCAACGCCGCCGGGACCGGCCCCGCGCCGGGGTCGGACTTCACCTGCGAGTTCGTCTGCGAGGTGGACTCCTGCCGCTACGTGACGAACGTGCTGCCGCCGACGGTCGCGAGCTGTGGCGCCGCCGCGCCGGCCCTGACACCACCGGGGATGACCGGCACCACGGTCACCATCCAGACCAACGCGGTGGGCGCGCCGGTCATCAATTGCTCGCCCTCCTGCGACGGCGCGACGACGACCACGATCACCGGGACGTTCGTGCCGCAGCCGGCGGGCTTCCCGACCCTAGCGGTTTTCTGCCTCTCGTCGGTGAACGTCCCGACGTTCGTCACCGTCACGGGAGCCACGGGGACCACGTTCGTCCCGGTCCTCATCTCCAACGGGGCGATCGTCGTCGACGGCGCGTTCTCCTTCGACGGGCAATCGCCCACGAGCGGGCCGGGCGCGGGAGGGCCGGGCGGACACGCCGGGGGCCATTCGACGGCGAGCGGACCCGCGCCATCGGGCACCGGGCCCGGCGCCGGGGGCGGGGGCGACGTCGACACGTTCATAGGGACAAACGCGACAGGCGGCGGAGGGGCCGGCTACGGCGGTGGCGGAGGTCCGGGTGGCGACGTGATGTGCTGTCCTGTAGTGATGGGGGGCTTCCCCGGCGGAACGTACGGCGTGTCGGGGCTCCTGCCGGTCGACGGCGGCAGCGGCGGAGGCTGCGGAGCGACGTCCTCCGGTGGGACGGGGTTCCGCGGCGGCGGCGGCGGCGGCGGAGTGCTGCACCTCGTGTCGCGGAGCAGCATCACCGTGACGGGCACGCTCGGCGCCAGCGGCGGCAACGGCAACAATGGCGGTGGCTGCCCCCGCGGGGGTGGTGGCGGCGGGAGCGGCGGCGCGATCCTGCTGGAGGCGCCCGCGGTCTCCGTCACGGGGAGCGTCCTGGTGGAAGGCGGCGACGGGGGCCCGTCGGCCGCCACTTGCCCCGGCGTGGGCGGGGTGGGCGCGAGCGGCGGGACGATGTTCGGCATGCCTGGGGCCCCCAGCCCGGACAGCTCCAACGGTAGCGGGGGCGGCGGCGGCGGCGGCGGTCGAGTCCGCATCAACGCCGCGGGTGGCACCTGCCCCGCAAGCGTGTCACCCTCCGCCGCCTGCACGGCCGGCTCGTTGCGGACGACTCCGTAGGAAGAGGCAAGGAAGCGCGGATGGCGAAGACAATGGCGGACCAGACCCTGATCGGCAAGACGATCGGGAACTACAACGTGCGGTCGCTCCTGGGCGAGGGCGGCATGGGCGCGGTGTACCTGGCCGAGCATCCGCTCATCGGACGGCGCGCCGCGGTGAAGGTGCTGCTTCCGGAGTTCACGCAGCGGCGCGACGTGGTCGACCGCTTCTTCAACGAGGCGAAGGCCTGCGCGGCGCTGCAGCATCCGGGGGTCGTCGAGATCTACGACTTCGGCAAGCTCGACGACGGCGGCGCGTACATCATCATGGAGTACCTGGACGGCGAGCCGCTCTCCAAGCGGCTGGCGCGAGGGAAGAAGCTTCCGCCGCGCGACGCGCTGGCCGTCATCCACCAGGTCGCCAAGGCGCTGAGCGCGGCGCACGCGCGCGGCATCGTCCACCGCGACCTCAAGCCCGACAACGTGTTCATCGTCCGCGACAAGGAGAACCCGGGCCTGGAGCGCGTGAAGATCCTCGACTTCGGCATCGCCAAGCTCACCGAAGAGGGCGGCGTGTCTTCGGGGCAGACGCGCACGGGGGCCCTCCTGGGCACGCCGGCCTACATGTCGCCGGAGCAGTGCGAGGGCGCCGGGCACGTCGACCACCGCAGCGACATCTACGCAATGGGGGTCATCCTCTACGAGATGCTGTGCGGGCAGGTGCCGTTCAAGCTCGACGGCTTCGGCAAGATCCTGGCGGCGCACTTGCACGTGGAGCCGGCGCCGGCGCGCACGCACGAGCCTTCGCTCCCGGTCGAGGTCGAGCAGCTCGTCATGCGCATGCTCATCAAGGACCGCGCGAAGCGGCCGCAGACGTGCGCCGAGGTGGCGGCGGCGGTGGAGGCGCTGGCGGGGTCGCTGCAGCTCTTCGCCCAGCCGATTGCGCCGGGTGCGGCGCCTTCGACGTTCCCCACGCCGGCACCGTCGGCGACGGGCAGCCAGGCCGGGCCGGCGCCGCTGCTGCGCACGCCGGCGCCGTCGCTGGCGGGCGCGGCGGCGTACACGCCGGCGCCGGCGCCGCAGACGACCTTGAGCGAGAGCGTCACGACGTTTCGCCCGCCGACGCGGCCGAGCGCCGCCGGGTCGGGGCCGCGGCGCGGCAAGGGCATGCTGCTGGTGGCGGTGGTGGTGGTCATCCTGGCGGCCGCGGGCGGCGGCACCGGGGTGTTCCTCTACGGCGGGGGTGAGCTTCCGTTCGGCGATGGGGCGGCGTCGTCCGACGACGACGAGGGTGGCGGCACGCGCCCGCGCGCGCTGCGGTCCGGCGGAGGTGGCGGGCACGGCGGTGGCGCCGGCGACGACGACGACGGCCACGGTGGCGGCGACGAAGGGGACGTTGCGCACGGGGGCGGCCACGCGAAGGGCGGCCACGACGAGGCCGGGCCGGCCACCGCGAAGACGGAGCCGGAGCCCAGGCCCGAGTCGCCGGACACGGGCCCGACCGCGGCGACCGCCGCGCCGGCCAGTGCCGCGCCGGGGATCAAGGTCGTCGCGCACGAGATCGACTCCAAGCCGGCCAAAGCGCGCGTCTACCGGATGCCTGAGAACAAGCTCATGGGCGAGACGCCCTGCAAGCTGCTGGTCGAGGCCGGAGAGGGCGAGGTGGAGTACGCGGTGCGCCTGGCGGGATACGGCGACGAGTCGGTGAAGCTCGCCGCCGGCGCGGACGCAAAGGCGGCGGTGGCGCTCAAGAAGGCGAAGGTCGTCAAGCCGAAGACCGGAGGGCCCGATGAGGGGATGGGGCTCGAGATCCCGCGCTAGCCGCGGGCGGCGGCGGGCGGGCGTGGCCGCCGCGCTGGTGGCGGCGGGGGTGCTCCTGCTGTCGGTGAGCAGCGCCGCGGCGGGCGGGTTCAAGGACGAGTACACGGCAGGCGTGGCGGCCTTCAAGGCGGGCGACTACGAGAAGGCGCTCGCGCAGTTCACCAAGGCGTACAAGATCGAGAAGGTGCCGCTCTGCCTGTTCGGCATGGCGCAGGCGCACCGCAAGCTCGAGCACGTCGACGCGGCGATCGACCTGTACGAGAAGTTCCTGGCGAGCAAGCCGCCGCCGGCCGCGGACCTCGCCGCCGAGGTGAACGGCTACCTCACCGAGCTGCGCGCGGCGAAGAAGTCGTTGGCGGAGATGGGCGAGGCGCGCAAGCACTACGCGCTGGGCGAGTTCGCCGAGGCGGCGGCGGCCTACGAGCGCGCCTGGACGCTGAAGGCGTCGGGCGATCTGTTGTGCTTGATCGCGCAGAGCCACGAGCGGGCGGGCGCAAAGGGTAAGGCGGCCGACTACGACGAGCGCTGCCTGAAGTCCGACGCGCGCGCCGATCTCAAGGCGGAGGCGGAGACGTCGCTAGCGGCGCTGCGCCCGGGGGGCACGGGGGGCGCGTCGACGGGCGGCGGCGGGCGCGACGGCGGCAGCGACGGCAAGGGCGGGGGCGCCAAGGGCAAGGCAAGCAGCGGGGCCGGCGGTGCGCTGTCGGTGGACGAGGGCGGGCCCGACTACGACGGCGACACCGGCGGCGGGGGCGGCAAGAAGGGCGGCAGCAAGGTGGGCCTCATCGCCGGCGTCGGCGGCGGCGCCGCCGTGCTCGTGGCCGGTGCGGTCGTGCTGATCGTCGTGCTGGCCGGCGGCAAGAGCGGCCAGCCGCCGCCCAGCGACCTCGGCCTCGGCATCGTCAGCTACTAGCGATAGCTAGCAGCCCGCTCCGCCGGCGGCGGGGGGCCGCTCAGTGCTCCTTCAGCTCGAAGAAGCCGGGCTGGTGGCGGGGGAGCGCGTGCTCGAACGCCGGTTGACGCAGGCAGTGCTCGTAGACGCGGTCGATCGTGGGCCACGGCGCGAGCGACAGCCCCACGGCGGGGCGCAGGGAGTTGTAGACCTGCGGCACGAGGAAGCAGTCGGCGGCGGTGGGCGCGTCGCCGTGGCAGAAGGCGCCGGTGGCGGGGTGGCCGGCGAGCTGCCGCTCGAGGGCGTCGAAGCCGACCTGGCACCAGTGGCGCTGCCACTCGCTGAGCGCCGGCTGCTCGCAGCCCAGCGTCGCAGCGAGGCGGCGCTGCACGCGCAGGTTGTTCAGCGGCTGGATCTCGCAGGCGACGTGTAGGGCCAGGCCCAGGACGCGCGCGCGGCCGGCGGCGTCCGCCGGGAAAAGCGGCGGTGTCGGGTGCTGCTGCTCGAGGTACTCGACGATGGCAAGCGACTGCATCACGCGCGTGTCGCCGTCCACGAGCACCGGCACGTTGCGCTGGGGGTTGAACGCGCCGTAGTCGGCGCTGTCCTGGTCGCCGTCCTTCCAGCGCAGATCCACCGGAACGGTCTCGTAGACGAGCCCCTTGAGGTTGAGCGCGATGCGCGCGCGAAACGACGTGGAGCTGGAATGGAAGCTGTGCAGGCGCAGCATGGGGCCTCCGCGAAAAGAGTGAGCATGCCAGCGCCGGGTCGTGCGGATCAACGAGCGACCTTCCGGATGGCGGCGCACCACGCGTGCAATGGGGCGGTGGGGCGGCGTACCATGCGCGCCATGCACGTGACCGTTCTGGACAGGGAGCGCAAGGTGCGCCTGGACGACGTCTCGGCCGATCCGCCCAAGGGGCTCGCGCGCGAGGACGTCGAGTCGCGCTTCACCGAGATAGGCGACGAGCTGCTGCAGCTGCAGGAGATGATGTGGGGCGCGCGCACCCACAGCGTGCTGGTGGTGCTGCAGGGACGCGACGCCGCCGGCAAGGACGGCGCCATCAAGCACGTCGTGGGCTGCCTCAACCCGCGCGGCGTCACCGTCACGTCGTTCGGCGTCCCGACCCGCGAGGAGATCGAGCACGACTTCCTGTGGCGCGTGCACGCACGCGCCCCGCGCAAGGGCGAGTTCTCCATCTTCAACCGCTCGCACTACGAGGACGTGCTGGTGGCGCGCGTGCACGACCTCGCGCCCAAGTCGCTGTGGAAGGAGCGCTACGGCCACATCAACGACTTCGAGGAGCTGCTGTGCGAGCACGACACCGTCGTGCTGAAGTTCTTCCTGCACATCGCCAAGGCGGAGCAGAAGAAGCGGCTGCTGGAGCGCGAGGCCGACCCGCGCACCGCCTGGAAGCTGAACGCCGGCGACTGGAAAGAGCGCGAGCTCTGGGACGACTACACGGCCGCCTACGAGGACGCGCTGAGCCGCTGCGGCACGCGCCGCGCGCCCTGGATGGTGGTGCCGGCCAACGCCAAGTGGTTCCGCAACCTGGCCATCGCCGAGGCGATCGTCGAGGCGCTCCGGCCGCACCGCAAGACGTGGAAGAAGAAGCTGGAGGACATCGGGCGCGCCGGGAAGGCCGACCTGGCCGCCTACCGCCGCGCGCGCGGGCGCTAGAACTTCGAGCCGCCACGGGCGTCCCTATGGCGTCGAAGGAGCCTGACGCCATGGACTCGCTCAGCCCGCTGTCCCTCGATCCCGCCGCAAAGGCGCGGTCCGTTGCCGACGACCGTCGCCTCTACACGGCCGTCGGGGCGCTGCTGGGTGCGGCCGGGGCGGTCGTGCTCGCGGCGGGCGGGGCGGTCGCGGCCATCGTCTGGGCGGCGGGGTCCGGCGCGGCGGCCGCGCCACGCGCGCGCGACACGGACGACCGCTGCGAGCGCGACCGGCGCGAAGACCTGGTGCGCCGGCTCGACCGGATGGAGGACCGCCTCGACGCGGCGCTGACCGCGCCGGTGCGGCCGCCGGCGCCGCCGCCGGTCGTGTACCCGCCCCCGCCGCCGCCGGCGGTGCTGGTGCCGCCGTCGTTGCCCCCGGCGCCGGTCGATCTTCGCGTCGGGGCCGTCTGGCCTGACCGCGTCGTCAAGGCGTCGTCGGCGTACGGCGAGGGCACGGACGGGTGGTCGGCGGCCAAGGCGCTCGGCGCGCCAGACGTGTGGCCGCGCGGCGACGACGACGTGAACGCCTGGGCCTCCGCCGAAGCAGACGGTACGGTCGAGACGATCGATCTCGGGTTCTCCGATCCGGCGCTGCGCCTGGAGGGGGTCGACGTGTACGAGACCTACAACCCGGGGGCGGTGCGCCGCGTCGAGCTCGTGGGCCGCGGCGGAGAGACGCTCGTGGCCTACGACGGGCCCGCGGCGGCGCTGTCGGAAGCCGCCTACGTCCGGGCGCTCCGCTTCACTTGCACGCCCTTTGCCGTGGCGTCGGTGCGCTTGACGATCGATTCGGCCGCCGTGCCCGGCTGGAACGAGATCGACGCGGTCGGTGCGCATCGGTGCACGGCGCCGCCGGCGGCGACGGTCGATCTGTTCGACGTCCTGGGGGCGCGCTAGTCTCGGGGGCCATGCCGGTCCCCGACCCCGCGGCGCCAGCGAGTCTCGAGGCGCAGATCGACGGGCTGTACGGCCTGCCGCTGGCCGAGTTCATCGGCGCCCGCAACGCGCTGGCGGCCCGCTTGAAAAAGGAAGGCGCGGCCGAGCAGGCGGCGCGGGTGAAGGCGCTGGCGAAGCCCCCCCTCCCCGCCTGGGCGGTCAACCAGCTGGCGCGGCGGCGCGGCGACGTGATGGAGGCGCTCTTTGCCGCGGGTGACGCCGTGCGCGCGGCGCAGCGCACCGCGCTGGAGCGCGGCGACGGCGAGCCCTTGCGCACCGCCGTGGCGGCGCAGCGCGACGTGCTGGCGCGTGCCGGCCGGGCCGCCGCCACGCTGCTGGCCGAGGCCGGACACGCCGCCGCCGCGGGAACGCTCGACCGCGTGGCCGCCACGCTGCGCGCGCTGGCGGGCGATCCCGACGGCCGCGCCCGCCTGGGCGCTGGATGTCTGGCCCAGGAGCTGGAGCCGCCGGGCTTCGAGGCGCTGGCCGCGCTCGACGGCGTCACGGCGGTGGCGCCACGGCCGCCTCAGGCGCGCCCTGCCCCGCCCGCGCCTGACCGCGCGGCGGGCGCGGCGCCGGCGTCCGCGGCGGCGACCGACGAGGCGGCGCAGCGCCGTGCGCAGGTCGCCCAGGTCCGCGAACGTGTCGCCGAGGCGGCCCGCGAAGCGCGCGCCCTGGTCGAAGCGCTGGAGATCGCCGAGCGCGCCGCCGTCGCCGCGCGCCGCGCCGCCGGCGAGGCCGACGAGGCCGCCGAGCGCGCGCGTGCCCAGGTCGCCCGCGCCAACGAGCGGCTGGAGCGTGCCCGCGCCGCCGCCGCCGCCGCCGAAGCGGAGCTGCGGGGCGATTCCTAGGCCCGGAGGCGGGACCGCGGCTTGGCCGCGCCGCCGACGGGGAGCGGGGGCGGGGGCGGAAGAGGCAGCTTGGCCGCGCCGCCGACGGGGTCCGGGGCATCGGAGCGCGGCGTCCGCGCCGCGCACACGGGCGCCCGAGGCTCGATCGACCACGGCGTGCTCGCCACGCGCACGGGCCCCCGCGGTCAGACGACCGCGCCGGGCACGGCGCCGCGGGCCCGTTTCGTCAGCGCGTCGAGCTCCTGCCATTCGGCGTCGGCGCGCGCCGCCGCCTCGTCGGGCGCGTGGAACTGCTCGATCTCGCGGATGCGGTTGTCGGCGCGGGCGATCGCCGGCTTCAGCCGCTGCGGCGTTGCGTCGGCGGGCTCCCAGTCGAGGATCGCCTGCAGTGTGACCGATGCCTCGTGGTGCACGGTCTCCGCCAGCACGACCACGCGGTCGGGGCCGACTTCACACACCCCGTCGCCCATCTGCAGCGTCCGCCAGGTGCCGGCCTTCTCGAAGCGGAACGGCCCTTCCTTGAGCGTCGTCAGGAACGGCAGGTGGTCGGGCAGCACGCCGAACTCGCCGAGCGTGCCCGTGGCGATGACCTGGTTGACGCTCATCTCCAAGATCCGGCCGCGCGGCGTGACGAGAGCGAGCTGCATGGCGTTGCGCATGACCCCGCCTGCCTACGCCGCCGCCATCCGGCGCGCGTTCTCCTTCACCTCCTCGATGCCGCCGCACATGAAGAACGCCTGCTCCGGCGCGTCGTCGAGGTTCCCCGCGAGGATCTCCTTGAACCCGGCGATGGTGTCGCCGATCTTCACGAACTTGCCCTCGCGCCCGGTGAACTGCGCCGCCACGTGGAAGGGCTGCGAGAGGAACCGCTGCATCTTGCGCGCGCGGCTCACCGTCAGCTTGTCCTCCGGGCTGAGCTCGTCCATGCCGAGGATCTTGATGATGTCCTGCAGCTCCTTGTAGCGCTGCAGCACGCGCTGCACCGCCCGCGCCGTATCGTAGTGGTCCGACCCGACGACCTGCGGGTCGAGCAGGCGGCTCGTCGAGTCGAGCGGGTCCACCGCCGGATAGATGCCCAGCTCGGCGATCTGCCGCGAGAGCACGGTCGTGGCGTCGAGGTGCGCGAACGTCGTCGCCGGCGCCGGGTCGGTCAGGTCGTCCGCCGGCACGTAGATGGCCTGCACGCTCGTGATCGATCCCTTGTCGGTCGTTGTGATGCGTTCTTGCAGCTCGCCCATGTCCGTCGACAGCGTCGGCTGGTAGCCCACCGCGCTGGGGATGCGGCCCAGCAGCGCCGACACCTCCGACCCCGCCTGTGTGAAGCGGAAGATGTTGTCGATGAAGAGCAGCACGTCGCGCCGCTCCTCGTCGCGGAAGTACTCGGCCACGGTCAGCGCGCTCAGCGCCACCCGCTGGCGCGCGCCCGGCGGCTCGTTCATCTGCCCGTACACCAGCGCCACGCGCGATTCCTTCGGGTTGACCTTGAAGGCGCCGGCCGCGTCGCGCACCGGCTTGCCCTTGGCGTCGTGCTCGCAGGCGATGACTTTCGACTCGAGCATCTCGAGGTAGAGGTCGTTGCCTTCGCGCGTGCGCTCGCCCACGCCGGCGAACACCGAGATGCCGGCGTGGTGCTTGGCGATGTTGTTGATGAGCTCCATCACGATGACGGTCTTGCCCACGCCCGCGCCGCCGAAGAGGCCGATCTTCCCGCCCTTCATGTAAGGGGCGAGCAGGTCGACGACCTTGATGCCCGTCTCCAGGACTTCCACCTTGGTGCTCTGCTCGCGGAAGGTCGGCGGCGGGCGATGGATGGGGCGGCTCATGTCCCAGGGAATGGTCGGGCCGTGGTCGACCGGGTCGCCGACGACGTTCATGATGCGCCCCAGCGTCGCCGGTCCCACCGGCACGGCGATGGGGCTCCCGGTGCTGCGCACGGGGAGGCCGCGGACGAGCCCGTCCGTCGAGTCCATCGCCACCGTGCGCACCATCGACTCGCCCAGGTGTTGCGCCACCTCCAGCACCAGGTTCTCCTGGCGGTCGTCGATCGCGGGGTTCGTCATGCGCAGAGCCGTGTAGATCTCCGGGAGCCGCCCCGGCGGGAACTCCACGTCGACCACCGCGCCGATGACTTGCGACACCTTGCCCACCACGCCTTCGCTGCTGCCGGCCGTCTGCACCGCCATGATTTATCCTTTCAAAGCCTCGGCGCCGCCGATGATTTCCATGAGCTCTTTCGTGATGGCTGCCTGGCGGCCGCGGTTGTACTGGAGCTGCAGCGCGCCGAGCATCTCGGCGGCGTTGGTCGTGGCGTTCTCCATCGCCGACATCCGCGCACCGTGCTCCGAGGCGAGCGACTCGAGCAGCACGCGGAAGACCTCGAAGTTCACGTACAGCGGCAAGAGGAGGTTCAGCAGCGCCTCTTTGTCGGGCTCGTAGATGAACTCCGTCCCGGTGCCGCCCGCCTCGGCCAGCTCGGTTGGGTCGATCGGCAGGAGCTTCTCCACCGTCACCTTCTGCGAGACGGCGCTCTTGAACTCGTTGTACACGAGCGACACCTCGTCGAGCGGCGGCGCCGCGCTGACGTAGTGGTCCACGATCCAGTCGCCGATGTTCTTGGCGTCGGCGAAGCCGAGCCCGCCGACGAAGACGTCGCGGAACTCCGCCTCCACGTTGCCGCGCCGACGCCGGAAGTGGTCGGTGCCCTTGCGCCCCACCAGCCCCAGCGAAACCTCTTTCCCCGCCGCCGTCTCCTCGGCGATGTAGCGCTCGGCGCGGCGGATGATGTTGGCGTTGAACGCCCCGCACAGCCCGCGGTCCGCCGTCACCACGATCAGCATCGTGCGCTGCACCGGCTCGCGCCGTGCCAGCAGAGGGTGGTCCTGCGTCTCGGCGCGCAGCGCCACGTCGTGCAGCACCTGCATGAGCCGCTGCGCGTAGGGGCGCGCCTCGATGATGGCCTGCTGCGCGCGGTTCAGCTTCGCCGCGCTCACCATCTTCATGGCGCGCGTGATCTTCTGCGTGTTCTTCACCGCGCCGATGCGGTTGCGGATGGCCTTGAGGGACGGCATCGCCGCTCGCTACGCCCGCGCCCCGGCGACGCCGCCGTCCATCTGGAAGAGCTCCTTGAAGTCGTCCAGCAGCTTCACCAGCCGCTCTTCCAGCTCCTTTGAGATGTCCTTCTTCTCGCGGATCTCGGCGAGCGCCTCAGGGGCCTTCGCCTCCACGTAGGAGAACATCTCCTTCTCGTAGCGGGCCAGCACGCTGAGCGGGTACCCGAGCAGGTAGTCGTTCTTGTGCGTGCCGGCGAACATGAGCAGCACCTGCTTCTCCACCGGCAGCGGCTGGTACTGCCCCTGCTTGAGGATCTCCGTCAGTCGCGCCCCCTGCGCCAGCTGCCGCTGCGTCTGCTTGTCGAGGTCGCTGCCGAAGGCGGCGAAGGCGGCGATCTCCCGGTACTGCGCCAGCGTCAGCCGCAGCTGTCCGGCCACCTTCTTCATCGCCTTGAGCTGCGCCGCGCCGCCGACGCGCGACACCGACAGGCCGACGTTCACCGCCGGCCGCTGCCCGCTGTAGAAGAGGTCCGACTCCAGGTAGATCTGGCCGTCGGTGATGGAGATGACGTTCGTGGGGATGTAGGCGGAGACGTCGCCGGCCTGCGTCTCGATGATGGGGAGCGCCGTGAGCGACCCGCCCCCCAGGTCCTTGCGGATCTTGGCGCCGCGCTCCAGTAGCCGCGAGTGCAGGTAGAAGACGTCGCCCGGGTAGTCCTCGCGCCCTGGCGGGCGGCGCAGCAGCAGCGACATCTGCCGGTAGGCCACGGCCTGCTTGCTGAGGTCGTCGTAGATGACCAGGGCGTGGCGCCCGCTGTCGCGGAAGTACTCGCCCATCGTCACCCCGGTGTACGGGGCGATGAACTGCAGCGGCGCCATCTCGCTGGCCGTCGCCGCCACCACCGTCGTGTAGCTGAGCGCGTCGTGGCGGGCGAGCTTGTCCACCACCTGCGCCACGGTCGACTGCTTCTGCCCGATCGCCACGTAGAAGCAGTACACGTCGAGGCCGCGTTGGTTGATGATTGTGTCGAGCGCGATGGCCGTCTTCCCCGTGCCGCGATCTCCGATGATGAGCTCGCGCTGGCCGCGCCCGATGGGGATCATCGTGTCGATGGCCTTGATGCCGGTCTGCATCGGCTCGCTCACCGGCTCGCGGTAGATGATGCCCGGCGCCTTCAGCTCCACGCGCCGGCGCTGGCGCGCCTTCACGTCGCCCTTGCCGTCGATGGGGATGCCCAGCGCGTTGACCACCCGCCCGAGCAGCTCCTCGCCCACCGGCACCTCGACGATGCGGCCCGTGCGCTTGACGAGGTCCCCCTCCTTCACGGACGCCGCCTCGCCCAGCAGCGCGACGCCGACGTTGTCCTCTTCCAGGTTCAGGACCATTCCCACCACGTCGTGCGGGAACTGCAGCAGCTCGCCCGCCATCGCCCCGCTCAGGCCGTAGACGCGGGCGATGCCGTCGCCGCACGTCAACACCGTGCCCGTCTCGGCGACCTCGACCTTGTTCTCGTACCCTTCGATCTGCTGGCGAATGATCTGCGAGATCTCTTCGGCGCGAAGCTCCATGTCGTCGTCCTGTCCTTCCCGTCCGCGGCCGGCTAGGCGCGGCCGCTCGTCAGCGTGGCCCGCAGCCGCTCGAGGCGGTTCTTCAGCGAGCCGTCGAACATCTTGTCCCCTACACGCGTGACCATCCCGCCCAGAAGCGACGCGTCGACCTTCTCGGTGAGCAACACCTCCTTGCCCGTCGTGCGCGCCAGCACTTCCAGGAGGCGCTGGCGGTAGCCGGGTCCGAGCGGCTCGGCGGAGGTGACCTCGGCGCGCAGCCGCCCGGCGTCCAGGTCGGCCATCTCCTGGAACGCCACGGCCATGCCGGGGAGCGAGCCGATGCGCCCGCGCTCCAGCACCATCTCCGCGAAGCGCCGCACCATCGGCCCGGTGCGCAGCCGGTCCAGTATCGCCCCAAGCACCTTGCGCCGCTCCCCCGCGCCGAAGGCCGGGTTCACCATCAGATCGACGAGCTCGCGGCTCTGGCGGAAGAGCGTGGCGAGCGCCTCGAGCTCGGCGGCGAACGCGTCCACCGCGTTCGTCTTCTGCGCCACCTGCATGAGCGCCCTCGCGTAGCGGCGGGCGACGCTTCCGGTGATCATTTTCTCGGGACTCCTGCGCTCACGAGATCTGCTTGAGGTACTCGTCCTCGAGGCGCCGCTTGTCGTCCGGGCCGATCTTCTCGCGCACCAGGGCCGTCGCCGCCGCCAGCGCCGCCAGCGCCACCTCGCGCTCCAGGGACTGGCGCGCCGTGGCGACCTCGGCGGTCACCGCGCGCTCCGCCTCGGCGGCCAGCCGCTCGGCGCGGTCTTTGGCGCGCTCCAAGATGTGGCGCGCCTCGCGCTCGGCCTCCGCCCGCACCTCGTCGCGCAGCCGCTCTGTGTCCTGGTCCAGCGCTCGCAGGCGCCGCTCCAGCTCGGCGTGGCGCGCCTCGGCGGCGCGCCGGGCGGACTCGGCGTCCTCGATGGCCTTGGCCACGGCATGGTGGCGGTCGGCGACGCTCTGCTTGACGTTCTTCCCCAGCAGCTTCGCCAGCAGCAGGACCAGCAGAACGAAGTTCACCAGCGCGAAGAGGAAGCCAGGGCCGTAGTCATGCGCCGGGTCGGCCTTCTCCGCGGCGTCCGCGTTCCACAGCGTCCACTCGAAGGCGGGCGCGCGGTGGCCGCCGCCGTGTCCCTCGCCGTGGACCTCGCCCCCGGGCGCGGCGGTCTCTTCGGCGGCGGCCGGCGCCGGCCGAGCCGAGAGCGCGGCGGCGAGCGCGAGCACCGCGGCGAAGGTCACGGCGGGCGCGCGGCTCACGCCACCCTCCGGCCCAGCACCTTGCCCGCCAGGTCCATCGCCAGCTCGCGCGCGCGGGGGGCGAGCTCCTTGCGCGCGCGCTCGACCTCGCCCTGGATGCGGTCGCGCGCCTGGGCGATGCGTCCGCGCGCCGCCTTCTCCGCCTGCTCGAACACCTCGCGCTCGCGTGCCTCGGCGTCGACGAGCAACCCGATGCGCGCCTCCGCCGCCTCGGCGCGCGTCGCGGCGATGCGCGCGTCGCACTGCGCACCCCAAAGATCCGATTCGCGCTCCAACGTCGTGGCGCGGGCCAGGGCGCCCTCGGTCCGCTCGCGGCGCGACTCCAGCACCTTGAGCACCGGGCGGAACCAGCCGCGCGCCAGCACGATCCACACGCACAGGAAGATGCCGAGCTGCACGAAGAACGTGCCGTCGAGGTCCACGACCGATCCCCCCGACGCCAGCGCCGGCAGCCAACCGCGCGCTCCCAACACGATCCAGGCGTGCATCCGATTCCATCCTAACGGGGCGCCCTGCCCGCGGCGACGCCCCGGCGGGCGCGAAGGCGCCGCCATCGGTGACGCGCGGCCATTATCAGAAGCGGCGCCGCGTGGTCAACCGCGGCGTTGGGACGGGGCTGGGGTCCGCCGCGCCCCTAGACGGCGCGGCTGGGGTCTGTCAACCTCAGGGGTGGAGCGTCAACCCCGCGGACCCACTGGGACACGCGAGGGAACGCCCCTTGCATCTCCGAGCCCGGATTCCCATGGCTGCGCCCTTCTACCACCTGTTCGAGCCGCCTCGCGAGGCGGAGCACGACCGTAACCGGTTGTACGGGATCTTCCCGGCCATCGTTACGAACAACGTGGATCCGGAGGGCATGTACCGGGTGAAGGTGCGTTTCCCGCACCTGCCCGGCCAGAACGAGTCGTTCTGGGCGCGCGTCGCCACGCCGATGGCGGGGAAAGACCGCGGCTGGTTCTTCCTGCCCGACGTGAACGACGAGGTGCTCGTGATGTTCGAGCACGGCGACGTCCACCACCCGATCGTGCTCGGCCAGATCTGGAACGGACGCGACGTCCCGCCGTACGACAACGCGGACGGCAAGAACAACCTGCGTTTCTTCCGCTCGCGCAACGGTGCGCGCGTCATCCTCGACGACACGGCCGGCGCCGAGAAGATCACGATTGCCGAGAAGAGCGGCAAGAACCGCATTGTCATCGACGCCGTCGAGAAGTCGATCCAGGTGCTGTCCGAGGACGGCGACATCACGCTCAACGCGCCCAACGGGCTGCTCAAGGTGGACGCGGCGTCGTTCCTCGTGCACGCCACCTCAGATCTGAAGATCTCCAGCGGCGGCGAGTTTGCCACGACCAGCGGCGACAAGATGATGGTGGCGGCGGGCCCGACGCTGGACATCAAGAGCGGGCGAACCGAGTTCAACCCGTCGTCGGGCGGGGGCGGGGGCGGCGGCTCGGCGGCGACGCTGGCGGGCGACGACCAGATCTCGCAGCTGGCCGAGGCGGCGCAGGCCGCGGCGGGGGCCGGCGCCGCCGGCGGCGCGGGCGCGGGCGCCGAGCCCGGCACTTCCCCGACGGACACGCCGCAGCCGGGCCAGGCGCACCTCATCGAGGTGCAGGTCGTCAACGTCAACAACGTTCCGCAGAAGGGCGTCTTCTACGAGCTCACGCTGCCCGACCAGACCAAGCGCAGCGGTACGACCGGCAGCGACGGTTACATTCGCCTGAGCGTGACGCCGCAGACGGGTCCGTTCACGGTGCGGCTGCCTGACTTCGAGCCGACCGACGGGGCGGGCGGCGGCGGAGGCGCGGGCGGCGGCGGCGGCGACGGGGCGGGCGGCGGCGGCGGCGGTGGCGACCCGCCCCCGACGGGCAGCGGCAGCGCACCCGGCTGGGGCAGCGGTGACGGCGCGGCGGGCGGCGTCGACACGAGCCCTACCCCAAGCCCGAGCTCAAGCGGCGGCGGTGGCGGCGGACCGGGCGACGACTTCAGCGGGGGCGGCGGCGACGGCGGCCCCGGCGGCGGCGGGGCGTTCGACCCTGGCACGGACTTCAGCAGCGGAGGCGGCGGCGGCGGTCCCGGCGACGGCTTCAGCGGCGGTGGTGGCAGCGACGAGGGCGACGACGGGGGCGGCGCAGGCGAGTTGGCCTAGGCCAACGGCCACGCCGACACCAAGGGCCAGGCCGAGCACAATTTCGGCAACGAGTGGCTCGCCGGGGGCGACAACTTCGACGTGCTGTTCTGAGCCGCTGCGCGCGGCGCGCGCCGCGCCCGGCCGTCAGGTCTTGGGCAGCGCGACGGGCGGCAGCGCGGGGGCGGGCGCTGGGGTGACGGTGGCGGTGCCGCCGTTGGCGCGGTCGCGCTCGAAGACCGCCTCGAGGGCCTCCATGCGGCAAGAGCCCTCGAAGACGACGCCCGGCTCGATGGTCAGCGACGGCGTATAGAGGTCGCCCTTCATGCGGCCGGGGCGGTGGATCTCGATGGCGCGCCGCGCGCGCACCGTGCCGGTCACGGTGCCGGTGATGACGACCGCGCCGACTTCAATGGTGGCTTCCACCTGGGCGCCCTCGCCGATGATGAGGGTGTCTTCCGAGAGAATCTCGCCCTTGAAGTCGCCGTTGATCTGCACGGTGCCTTCGAAGACGAGCCGCCCTTCGAAGCGGCTGCCGCGGCCGAGCAGGGCGATGATCTGCCCGTCGACCTGGATGGGGCCGCCGCCGGTGTCGTCGCGCCGAGTCTTGAACGCCATGGGCCGCGCCTTAGCAGAAGCGGCGCGGGCGGGTCAACCGCCCGGCGGCGTCGGAGGCGGTGCGGCCGCGGGCGCGCCGGGAAGGGTCGCCTCGGCGCGGGCGGCGCGCGGCGGGGGCAGCGCGTAGAGGTAGCAAGGCCACTCCTTCTCGGCGGCGATCCAGGAGTCGTTCGCCGGCGGGTCGTACACGAGGCGCAGGCCGGCGGCGGTGGGGTCCGGGAACCAGCGCGCGGCGTGGTTGTAGTCCTTGCGGCTCCAGACGATGAAGCGGACGCCCGCGCGCGAAAGGCCGGCGGCGGGGTCAGCGGGGTCGACGGGGAGAGCGTCGCCGGCGTCGACGAAGCGGTCGAGCGGCAGGCCGGCAGTGACGGGGACGGCGGGCTCGTCCGAGTAGATCTTGCCGGCGCCGGACAGCGAAGGGGCGATCCCGCCGTGGGCGGGCGCGCGCAGGAACGCGCCGATCTCGATGGCGTGCGCCGACCAGAAGGTGCTCGGATAGAAGAACGTCAGCGTGAAGGCATAGACGGCCACGGCAAAGCCGGCGAGCGCGAGGCGGGCGGCGCGGGTCGGGTCGGCGAGGGCGACGGCGGGCCGGTGCACCCGCACCCAGGCGGCGAGCCGAGCGCCGCTGCGCTCCATGCCACCGGCGGCGAGGACCGCGACCAGCGGATGGGCGGGGATCCAGTAGCGGATCCAGCCGGCGTTCATCCGAAGCAGATAGGCCACGACCAGGAGCATGAAATGGCCGGCGGCGAGGACGGCGAGCGCGCGGACGGCGGGGCGCTTCCAGGCGAGGGCGGCCCCGGCCACCGCCGCCGGCACGCAGGCGCCAGCGGTGATGAAGAACGTGGCCAGGTAGAAGGCGACGGCGGGAAGGTCGCGCGCCTCCCAGGCGGGAAGCGCGGTGAAGAACGAGTTGCGGAAGTAGGCGCCCGATTCATGGAAGCTGTGGAGTGGGTCGCCGGCGAAGGCGGCGGAGAAGACGAGCCAGGCGGCGGGTGGGACGGCGAGGACGGCGGCGGCGGCGGCGTGGCGGGTCAGCGCGCGGCGGTCGCCGGCGAGCAGGCGCGCGCGGGCCTGGCGTGCGCCGAGGGCCCAGAGGAGGGCGGCGAACGGCCACAGCTCGAAGCGCAGCCAGAGCGCCGGGGCGAGCGCGGCGGCGGCGGCGACGGGGCGGTCGCCGTCGAGCGCGTACCACGCGGCGAGCGTCACGAAGAGCGCGGCCGGCACCTCGGTCATGGCGTAGGTGCTGAAGAAGAGGAAGTGCGGCGAGCCCGCCGTCAGGAGCGCGGCGAGCGCCGGCGCGTGGCGGTCGTCGGGGAAGGCCTTGCGGGCGAGCGCGAAGGCGGCCGCGACGGTGGCGGCGCCGCACAGCGGCGTCAAGGCGCGGCACGTCCAGTACACCTCGCCGCTGAGGCGCACGAGCGCGGCGTAGCAGAGGTGCAAGAGCGGCAGCCAGATGCCCGTCAGCAGCCGCGGGTCCGGATGCGCCGCGAAGCGCGCGCCCACCAACATGTGCGCGAACCCGTCCGACCACGATTCAGGCAGCACGACGAGGGCCGCGCTGAAGACGGCGAGTGAGGCGACGAAGGCGCGGCGCACGGCCCGGAGACTAGGGGACGAGCCGCGCGCGCCGCAACCGCAGCGGAAACCGGAAGGGAACCGGAAGGGAACCGGAACGAACCGGAACCGGGACCGGGATCCGCAGCGCGGGTGGCGCTTGACGGCGCGCGCGGCGGGGCGTTCGATCCCGGCATGCGACAGCGAGCGGGCGTGGGCGCGGGCCTCGCGGCGGTGTGCGCGGCGGCGGCGGTGGCGGCGGCGGGCGGCGGATGCAGGTGCCGCGGGGCGATCGAGGACGGCGGCCCGCCCGCGACCGACGCGGGTCCGGAGCCGATCGCCGCGCCGCTGGCTTGCCAGGAAGCACTTGCGGCCGATGCGCCGTACGGCGACGGGACGTGCCCGGTCGACCGGCCGGCGGCACCCGACCTGCTCGACGACGCCCTCGCGGTCAGCGGGATCGACCGCTGCACGCTGCGCTGGGAGCCGGGCGACGTCGCCATCTTCGGGCCGGCCGTGGCCGCCGACCCGTGGCGCCTCCCCTTCTACGACGCGACGCACGACGCCGCCGCCAATGCACCGGTGTGGGCCCGCCGCACCATCGACCGGTTCGACGGGCTGGTGGCCGGGGCCACGCCTCTCGCCTCGGCCGTCGCGGGCGCCGCCGACCGGCTGGGCTTCGGCGCCGCCGGCACCCTCTGCACCGCGGCGTACGGCATCGACCCCGGCGCGCCGCTCGCCCAGGCCATCGTCGACCTCTTCGCGCGCGTCGGCGTCACGACGAACCCCGGCGACCGCGACGGCTACGACGCGGCGCTGGTAGACGTGCCGTTCGACCTTCAGGTCGCGCTCGCGCCCGTGGTCGCCGCGGTGGGCGATGCCGCCGCGGCGCGCACCGCCGTGCTGGGAACGAAGCTCACGACGGATCTGCAGTGGCAGACGGCGTTCCGGCTGGCGGCGTCGCTCGTGATCCCCACGTCGACGTTCGCGCGCCTCAACCCCGCCGACCCGTTCTACGCGGCGCTGCTGCACGACACCGACTTCGCCGCCCTCTACGCCGCCGCCGTGACTCTGGCGCTCACGGTCGAGGCTGCCGACCTGGGCGCTTTCGCCGGTGCCGCCGGGTTCTCGTTCACGACCACCACGCCCATCGGGCGCATCGTTCTGCGCGACGCCGCCGACGACGTCTACGATACCGCCGACCCCGACCTGGCCGACGGGATCGCGCTGCTGGTCGACACCGGCGGGGCCGACGACTACCGCATCGCCGTCGCCGCCAACACCTCCTACGTCAACCCGGTGAGCGTGGCCGTCGACCTCGACGGCGCCGACACCTACGCCTACGTGGAGGTGCCCGACCCGAACGACGGGCCCGGGCGCCTACCGTCCGACGAGTTCGGGCGCTACGACCCGCCCGGCACGCCCGACGTCTACGGCGGGCCCATCTCGCTCTCCGACACGAACCGCCAGGGCGCGGGGCGGCTCGGCTTCGCCTTCCTGTTCGACCTGGGCGGCGACGACGACACCTACCGGTCGCCGCGCATGGCGCAGGGCTTCGGCACGCTGGGCGTCGGCGGTCTGTACGACGACGGCGGCAACGATACGTACTTGGCGGAGGACGGCGCGCAAGGGGCGGGCATCTTCGGCATCGGCGTACTGGTCGACGCCGGTACCGGCGCCGACCGCTACGAATCGTACGCGAGCTCGCAGGGCTTCGCCTACACCTACGGCTTCGGGCTGTTGCACGACGGCGGCGGCGACGACGTCTACGAATGCGACATCGGCGACCCCACGGTCGGCGGCGACCCGCTCTACCTGTCGGCGCAGCTCCCCGGAACCGGCAATTCCAGCTTCTGCCAGGGCGCCGGGTTCGGGCGCCGCTCCGACACGGCCTTCGGCGGCGACGGCATCTACATGTCCGGCGGCATCGGCATGCTGCGCGACCGCGGCACCGGCCACGACACCTACACCTCCAGCGTCTTCGGCACCGGCACCGGCTACTGGTTCGGCACCGGCCTCCTGTCGGACGAAGGCGGCGACGACTGGTACGACGGCAAGTGGTACGTGCAAGGCTCGACCGCGCACTTCGCCATGACGATCTTCTGGGACGAGGCCGGCGACGACCTCTACAACATGGGCGGCACCGTCTGCACCGGCGCGCCGATGTGCATGCTGTACCCGTCGGCGACGTCCGTCGGGGTCGGCCACGACTTCTCGGTGACGTGGCACGTCGACGGCGGCGGCAACGACTTCTACTTCGCGCCGGGGCTGAGCCTGGGCGCGGGCAACGTCAACGGCATCGGCGTGCTGGTGAATGCCGGCGGCGACGACACCTACATCACAGCCGGGCAGCCGACCCTGGGGGCGGCGAACCTGTCGGACGGCAACATGCCGGGGTCACCACGGCGCGACATCATCACGGCCGGCGTGTTCATCGACGGCGGTGGCGCCGACAGCTACAACGTCGCCGGCACGGACGTGGTCTACGACGACATGACCTGGGAGTCGAACATCCAGACGGCCACCGACCCGACCATCACCACCGAGCACGGCGTGGGACTCGACGGCACGGGCACGGTCGTCCTGGTGCCGTAGCCGCGGGCCGGGGGTCGGCCGCGGGGGCGGCGCGGAGCCCGCCCAGGCCTTGGGATCGTTGACGGTGTAAGCTGGCGCGCGCCGCCAGCGTGCTATTCTGGAGCCACATGCCGCCTCGCCGCAGCCGCCTGCGCTGGTCGCTCGTCGCCTCGATCGGCGCACACGGCGCGGCTCTGCTCGCGCTATGGCTGTTGTCCGTCCGGGAGACGCCGCCGATCGACCCCCGGGCGCTGCGCCGCACGCCCGGCGCGACCATCGAGCTGCGCGTCATCCCGTTCGACGCGGTGGAGG
The DNA here is from genome assembly GCA_036004705.1 of Myxococcota bacterium. Classification (GTDB taxonomy): domain Bacteria; phylum Myxococcota_A; class Polyangia; order DASYRF01; family DASYRF01; genus DASYRF01. The sequence goes on from DASYRF010000360.1 coordinate 65,281, forward strand.
TGCCGCCCCTCGTGGCCGGCGCCGCCGAGGTCACCGCTCCCGCCGCGTCACCCCTGGCCGCCGCCGTGGACGCCGCCGCCGCCGACGCCGCCAGCGCGGCGGCTGCAGCCGCGCTCCCCGCGCGGCGCGGCGCACCCGACGGCGCCCACACTGGCACGCCCGGTGGAGGCGGCGGCCCGGGACGCGCCGCCGAGGCGCTCGCTCTTCTCGACTCGGCCGAGGCGATCGATGCCGCGGGTGCCCTGGACGGCAAGGACCGCTTGCCCGCCGACGAGTCCGCCGCGGACGGCGAGATCATCCTGACGCCGCCTGGCCCCCCGCGCGCCTATCCTCCGCGCATCGCCCGCGGCGGCGCCGGCGGCGGCACGGGCGGAGGCATCGGCACGGGGCGCGGCCCCGGCGTCGGTCCGGACCTGTTCCCGGGGGACGTCCTGCGCGGCGTCGTGGACAGCGGCCTGCCGCGCGGCGAGGAAGCGGAAGTGAAGGCGATGCTGTCGCGCTACGTCGCCACGCGCAAGGCGTACGGCACGGTGAAGGCCGGCCTGGCGTCCCCCTACGCCACGCGCCTGGGCACCGACGTCGCCGACGCGTGGGAGGAGGAGATTCTCCCCGCCAAGGACCGCACGCTCGGGGCGGGCGTCAAGCGCTGGTTCGGCGACTTGAAGCACGACCCGTTGCGCGCGGTGCGCGACGTGCTCGCCGCCTACTTCTCCGCCACCGCCACCGACCCCGACGGAGGCAAGATCGACGGCGACGTAGGCGACATTGCCGACGGCTGGGAGTACGGCCGCCCGCGCGGGCTGGCCCTGGTGGGCGTGCGCGCCGACGGCACCGTCGTGGGCATCCGCTGGCTGAAGTCGACCGGCAACGCCGCCTTCGACGACGCCCTCACCGACGCCGTCGCTTCGACCGTCGCGACGATGGGACCGCCCCCGCCGGAGCTGGTGAAGCTCACCGGCGAGACCTGGCTGTTGTACGAGGTCAGCGCTGCCATCACGGTGCTTCCGCCTGGTCCGTACCTGGCCGTGCGCACGATGGCCGACTTCAGCAAGCCCGAGGCGCTCTATCCGTTCAAGATCCTCGTCAACGCCAAGGCGGATCTACGCGCCGTCTTCGACCGCGGCGAGGACTACGATCCGACCGCCCCGCCCGAGCCCACCGTCGCCGGACCGTCCGCGCGCTGAGGATCGCCGCCTCCGCCCGAGCTCACCGTCGCCGGACCGTCCGCCCGCTGAGGATCGCCGCCCCCGCCCGAGCTCACGCCGCCGGCGCGCGCGGACGTCGCTGGCGCGCGCGGACGCCTCCGGCCACCGTCGCCGGACCGTCCGCCCGCTGAGGATCGCCGCCTCGGTTTCGTGATATCGTCGCGGCCGATTTCCAACCACCAAGGAGATTGGAATGACTGAACCGCGCTACGGCAGGGGGAAACGTCCGATGCTCGCCGTCGTCGTCGCGGGCGCCACCGCTGCCGCAACCCTGGCCGCCGTCCTGGGCGCCGGGCAGGCCAAGGCCCACGCGGACGAGTGGACCGAGACGGCGCCCGTCACCGACTCCAGCGCCGCGGCGCCCGCCGCCAGCGCGGACCGCTGGGCGGTGCTGAAGACGCCTTTCGAAGGCGACCGCCCCGACGTCTTCGACCTGCACGGCGGGATCACCTACTACGGCTTCGGCTTGGGCGTGGGCGCCCGCTACACCTGGCAGATCGTGAACAACGGATTCATCCCCCGGCTCAATAACTCCTTCGGCATCGGCTTCGGCGCGGACGTCTTCGTGCATCCGGCGATCACCTATTTCACCAGCTTTGGGCTCTCGTTCATCATCCCGGTCGTCGCGCAGTGGGCCTTCTATCTCACGAAGGAATGGACCGTGTTCGCCGAGGTGGGCGCCGGCCTCTGGATCCGGCCGCTGGGCATCGACTATCAGGTGTGCGACATCGGGCCGCTCTATTGCAGCCCCGTCTGGTGGGTGTGGATCACCGGCGTCGGCGCCATGTATCACTTCAGCCCCCAGATGGCGCTCATCCTGCGCGCGCAGTACCCGTTCGTGTCGGCGGGTATCGCGTTTTGACGCCGCGGCGCCGCGCGCCGGCGCGGCCCACATGCACCTACGTTGCGCCCCTTGCGTGGCCGCCCTACAGTTTCGGTGAATCTGGAGGCCTAGATCACCGTGCGGCCGCGCTCCATCCTCCTCTTCGTCTTCGTTTCCGTCGCGGCGGTCGTGTCGGCGCCGCTCGGTTGCCGCGGCGGCGGGGACGTTGCCACGTGCGACTCCGCGCAGTGCGATCCAGGCCAGGAGTGCAGCGACCTCACCCACCGGTGCGAGGACGTCGCCTGCACCCCCGGCGCCACCCGCTGCGCCCCCCGCGGCGACGGGTCGCTCGAGCGCTGCAACTCCACCGGCGACGGCTACGTCCCCGTGGGCGCGTGCGGCGCCGGGCAGACCTGCTTCATGAGTGCGACGAGCCCCTCGGGGGCGGCGTGCGACCCGCCCGCCTGCACCGCGGGCACCTCGCAGTGCGAAGCGGACGGTAGCGTGCGCTACTGCGTCGTGGGCGCCTTCGAGAGCTCCACGCCGTGCCCCTCCGGCGAAGCCTGCGACCCGAGCCAGAGCAGCGCGTGCGTGCCCACGGAATGTGGCCCGGGGACGACGTTCTGCGAGCCGGGCGCCGACGTGGTGCGCGCCTGCAACGCACTGGGCACGTCTTCCGGCGTCGTGGAGACCTGCGCAGCGAGCGACGTGTGCAACGCCGGCCGGTGCGTGTCGCTGTGCGAGCTGGCCGAGCTCCAGCACAGCACCGTGGGCTGCGTCTTCATGGCGCTCGACACCAACAACACTGCACACGACGACCCGCTTCAGTACGACGTCGTCATCGCCAATCCCAACGGCGCCTTGACCGCGACCGTGACCATCGAGACGCGCACGGGCCCCGGCGGCGCCTGGAGCACGGTCGCTACGGATGCGGTGACCCCTTCGAGCGTGCACGTGTTCGCCCTGCCCGACCGTCACGCGGAGGGGTCGTCGCTCACGCCCGCCCTCGCCTATCGCGTCACCGCGTCCGTGCCGGTCGTCGCCTACCAGTTCAATTCCGACGACGTCTCGGGGTCGGCGGCCTCCAGCGGCGCGACCATCTTGCTGCCGGTGCCGGCGCTGGATCGGTACTACTACGCCGTGAGCCTGCCCATGTCGACGGGCGACGACGCGCTCTTCCCGTTCGGCGGCGAGCTGCACTCGTCGGGCGTCGCGGTCGTCGGCACGCTCGACGGGACCACGGTCACGGTCACCGCCAGCACCAACACCGCGGCCGGCGGAGGCATCGCCGCACTGGCGCCGGGCGAGTCCTACTCCACCGTGCTGAACGAGGGCGACGCCCTGCAGATCGAAGCGGCCGACGTGGGCGACGACGTCACGGGCACGTACGTCACGTCCGACCAGCCGGTGGCGGTGTTCGGCTACCACGAGTGCGCCGTGCTGACGCCCGGGACGTGCGACCACGTCGAGGAGCAGCTGCTGCCCCTGACGGCTTGGGGCATCGCCTTCGCCAACGTCCGCATGTTCGCCGGCACCGAGCGGCACCTGTGGCGCTTGCTCGCCTCCGAGGACGCCACGACGATCACGTTCGAGTACGACGCTGGCGTAACCGGGCTCCCGGCGCCGGCGGGCGCGAGCGTCGTGCTCGACGCGGGTCAACACCAGGACTTCACCGTGGAGGGCCCCGCGCCGGTCGGCCTCACCCCGGAGCCCGGCAACGTGGGGGACTTCTACGCGTACGCCGACAAGCCTATCTACGTGGTGCAGTTCTCGATGGACGAGGTGAACATGGTGACGTCCGTCCCCACCGACCAAACGCTGCCGCAGTACGTCTTCGCGGTGCCACCCTTCCTCGACAGCGCGGTGACCGTGGCGAGGCCGAGCGGTGCCACCACGTCGCTGGACGGCGTGCCGATCCCCGCGGCGAGCTGGTCCAGCGCCGGCGGGACCTTCGAGGCGTACCGCACCGCGCTGGCGGATGGCGCGCACGTCGTCAGCTCGACCTCGCCCTCGGAGATGTGGGCGGGGTCGCCCGGTGTCTACGTCAGCGGCGAGGCGTCCAACTGCGGTTACGCGTACGTCGCCGGCCTCAACGTCGAGTACATCAATCCGTTCGAGTGAACGATGAAACGCCCTTTCATGGTGTGGGCTGCGCTGGCGGCGGCGATGGCGGGCGGATGCACTCCCGGCGGCGGGTGCGCGGCCGGCGGCGGGCGCGACGCCGGCCCCGGCGACGTGGTCTGGTCGGCGCCATGCCGCGGGCTAGACGACTACGTTCTGTCGGTGTGGGGGCCCGGCCCCGACGACATCTTCTTCGTGGGCGGCAACGGCGTGGCGGCGCGCGCGCTCCTGTTGCACTACGACGGCGCCTCGTGGGTGCGGACGACCGGGGTGTCCGACCAGGTGCTCTGGTGGGTCTGGGGGACCAGCGGCCAGGACGTATGGGCGGTCGGCGAGAACGGTCAGGCGCTGCACTTCGACGGCGGCTTGTGGACGCGCACGTCCACGGGAACGACGGCGACGCTCTACGGCGTGTGGGGCAGCGCTGCCGACGCCGTCTGGGCGGTGGGGGGGTCGATCGACCCGCTCGGACCGAAGGACGTTTTCCTCTACTGGGACGGCATGCAGTGGCTGCCGACGCCCACCGACGGGCTGAGCGGCGAAAGCATTTTCAAGGTGTGGGGCGCCTCGCCTACCGACGTCTGGGCGGTGGGTACGGGCGGCGTGCTCTATCACTGGACCGGCGGGCCGGCCTGGGTGCGCGTGCCGTCGCCGACCGACGACAGCCTCATCTCGCTCTACGGAAACGCGGCCGACGACATCTACGCGGTGGGCGGCATCACCGACGGCGTGCTGCTGCACTATGACGGGACGGCCTGGGCCGTGATCGCGTCGGGCTTTTCCACGGCCGGGCTCAACGGCGTGTGGACGGCGCCGGCCTTCAGCACCATCCTCGTCGGACACGACGGGTACGCGGCGCGCTTCCGCGACGGCGCGGCCGAGCCGCTGCCCACGGGCGTCTCACAAGGGCTCCACGCCGTCTTCGTCGACGGCGGCGGCACCTGGGCCGTGGGCGGCAACTTGCTCGATTCCAGCAGCGGCCCCGGCGGGGTGATCCTGCGCTTCGGCACGCCGGCGGCGGCGTGCGACATCGTCGACTTCATGCAGCCGCCCACTGGCGGCACCGACGGCGGCGTGGCGGATCCCTGTCCCGGCGGCACGGGCAGCGTCGGCCCCGGCGGCGAGTGTGGCAGCGGCCGCGACTGCCAGTGCATGGCGGGGCTCGAGTGCTGGTACGTGGTCATCGAGACCAGCCAGGTGAACAACCACTTCATCTGTACGGCGCCGTGCACCAACGCGGCCCAGTGCCAGCTCGCCTACGGCGCCGGCGCGTGCTGCATCATCCCCGGCCCGCAGACGGTCACGTCGGTCTGCCACTCGCCCGGCTATGACCCGCCCGCGGGCGATCCTTGCAACTAGCGACGTAAGGGGAACGCAGCGCGCGCGGGGCGCCGGTTGGAGCGGCTCGGCGGGCGAAGCGATGTAGGGGGAAGCGGCGCGCGAGGCGCGCCGGTGGAGCTCCTCGGCGAGCGAAGCGATCGATGTAGGGGGAAGCGGCGCGCGAGGCGCGGCGGTGGAGCTACTCGGCGAGCGAAGCGATCGATGTAGGGGGAAGCGGCGCGCGAGGCGCGGCGGTGGAGCTACTCGGCGAGCGGGAGGTACGCGTTGCTGAGGCGGTCGGCGGGGCCGGCGTTGAACACCCACTGCGGCAGCGCGCCGTCGGAGTCGACGAGGGTCATCCGGATGGAGATCATGTCGCCCGGCACGACGCCGGCAAGATCGGCCATGAAGCTCATGTTCACGCGCTGGCGCCACGGGTACTCGAACGTGCGCGTCGTGCTGCCCACCACGCGCTCTCCGTTGCCCTCGAGCACCACCGCCTCGAACATCACGGTGGGCGTGCGGATCGTCCAGAACACGTCGAGGTCGAGCGTCACGAGGCCGGACCGCAGGGCGCGATCCACCTCGAACAGGAAGTCGTGATGGTTTCCGATCGCCTCGAGCGACGGGCACGCGCAGTCGGTCGGCACGTCCTCTGTAAGCTCGTAGGCGAGGTTCGAGCCGTTGAAGTTCAGCTTCTCCGTCGGCCCGAGCCAGGCTGGCGCGTCGTGCAGGCCAACGGGCCCGTCGAGCGCGACGCCTGGATCGTCCAACTCGCCGTAGAGCTGGTAACCTCCCGCGACCTCCACGAGGCCCGGAAGATAGTTGTACGGACTGGCGGCGATGCCCGCTCGATCGGTGTTGGTTCCTTCGGGCACCGCTCCCGCGCAAGAAACCATCAGCGCCGCGCCGAGCCCCATCCCGAGGACTGCGAACTTCGACATGTGCTCTCTCCGCAAAGGTGAGACTACCCCTGGTGTGCGAGGATTGTATCCCTCGGATCCGCCGCCCGCAACCCCTTGCGCGGCTTTCTTTTTTGTCCTACATCCACCTACCTAATCCATCCATCGCACGACGACCCTCGCCGAATGATAGCGCGGCCAGCGGGCGCGCTTCATGAGCCGCGTCATTGCCCCGAAAAAAATGGAGGCGGAAAAAGCCGCTCTGCCGCCGCCGACGACGGGTCCGGGGGCATCGGAGCACGGCGTCCGCGCCGCGCGCACGGGCCCCCGGGAAAAATGGAGGCGGAAGAGGCGGCTTTGCCGCCCCGCCGACGGGGTCCGGGCCCCCGGGAAAAAATGAATAGGACGCGAGGGTGGCCGGTCGAAATCGCATCGTCGTGGAAATGCACTTCCACCCACAGATGTTCATGCTATTCTTCCGCCTCCCTGATGCCAAGTCTGGACGCGGGAGAATCCTCATGTTGTTCAAGGATGCGCCGGAAGCTCGGGCCTCCTGGCTCGGGCGGTGGTCCCTCCCCCTGTGTGTTGTGTGTGCCGCAGCGGCCGCGCTGGCCGCCGGCGCTGGTTGTCGCCCGCACGGCGGCGGCGCCGACGGTGGGCCGACCGATTCAGGAGGCCTGGCGGCCTGCGCCGACGGCCTGGACAACGACGGCGACGCGCTCATCGACTTCCCGGCCGACCCCGGCTGCGTGGACGGCGCCGACGGCGACGAGACGGAGCCGCCGCAGTGCTCCGACGGGCGCGACAACGACGCCGACGGCGCCGTCGACCTGGACGACCTGGGCTGCACCGACCCGGACGACACGTCCGAGCTGAACCCCGAGTGCAGCGACGGGATCGACAACGACGGCGACGGCGCGGTGGACTACCCGCAGGACGTCGACTGCGTGAGCCCGGTGGACGAGCGCGAAGCAATGGACGCCGCCTGCCAGGACATGCGCGACAACGACGACGACATGCTGTTCGACTTCCCGGCCGACCCGGGCTGCGACAGCGCAACCGACGTGTCCGAGAGCGACGTCCCCGACTGCCTCGGCTCCGTGCCCGTGACCGACGTCTCGCGCTCCGGAACGATGAGCGGCATGACCGCGACGGCGGACGGCTCCGACTTCATGGGAAGCTGCGGCGGCGCCGGGCCGGAGGCCGTCGGCTTCATCGACGTGCCGGTGCCGCTGACGCTGCTGTCGGTGAACACGTTCGGCACGACGTTCGACACCGCCATCTACATAGAGACCGACTGCGGCAACGCGGCGAGCGAAGTGGACTGCTCGACGGGCCCGAACCCGCATGTCCTCGAGCTGACCGGCGTGGCGCCGGGTGGCTACTATCTGTTCGCGGACGGCACCACCGCCAGCGACGCGGGCAACTGGTTCTTGCACGTCTTCGGCATCATCGCGCCCGGCCAGGCCTGCACGCCCGGCGACGCCGTGCTCCGCTGCGACTCCACCAGCGGGCAGATTTGCTCCGAGCCCATCGTAGGAATGGGGAACGTGTGCAACGCCGGACAGTGCTCGGACGGGTTCGACAATGACGGCGACGCCATCACCGACTACCCGCTGGACCCGGGATGTATCGCGCCCGACGACAACACCGAGACCGATCCGCCCATCGTGCCGCAGTGCTACAACGGCATGGACGACGACGGCGACGGCTTCACCGATTATCCGGCCGACCCGGGCTGCACCGCCACCGGCGACGATCTCGAGATCGACGACTGCATCATGGGCGTGCCGCTCATGACGCTGGCCCCCGACGGCAGCGCCATGGGCACGACGGCGGGCGTGTCGAACTTCGAGGGGACGTGCACGGCCAGCTTCACCGCCTCGGGCCCCGAGGACGTGTACGTCTTCACGCTGGGCTACACCGCCGACGTCACCGTCACCACGAACCTTCCCGGCACGACGATGGACACGGGCATCTACGTGCGCAGCGTGTGCGACGACACGACCACGGAGCTGGCCTGCAACGACAACGACCCGACGGTGCCTTTCACCACCGCTTCGCGCATCGACTTGCCGGGGCTCGGGGCGGGCGACTACTTCGTGTTCGTCGACGGCATCGGCGGCGTCTCCGGCCCCTACGTCCTTCAAGTATCGGGGGTGTTCGCCAGCGGCGCGCCCTGCGACCCGACGTCGATGACGTTCACGTGCAACCCCATCATCGGCGACGCCTGCCAGGACACCACCGGCACGGGTGTGTTCACCTGTGCGCCGGCGCAGTGCGCCAACGGGACGGACGACGACGGCGACTCGGTCGTGGACTACCCCGCCGAGCCTGGCTGCCTGACCCTGGCCGACGACGACGAGACCAACCCCGTTCCGGCGGCGGTCTGCAGCAACGGCGCCGACGACGACGGCGACGCGATCGTGGACTACCCGAGCGACCCGGGCTGCTTCTTCGCCGCCGACCCCACCGAGGAAGACCAGTGCATCCCCGGCGTGCCGTTCATCGACCTGCCCCCGTCCGGCAGCTACTCGGGGACGATCTCGTCGTTCACCGGCAGCTTCGACGGCTCGTGCACGTTCGGGTTCACGCCGTCGGCGGGGGAGGACGTCTTCATCATCCCGGTGCCAAGCGCCTCGACCGTGACGTTCACGACCGATCTGCCAGGCACGTTCCTAGACACCGGCATTTACCTGCGCACGGTGTGCGACGACACGACCAGCGAGATCGCCTGCAACGACAACGCG
>DASYRF010000361.1:0-3328 GCA_036004705.1 Myxococcota bacterium
GAACATGTGAGCGTCTCCTTGCGTGGTGGGGTTCACGCCCCCCACCGGCGCAGGCGACGTGCCGACCCGCTCTGCGCGCGCGCGCCGCTGTCGGGTTGGCGCGGCGCCTGCGCCGCTCAGGGCGGGAACCCCACCGCGCAAGGAGACGCGTCTTACGACGCCTGACCGAACGCTCCGCGCGGCCCTCGTGCCGCCGCAGTCCGCAGCCGGAGCCGCAGCCGCAACCCGCATCCCGCAGCCGCATCCGGAGCCGGCACCGCAGCCGCATCCGCAACCGGCGCCGCAGCCACAGCCGCAACCGCAGCCCGCAGCCGGAACCGCAGCCGCAGCATCAGCCGCGACTCGCGCGAGCCTGGTCCCTGGCTACAGGGGGCGCAGGCCCGAGATACGATCGAACCATGTGGGCGCCCGCGACTCGGCCGCGCGGAGCGTTGGCCCTCGGCAAGCGGGGCGACCGGTGGGAACACGATGCCGTGCGCTTCGCCCGCGGCGCTTCCGGGCCGGTGCGGCGGATCGGCGCGACCGAGCTCCCGCAGGATCGTGTGCCGCTCGCGGTCGCAGAGCGCATCGAAGCGCGGCGCGGCGCCGGGGAGCCGCTGCCGGCCGCGGAGCGAACGGGCTATGAGAAACGGCTGGGGCATGACTTTCGCCCGCGTCCGCGTACACGCCGACGGCGAGGCCGCGTCGCTCAGCCAGGCGCTCAGCGCGCGCGTGACGCTCAAGCCCGTGGCCGGCGTCCACGGCGCAACGTTCTCTGCCGACGGTTGCTCTGGTGCGCCTGGCACCGCGAAATCAGGCTGCGCGCTGAGCTTCCGGTTCGAGAAGGCGTACGCAGGTGACTTCCCGTATCGAGGCAAGGTCGCACGCGGCCTGTACGTCATCATCAGCTCCAGCCTGGCGCCCGCCTGTGGCGAGTGCCGCGAGATACGGAATGTTCAGGTCGTCAGGAACATCGAGGAGCGATCCGGACACATGGTACCCAAGGAGCCGGACGTTCCCGTGCGCAGAGCCCGTTCCGGCTGGTGGGACCGGTCGGCCGCGTCGCGCGGGTGGCGCGTCGACGTGGACACCGCCGTGACGTCGCCGTGGTTTCAGGGAGGGGCGGACACCAAGACCGGCAGCTATGGTACGCGCGCCGGCGACACGAGTGCGCCGGCGCGCCTGCGCGACTCTCCGGTGGACTGGTCGACCGACAAGAACCTGGGTAGGGAGCTTCAGACATGCGCCGTCTGCTACAACGCGGGGAAGCCACCGGTCGCGCTTGGCTGCGTCACATGGGGTTACTACATCGACGGGGCGGGGAAGCTGTCGCTTCGCCCGCCGAAGCCCATCGCGAGTTGTGGTGTGAGCGTGGAATTCCGGGACGCGCTCGCCCGATGGAACGCGATGCCCGGAAACGAGAAGCTCGAAATGGCCTTCTGATGGCCGCTCTCCTTCTGGCTGCTTGTTGCCCGCGCCCGCGCGGCTTCGAAGGCATCAACGACGACGACCGGATCTTCATCGCGCGGGTGCGGAGGGTGGCTGCCGCCCACCCCCGCCCCGAGGACGTCGAGGCGATGGTCGGGTACCCAGCCTTGGTCAACACGACGCGTACCCACTCGGTCGAGAAGCTAGGCACGAAGGGAGGCATCTCGCCGGACGAGTTGGCGCCGTCCGAATGTGTTCACCTCGAGAACGACCTACACGTGGTCATGTGGGAGCGGCCAGTCCACACCCGCGACCCGTACGTCGTCGGCATCCAGTGGCCCCGCTCCGGTCCGCCAACGGTGTTCTTCGGAATGTTGCCCACGCCCGAGTGAGCCTGGCGGCGCTGAGGCCGCCACACAGCGTTGCCTGAGCCCCAGCGCTCGCCGAAGCCGGTGCGGGAGTGATGGTGGCGCGTTCGACCGTGATGCCGGACGCGGCGGCGGTGACGGTTGACCCGGTGCCGCTGACGCCGCGCTCGGCGGCGCCGTTGCCGGCGCCGGCGACGCCGACGGCGGGCCGGGCGACGGTGACGGTGGACTGGGCGACGCTCACGGCGCGCCTGCCGGCGCTGACGGCCGGACCGGCCGACGGTGACGAAGGCCTGGTCGAGGCGGACGGCGGCCTGGATGTTGGTGACCGCGGACCAGACCGCGCTGATCGCGGCGTCGGCGCCGGCGATGCCGCGCTCGCCACTGGTGACGGTGCGCCGTACGGGACGGAGAGCCTGCTGGGCGGCGCTGACGGCGGGCTGGGCGACCCGCGCGGCGGTGCGCGCCGCGCCCGCGCGCAGCAGGCGTGCGCTGCGGGTCAGCGCAGTCACCGCGCGCAGTCAGTGCGCGCAAGCCAAGGGCCGCGTTTGTCGCTTCGCGTCAACTACCCGCACCGGCGCCGGAATCGCCACCGTTGCCGACGCGCCCGCCGCGGCGGTGCAGGATTCGGAGGTTGTAGCGGCCCGCCGCCGCGGCGTGATCGGCGTGAAGCTCGTGGCCGGCGTCATTGATGACCTTGAGTCCCACGTACAGTCGCCCCTTGGCCTCGAAGAAGTCACGGACCGCCGCCGGCAGGGCCGACAGGAGCTTGCGCTCCTGCTCCGCGTCGGCGTTGCTCAGGTCCGTGTTGATCGCCGTGCCTTCGTCGATCAGGCCTTGCGCGTTGGCGCCACCGAGCGCGGCCTGATTCGCGACGAGCGCCGGCAACATCTGGCTGATCTGCCGCAGGAGGTCGGGCACCGTGCGCGCGTGCGTCACGCTGGTGAGCACGTCCGGGACGTTGCGCCCCTGCCGCACCGCGCGTTGACCGCGGCGCACCACCTTGCGCCGCCACACCTTCGCGCGCCGCAGCTGCTGGTTCTGGCTCGTCGTGGCGTTCTTCGAGTCGGCCGCCATCAGAGCCTTGTCGCCGATGGCCGTGCGCACCGCGTCCGCTGCCGTTCCCACCTCGGCGACGTACCCCGGGTCGAGCAGCTCGTCGAGCGCCGCGCCGTCCTCCGCGGCGATGCCCAGCGTGTAACCCGACTGCTCGATCAAGTACGGCGCCCGGTACCGCGCGCCCAGCGCCACCAGATCTTCGGCCCTCAGCTCGGTGATCATCTTTCCCCTTTCGGCAGCCCGCGTTGCGGATGCGATATCCGAATCGATATCTTACCTCCAGACATGCCCCCGGATCAACCGGGAATCGGCACCTGAGCCGCCGGAGGCGGCGGTTCCTCCGTCGGACCGTCGCCGCTCATCGTTGCGCACTTTCTTCGCCGTCCGCAGCCCAACGCCCGTTCCCCCGTTGCGCGCTAGCCTGCCCCTCGCCCCGAAGCCTCGCAGCCCAACACGCCCCCCGCGCACGCCCCGTTCCAGTGTCCCAACGAGCA
>DASYRF010000362.1:0-3433 GCA_036004705.1 Myxococcota bacterium
GGTCGCGTACGTGAACAACCGCGGCCCGGCGCGCGGCACCCCCAGCGGGCCGACGGGCTCGGCCGGCGAAGCCACCGCCGCCACCGCCGTAAACCGCCCGTCCGCCGCCGCACGCAGAGAGAGCACCGCCGCCGCGCCGCCGCCTGGCGCACGACCCCGAAACGCCGTGGCGCCGTTCACCACGACCTCCACCTCGCCGTCGGTGCGCGCGACCGCCGGCCCGAGAAGCAGGCTGAGCGCTCGCACGCCCGTGGCCACCACGGTGATGCGCCCCTTCGCCTTGTCGCGCACGGCGTCGATGGTCGCGAAGCCGGTCCCCGCCGCCGCAGCGTCGAGGCGAACCCAGTAGGCGCTGCGGTAGCGCAAGTCGCCGCTCGTGAACGTCACGTGCGCCGGCCACGCCTCGCGCTTCGCCTTCCACTCCTTCCACAGCCGGCCGCCCTCGTAGGTGAAATCCCACACGTTGTGGCCGAGCGGCGGCTCGTCGAACTTCACGTCCGCGGCGTAGCCGAGCGACGCGAGCCGGTCGATCATCACCTTCGAGCGCACCGACGGGTTGGTCGTGTCCTTCGTGCCGTGCACGCACCAGACCGGCAGGCCGCGCAGGTTCGGCGCCCATTCCACCGCGGCAATCGCTGCCAGCACCGAGGCCTCGAAGTCCCGCACCGGGCGGTCGCCGATGCTCGCGTACATGCGCACGTCCGCCGCGCCGCACAACGGCACCGCGCTCGCCCAGAGGTCGGGACGGTGCACCGCCAGCTCGAAGACCCCGATGCCGCCCATGCTGGCCCCCGTGAGATGCACCTGGTCGCGGTCGATGGCCCAGCGGTCGAGCACCGTCTCGAGCGCGCTGAGCACGTCGTCCTCGCCGGGGCCGCGGAAGGCGACGTCGCCGCGCCCGTACGGCGCCAGCAGGAACGCGTCGGCGTCAGGCAGGTCGGGCGCGTCCGGGAAGTCGCGCTCCGCCCCGTCGTTCGTCTCGTCGGCGCGCAAAGGCACGCCGGCCATGTAGCGCAGATAGCGCCCCGGCTTGCCGTTGAGGCCGTGCAGCCCGACGTAGAGCGGCCAGCGCTTCTTCGGCGTGTACTTCTTCGGCACGTAGAGGGCGAACCCTTGCACCGTGCCGTCCAGGCGCGAGCGGTAGGCGGCAAAGAGGGGCCCGGTACGCCCGGCGAGGGGATCCTTGCCGGCGGCGGCGGCGGCGACGAGGCGGTCGAGCGCGGCGGCGCGGCGGCGCACGTACGAGTCGTCCTTGTCCCCCGCTTCGAGCGCCGCACGCAGCTCGCTCGCGTACCACTCCAGCGTCGCGGCGCCCGTGGCGTCGAGCGCACCGTGCGGGTCCGCCCAGCCGGTGGGCGGCAGCGGCGCGAGCGGCGCCGGCGCGGCATCCGCCCCGGCCTCCGCCCAAACGCCGAGCCGCGGCGCCGGGCGCGGCGTGAAAAGGTCCGGGTGCGCGGCGCGAAGCGCAGCCAGCAGGGCTTCGGCGCGCGCCAGCGACGCGTGGCGCTTGGGCTGCCAGGGGAGGTCCACGCCCACCTCGCGCCGCGCCCCGCCGAGGCCTTCGAGCAAGGCGCCGGCGTGCAACGTACGCGCCGCGCCGCCCGGGGCCAAATGCAGGCGCGCCGGCGCAACTCCCGGGGCCGCCAGGCGCACCGGCAGCGGCGCGCCCCCCGACTTGCCGTCGGGCGGGTCGCTGGTGGCGACGGCCGTCAGGGCGGGGACCGCGCGCGCCGAGAAGGGCGGCGGCGCCACCGTGACCGACACCGTGAAGCCGTCCGGCTCGGCATGCGCGGCGAACGTCACGCGCGTCGCGCTCAGGATGGCGTCGCCCAGGGCGCGGCGCGCCGCCGCGCCGGCGTCGGTGCCGGGCAGGGCCACCGTCACGCCGGGCGGCCGTTTGTCGTCGGCGTCGCACAACCGCAGCGAGAAGCGCCAGGCGCCCTTGCGCTGGTCCACCTTCACCAGCAGCGGCGTCGCGCCTGCGCGCAGGTGCACGGGCGCCGAAAGCCGGTCGGGGAAATGCGGGTGCGACGCGGGGTCACGCAGGGGCGACAGCTCGACACCGTCGACCCAGACGCGCGCTCCGTCGTCCGACCCCAGCCGCAGAAACGCGTCGCGCGCCGTGGCGCTGCGCAGCTCGACGTACGCGTAGGCCACCGCGAAGGTCGTCGGCCCCTTCTTCGCCGCCGCCCCTCCCGCTGTCGAGCCCGCCGGGCCAGACGCCGCTTCGACCAGATCGACCGTCGCGTCGTCGCTCACGAACGGCCGCCAGGCGGCCGCGCCCCCCGCGACGGCGCGCGTCGCCGCTTCACCCGTACCGGTGGCACCGAGCAAGGCATCGCCAAGCCATCCCGAAGTCGGCGCGTCGTCCGCATCGACCGCCGGCTCGGAGTCCGACTCCGATTCCGGCACGTCCGCCTTCTTCTTCTTCTTCGCCTTTGGGGGCGGTCTCGGCTTGTCGTAGGGAAAGGGCCCCGCCACGAGCCACGCGCGCAGGTACCCCTCCGCGTCGGGGACGAACGCGACCGTGGGGTCGATGGGCGAACCGGGCGGCGACCCTGGCGGCGAGGGCGGCGCGCCGGGCGCCGCCGTACCGCCCGCAACCAGCGCGACACCTAGCGCGAGCGCAACGAGCGCAGCGCCGCGCCGGAGGATCATCTCTCGCGCCTCCCGCGCCGAGTCTTCACTTCTCGAGCCGCGGCGGGAGACGCCGCGCAAGCTCGTCGATGAAGCGGTCGGCGGCGTCGCGGCGCGCACCGCGCAGGCGGTAGGCGCGCCTCCCCGTCAGCCGGAACGTCACGAACACCCGTCCGGCGGCACCGTCGGCCAGCACGAAGAGCACCAGGTCCAGCACGATCCCGGCCAGCAGCACGCCGAAGCCCGCCAGTACCAGCCGTAGGAAGGCCCCGCGTATTCCGTCGAAGATCATCCCCACGCCCACCATCGTGCCGGCGACCAGCGCCCCCAGCCCCACCAGCAGAACCGTTGCGCGGAACTGCGTCTCGCGGGCGACGGAAAGACACGCCCCGTACGGCAAGTACTCCTTGCCCTCGCGGATCGTCCGCCCGAGCAGCTCGGTGCGGTGCTCGCGGCGCAGGCTCTTGTCCTCGAGAAAGTACCGGTCCTCGCGCTTCAGACCCAGGAGCCAGCGCCCCACCAGCCCGCCGAGCGCGCGCAGCAACATCCACCCCGACAGCGCCGCCACCACGGTGGCGAGCGGTCCGCGCGGCGCGCGCGTGGGCACGCCCTCCAGAACCGGCGCCGCGACCCTCACGGGCGCCGTGGCCGCCTCGCCGGCCGCCGACCCCTCGGCCGGTCGGGACGGGGCGGGCGCAGGCTTCAC
Organism: Myxococcota bacterium; assembly: GCA_036004705.1. Taxonomy (GTDB): domain Bacteria; phylum Myxococcota_A; class Polyangia; order DASYRF01; family DASYRF01; genus DASYRF01. Next base: position 3,344 of record DASYRF010000362.1, read on the forward strand.
CTCGGAGGTCGGGGCGGACGGAGCCGCCTTCGCCTCCGCGGGCGGCAGCGACTCGGGCGCTGCAGCCGGCGCGGGCGCGGGCGCGGGCGC
>DASYRF010000363.1:0-34465 GCA_036004705.1 Myxococcota bacterium
CCGCCGCCTGACGACGCCGACTCCGCCGCCGACGCCGACGCCGACGCCGATCACCACCCCGACCACGACGCCGACGCCGACCACCACCCCGACCACGACGCCGACGCCGACCACCACCCCGACCACGACGCCGTTGGGTGCGCGGCGCGGGCGCGCGTACAATCGGGCGATGGCGGAACAAGTGTCGCGAGCGGTGCTGGTCACCGGGTGTTCGTCAGGAATTGGCAAGGCGACGGCGCTACGGCTGGCGCGCGGCGGGGCGCCGGTCTACGCCACGGCCAGGCGCAAGGAGGCGGTCGCGGAGCTGGAGCAGCAAGGCTGCCGCACGCTGGCGCTCGACGTGACCGACGAGGCGTCGATGGCGGCGGCGGTGCGCGCGGTCGAGGCGGAGCACGGCGCGGTGGGCGTTCTCGTGAACAACGCCGGCTACAGCCAGTCGGGCGCCGTGGAGGCCGTGCCGCTGGAGCGCGTGCGCGCGCAGTTCGAGACCAACGTGTTCGGGCTGGTGCGCCTCACGCAGCTCGTGCTGCCGCGAATGCGCGCCCAGGGCTGGGGGCGCATCGTGAACCTCAGCTCCATGGGCGGGAAGCTCGTCTTCCCGGGCGGCGGCTTCTATCACGCCACCAAGTACGCGGTGGAGGCCATCAGCGACGCGCTGCGCTTCGAAGTGCGCGGCTTCGGGATCCACGTGATCGTCGTGGAGCCCGGCCTCATCCGCTCCGGGTTCGGCGAGGCGGCCGTGGCGGCGATGAGCCCCGGCGGCGCCGGCGATCCCTACGCCGCGTTCCACGCCGCCGTCGCGCGCGCCACCAAGGAGTCGTACGAGAAAGGCCCCATCGCCAAGCTCGCCGGCGTCCCCGACGACGTGGCCAAGGTCATCGAGAAGGCCATCGCCGCCACGCGCCCCAAGGCCCGCTACACCGTGTCCGCGTCGGCGAAGCTCCTGCTGGCGCAGCGCAAGCTGCTCTCCGACCGCGCCTGGGACTTTTTCCTGCGCACGAGCTTCCCCAGCCCCGGCAAGTAGCGCCCGGCGCCGGCGGGGCCCGCGGTGCGGCGGCCAGGCTCGGAGTCATCCGCATGAGGCAGCGACGCGCTCGGCGGGCCTGGACACAAGGACAGGGTCAACGGCGGCACGCGGGGATGGTGCTGTCGTATTTCTTCATCTCCGCCCCAATCTTGGCGGCGTCTCCTGCGTGAGGATTGAGCGTGATGTAGGTGCCGAACTCCTTGCACATGCCCCGGAGGTTTCCCTGACGCGCGTAAATTGTCCCCAGGGCGCGATGGGGGTCGGGAAACTTCGGATCGACCTTGATGGACTTCTTGAACGCGGCCATGGCTTCTGGCTCGTGGCCTGCCGCAAAGAGTCGCAGGCCCTTCGTGTACTCTTCCTTCGCGTCGTCGGCGGCGCCGCGGCTCTCCTCGACGGGCGCGAGGGCCGCGGTCGCGGGCGGCGTCACCGGCGCGCCCGCGTGCGAAGCGGCGGAGCCGCCCATCGCCGCCATCGCCTTCTCCAGGTCCGCGATGCGTGCGTCCTCTGGGTCGTAGTGCTTCGCCTCCTCGATCTTCTTGGCGGCCGTGGCCACGTCGCGCGCGGCGATGGCCGCCGTGGCGAACTCCACCTTCGCCGCCACCAGCTTCGAACGGATTGACGTCCACTTCTCCTTGATGTCGGACCAGTACGTGCTGGTGCGGTCCATGCCGACCCCCATCTCGAACGCCATCGTCAGGTCGCCCGCCTCGGACAGCTCGACGAATCGGACATACAGCTTCTCCTGCTCGCGCTCCGACTCCGCCGTGTTGCGCAGCGCCTCGGCGGCGGCGCCGGTGGCGCCCGCGGCGTCGAGCGCCGCCAGCGCGCCGCTCCAGTCGCGCGCCGCCATCTTCTCGCGCGCGCCCGCCAGGGGATCGGGCGCCCCCGTCGCGGACGCGCTTCGATCGGTCGCCGGGCCGTCGTCCTCGGCGCCCGCGGTCGCCGGCTCGCCGCCGCCGCCCTGGGACAGCGCCGCCGCCACCGCGGCGATGACGGCGAGCGCCAGGATCGACGCGCCCGTGATGGCCAGGGTGCGCTTGCGCGCGGGGAGCAGGCGCGAGTCCTCTTCACCCGCGCCGGCGGACAGGGTCGTCGTCGCGGCGCGCCTCTGCGGTGGGTCGTCGGACGCGGGTGGCGCGGCGACAGACTGCGGCGCGTCCGCCGGCGCGGCCTGAAGCGGCGGCGCGGGCAGCGGCGCGGTGCGCGTGGGCTTGGACGGTGGCGGCTCGGGCGCGTCGGGCCGCTCGGGCGCACCCGAGTCCACGACGACGGACGGCGGCGGCGCCGCGGGCGCCGGGGCCGGCGTCGCCAGGGCGGGTGTCGCCGCCGGGGCGCGCGGCGTCCTCATCTGCACTTTCGGCGTGCCCGCACCGCGCGTCGCCGCCGGGGCCGGTCCGCGCGTCGGCGGCCGCAGAGGCTCTTCGCCGGGCGACGTCGCCGCGAGGCTCGCCGGCTCGTCCACTGTACGCACCGGCCGCGAGGGCGCCACGTCCGACACCGCCGCCCGCAGCGCTTGCGACAGCTCCTCCATCGACTGGAATCGCTCGCCCGGCTCCTTGGCCAGCGCGCGCAGGATCACGCGCTCCACGGCCTCGGGCACGCGCGCGTTGAAGCCGCGCAGCGGCGGCGGCTGCACGCCCAGGTGCATCGCCACCAGCGGCCCGAAGCCGTCGGCGACGAAGGGCGGCTGCCCGGCCAGCGCCTCGTAGGCGATGATCCCGAGCGCGTAGACGTCGCTGCGGTGGTCCACGTTCCGGGAGCCGTGGCACTGCTCCGGCGACATGTAGACCGGCGTCCCCAGGACCGCGCCGGTGCGCGTGCGCACGCTGCCCGGGCCGCTCTCGTCGGTGAGCTTGGCGATGCCGAAGTCCAGCACCTTGACGCGGTCCTCGCCGGGGTTGTCGGCGTCGGGCACGAGGAAGATGTTGTCCGGCTTCAGGTCGCGATGGACGATGCCGCGCGCGTGTGCCGCCCCCAACGCGGACGCTACGCGCTGCACCAGGCGCGCCACCGTGGCCAGCGGGAGCGTCGGGTGCAGGCGCAGCCGCGCCGCCAGGCTCTCGCCCGCCAGGTACTCCATGACGATGAAGGCGCCGACGCCCGGCGACTCGCCGAAGTCGTAGACGTCGACGATGTTCTGGTGCTGGATGAGATTGGCGGCGCGCGCCTCGTTGAAGAAGCGCTGCACCACGGCGGGCCGCCCCGCGAAGTCCTCGTGCAGGACCTTGATCGCCGCCTTGCGCGCGATGGTCTGGTGCTCGCCGAGATAGACGGCCCCCATGCCCCCTTCGCCGAGCAGAGAAAGGATCCGGTAGCTGCCGAGCATCGTCCCGACGAGGCTCATCTTGTTTCGCCGCCATCATCGGGCCCGCTCGCCGTCCCCGTCAACGCCCTCGCCCGGCCCCGGGCGGCGCGCCGGATCCGCGGCACGGATAGGCCGGCCGCGCTGCCCGGTCGCCGTCGTGCGCTTGAAAAGCGCACGTCCGTCTGCTACTTGGCTCGCGCGCGCGAGGGGGCGGAGGAGAGACGACGTGAAGCGCTACCTGCTCACCGCGGGGCCGACGCCGGTGCCGGATCGCATCCAGCTCGCCATGGCCCGCGAGATGATCCACCACCGCCACCCGGAGTTCAAAGAGCTGTTCAAGGAGTGCCAGGACGGGCTGCGCTGGCTGTTCCAGACGGCGCGCACGCCGCTGGTGTTCACGTGCAGCGGGACGGGCGCCATGGAGGGCGCCGTCGTGAACTTCCTCTCGCCCGGGGACGAGGCCATCGTCGTCAACGGCGGGAAGTTCGGCGAGCGCTGGACCAAGATCGCCAAGGCCTACGGCGTCGTCTCCCACGAAGTGGCGGTCGAGTGGGGGCAGGGCGTCGACCCCGCCGCGGTGAAGCAGGCGCTGGACGCGCACCCGGCGGCGAAGGCCGTCTACGTGCAGGCGTCGGAGACCTCGACGGGCGCAGTGCACCCGGTGAAGGAGCTGGCGGCGCTGACGGCGGCGCGCGCCGACACGATCCTCGTCGTCGACGCCATCACGGCGTTGGGCGTCTTTGATCTGCCGGCCGACGCCTGGGGGCTCGACGTGGTCGTGACAGGCTCGCAGAAGGCGCTGATGCTGCCGCCGGGGCTGGCCTTCGCGTCGGTGTCGGACAAGGCGTGGCGGCTCAACGAGACCGCTCGCTGCCCGCGCTTCTATTTCGACTGGAAGAAGGAGCGCAAGGAGCAGGAGGCGGTGACCGTCGCCTTCACCCCGGCGGTGGGCCTCTTCGTCGGGCTGCGCGAGGCGCTGCGCATGATGAAGGAGGAGGGGCTGGAGAACGTGTTCGCGCGCCACGACCTCCTGGCGCGGGCGACGCGCGCCGGCGCACAAGCGCTGGGGCTAGAGCTGTACGCCGGCGCTCCCGCGCCGTCCGTCACGGCGGTGTGCACGCCCGCCGGCGTCGACGGCGAGAAGGTGGTCAAGCACCTGCGCGACCGCTACGGCGTGGCCATCGCCGGCGGCCAGGACCGCGCCAAGGGCAAGATCGTCCGCCTGGCGCACCTGGGCTACTTCGACAAGTTCGACATCGTCACGGCGCTGGCGGCGCTGGAGATGACGCTGAACGACCTCGGCCATCCGGTGACGCGCGGCGCGGCGGTGGCGGCCGCCGAGGCGGTGTTCGCCGGAGGCGCGAAGTGAGCACGGGCGGGGCCAGCGGGGCGGTGGCGGCGCTGGGGCCGTGCAAGGTGCTCGTCGCCGACGCGCTTGCGCCGTCGGGGCTGGAGGTGTTGCGCGCCGCGCCTGGGCTGGAGGTGGAGGTCGCCACGGGGCTCGCCCCCGACGCGCTGCGCGCGCGTATCGGCGCCTACCAGGCGCTGGTGGTGCGCAGCGCCACGCAAGTGACCGCCGAGGTGCTGGCCGCGGCCGATAATCTGCGTCTGATTGGGCGGGCCGGCATCGGCGTGGACAACGTCGACGTGGAGGCGGCCACCGCGCGCGGCGTGATCGTGATGAACACGCCCACGGCGAACGCCACCACGACGGCCGAGCACGCCCTGGCCCTCATCTTCGCGCTGGCGCGGCGCGTGCCGCAGGCGACGGCGTCGATGAAGGCCGGCAAGTGGGAGAAGAAGAAGTTCGAGGGGCGCGAGATCACCGGGCGCACGCTGGGCGTGGTGGGCATGGGCAACATCGGCCGCATCGTCGCGCAGCGCGCCCAGGCGCTGCAGATGAAGGTCGTCGCCTTCGACCCGTTCCTCAGCGACGAGGCTGCGGCGAAGCAGGGCGTGGAGCGCGTGGCGCTGGACGACCTGCTGGCGCGCGCCGACTTCGTCACGGTGCACACGCCGTTCAACGACCAGACGCGCGGGCTGTTGGGCGCGGCGGCGTTCGACAAGATGAAGCGCGGCGCCTACGTGGTGTGCGCCGCGCGCGGCGGCATCGTCGACGAGGCCGCGCTGGCCGAGGCGCTGCGCAGCGGCAAGCTCGCCGGCGCCGCCCTGGACGTCTTCGCCGAGGAGCCGCCCCCCAAGGACCACCCGCTCTTCGCGCTGGACGGCTTCATCTGCACGCCGCATCTGGGCGCCTCCACCGAGGAGGCGCAGGACAAGGTCTCGCGCGAGATCGCCCAGCAGGTGGTCGACTTCCTGCGCGACGGGACGGTGCGCAACGCGGTCAACGCGCCGGTGCCGTCGCCGGAGGAGCGCAAGTCGCTGGCGCCGTACCTGACCCTGGCGCGCAAGCTGGGCGCGCTCGCCTCGCAGCTCTGGCCGGAGGGCAGCCGCGAGATCACCGTGGAGTTCGTCGGCGGCGTGACGGAGCGCGCCACGCGCCCCATCACCGCGGAGCTCCTGGTGGGGCTCTTGTCGGGGCAGCTCGACCTGAAGGTCAACGTCGTCAACGCCGCGCACGTAGCGCGCGAGCGCGGGCTGCGCGTGACGGAGGTGCACCGCGCCGAGCCGGGCGACTACGCCAACGAGGTGAACCTGCGCATCACCGGCGCCGGCGCGCTGCACGTGCTGGGGGGGGCCGTGCTGGTCGAGGGCGGCCCGCGGCTCGTGCGCATCGACGGCGTGCGCGTCGAGCTGGTGCCGGCGGGCTACGTGCTGTTCGTGCGCAACGAGGACCGGCCGGGCGTGATCGGCCGCATCGGCACGCTGCTGGGCGAGCGGCAAGTGAACATCTCGCACCTCCAGGTCGGCGTGGATCAGCCGACGGGCCAGGCGATCGCGCTGTGGAGCACCGACAGCGCGGTGACCTCGCAGGACATCGCCGAGGTCCGCCGCCTGCCGCACGTCGTTTCGGCGATGCAGGTGAAGTTGTAGCCGCCGTGAGCGGCCCGCGCCCGCCCGTGCCCCCGTCGCCGCCGCCGACGCCGACGCCGAGCACGCCGCCGCCGCCGAGCACGCCGCCCACGCCGACAGTCCCGGCGCGCCTCCCCGCCGGACTACGCGACCACTTGCCCGACGACGCCCTGCGCCGCCGCGCCGTGGCGCGCGCGCTGCTCACCGAGATCCGGCTGGCCGGCTACCGGCCGGTGATCACGCCGTCGCTCGAGCTGCTCGCCACGCTGGAGCGCGGGCTCGACGAGGGCGCGCGCCGGGGCGTCCTGAAGCTGGTGGAGCCGCACAGCGGCGAGCTGGTCGCCTTCCGCCCCGACGTCACGCCGCAGATCGCGCGCCTCGCCGCCGTCCACCTCACGGGGCCCGCCGCTCCGCCACCGCCGCACCGGCTCGCTTACGACGGCATCGTGCTGCGCTCGCGCGCGCGCACCGCCGGCGCGCCGCGCGAGGTCTTCCAGGTGGGCGTGGAGCTCCTGGGGGTGCGCACGCCCGAGGCCGACGCCGAGGTCGTCGCGCTCGCCGCCCGCGCAGCGGCGCGCTGCGGGCTCGACCGGCTGACGATCGACGTCGGCCACGCCGCCGTCGTGGACGCGGCCCTGCGCGCCGCCGGCGTGCCGGCGGACGGCGCGCCCGCCGTGCTGGCGGCCCTTCGCCGCAAGGACGCGCGCGGCGTGGAGGAGGCCGCCCCCGGCGGCGCACTCGCCGCGCTCGCCGATCTCTACGGCCCGCCCGCCGAAGTGCTGGCGCGCGCCCGCGCTCTGCCCGCGCTGGCCGGGCCGCTCGGCCCCGCGCTCGACGAGCTGGAGGCGCTGTGCGCGCTGCTCGACGATCCGCGCGTCGTGCTCGATCTCGGCGAGCCGCGCGCCGCCAGCTACTACACGGGCCCGACCTTCGCGCTCTACGCGCCGGGCGCCGCCGAGGCCGTGGCGGCGGGCGGGCGCTACGACGACCTGGTGGCCCGCTACGGCGCGCCGCTGCCGGCGACCGGCTTCGCCGCCGACCTCGACCCGATCCTCCGCGCGCTCGACGCCGGGGGGCGTGTCCCGGCCGCCCCGCCGCCGGCGCTCCTCGTGGGCGCGCCGCCGGGGTCGCATGCGCGCGCCCTCGCCGTCGCCGCGCGCGCGCGCGCCCGCGGCGTGGCCTGCGCCGTGGACCTCGTGGCCCGCGACGCCGCCGCCCGCGCCGCCTACGCCGCCGCTCACGGCTTCGGGGCGGTCGTCGAGCTCGCCCCTGCCGGCGACCCGGACGGCGACGCCGCCGGCGACGCCGCGCGCCTCGACGCTGCCCTGGCGCGCGCGACGCCTTCCGTGTAGACATCAAGGCGCATGTCCAACGTCGCGGTGGTCGGCGCCCAGTGGGGCGACGAGGGCAAGGGCAAGGTCGTCGACCTGTTGACCGAGTTCGCCGACGTCGTCGTGCGCTACCAAGGCGGCGCCAACGCCGGGCACACGCTGGTGGTCGGCGGGCAGACCACAATCCTGCACCACATCCCTTCGGGCGTGCTGCACCCCGGCAAGACTTCGGTGCTGGGGAACGGCATGGTCGTCAACCCGCCGGAGCTAGTGCGCGAGATCGACGCGCTGCGCGGCCGCGGCTTCCTGCAGGGTCAAGGCGAGCTGTTCCTGTCCGCCTCGGCGCACGTCATCCTGCCGTATCACACGGCGCTCGACGGGGCGCGCGAGGACCGCGCCGCGGCCGCCGGCGGCGGCGGCAAGATCGGCACCACGCGCCGCGGCATCGGCCCGGCCTACGAGGACAAGGTCGCGCGGCGCGGCCTGCGCGTCGGTGACCTGGCCGACCCGGAGCGCTTCAAGGAGCTGGTGGAGCGCGCCCTTCCCGAGAAGAACGCGCTGCTCGCGCACCTGGGCGCGCCGCCGGTGGCCTTTGCCGACTTCCGCGAAGCCTACGTGGTCGCGGCGCGCGCGCTGGCGCCGTTCGTCACCGACACCAGCCGCCTGCTGGCGCGCGAGGTGGCGCGCGGCCGGAATCTGTTGTTCGAAGGCGCGCAAGGGACGCTGCTCGACATCGACCACGGGACCTACCCGTTCGTGACGTCGTCCACCACGGTGGCGGCGGGCGCCGCCTCGGGGGCCGGGCTCGGGCCGCGCGTGCTCGACAAGGTCATCGGCATCTCGAAGGCGTATACGACGCGGGTCGGCGAGGGACCGTTCCCGACCGAGGAGCCCGGCGAGCTGGGCGAGACGCTGCGCCGCGAGGGCAAGGAGTACGGCGCCACGACCGGGCGTGCGCGCCGCTGCGGCTGGCTGGACGTGGCGGGGCTGCGCACCGCGCGCCGGCTCAACGGGCTCACCGGGCTGGCGCTCACGAAGCTCGACGTCCTGACCGGGCACCGGCGCATCAAGGTGTGCAACGGCTACCGCCGCGGCAGCGAGCGCCTCGACGACCTGCCCGACGACCTCGGGCCGCGCGGCGGCTGGACGCCCGAGTACGAGGAGCTGGAGGGGTGGTCCGAGTCGGTGCGCGAAGTGCGCGAGATGGACGACCTGCCGCGCGCCGCGCGCCGCTACATCGCCCGGGTGGAGGACCTGACCGAGCTGCCGGTGGTGCTGGTGAGCGTGGGCCCGGCACGCGGCGAGACCATCGTGCGCAAGAACCCCTTCCGCGATTGACGGCGGCCGGCGGCGGCAAGCAAGCAAGCAAGCAAGCAAGGCGAGGCGAGACGAGACCGTGCGCATCTTCGCGCTGAGCGACCCGCATCTGTCGGCGATGCGTCCCAAGCCGATGGACGTGTTCGGCGACAACTGGAAGGACCACCCGGCCAAGATCGCCGCGAACTGGCGGCGCGTGGTGGGCGACGACGATGTGGTGCTGGTGCCGGGCGACATCTCCTGGGCGATGCGGCTGGAGGAGGCGGCGGAGGACCTGCGCCTGCTGCGCGAGCTGCCCGGGCGCAAGGTGCTGCTGCGCGGGAACCACGATTACTGGTGGAGCGCCATTGGCAAGGTGCGCGCCGCGCTGGGCGCCGGGATGGCCGCGCTGCAGAACGACGCGCTGCAGGTCGGCCGGTACGTGCTCTTCGGCGCGCGCGGCTGGCGCGCCCCCGGCGAGCGGCCTGCGCGCTACGACGCCGAGCCCGAGGGCGGCGGCGGCGGTGGCGGTGGCGGTGGGACGGCGGAGGGCGGCGCGCGCGGGCACTACCAGAAGAGTGACGACGAGAAGATCTTCTGGCGCGAGGTGGAGCGCCTGAAGCTGTCACTCGCGGCCGCGCAGAAGCTGCTCAAGAGAGCCGGCGCGGGGGCGCGCCTGGTGGCCATGACGCATTTTCCGGCGGTGCTGCCGCGCGGCGTCGCCACCGCCGCCTCGGAGATCCTGGAAGGCGCCGGCACCGAGGCCTGCGTCTACGGCCACCTGCACGGCCCCGACATTCACCGCGCTTTCCGCGGCGCGCACGGCGGCGTGCGCTACGTCTTCGCCGCCTGCGACGCCATCGACTTCACGCCGGTGCTCGTCGCCGAGTAGCGACTCGTGCTTGCCTCACCGCGCCATCGAGCGGAATACATCCGGAGGCCATCACCACGACCCCGCCGCCGAGGTCGCCCGCGTCGCAACCGTTCACGAGTCGTGGGTGCGGGCGCGAAGCCCGGGCCCGCGCTCAGGGCGTGAAGACGTCGTGGTGGACCTCGATGCCGTCGGTGGCGCGCACCGAAAGCGTGAGCGTGGGCGGGGCGGCGAGCGGGTCCAGCGTGATGAGCGCGTAGTTGCGCAGGGCGGCGGCGTAGCGCACCGCGGGGACCTCGCCGTAGCGCGCGGCGGAGTCGGGGTGGAGGCCGGCGGCGATGGGGCCGACGCCGATCTCCGCGCCGCCGTAGGGCAAGGCGGCGACGAGCGCCATGTGCAGGTCGGCGGTGAGCCAGAACACGCCGGTCAGCCCCTGCGCGGCCACGTAACCGAGGATCTCCAGGCGCTGGGCGTACGCCTCCCAGCGGTCGAAGGCGAGCGGCCCGCCGAGGGCGCTGACCGGGACGGAGGTCACGACGATCTTGAACGTCGCCGTGGAGCGCGACAGGCCGTCCTTCAGCCACTGCATCTGCGCCGCCGACATGAAGAGGCCCTCCGACGCGCGGCGCTCGCCGCGGCAGTCGAGCACGAAGACCTCGACTGTGTCGCCCCAGGCGAAGCTGCGCCACAGGCGCGCCGGCGCGCCAGCGGGCGTGCGCACCGGGAGGTGCTCGAGGAACGCGCCGCGCGCGGCGTCGAGCTGCACCGGGTCGATGGTCTCGGGGTCCCAGCTGTTGAAGACCTCGTGGTCGTCCCAGGTGGCGTAGACGGGGGCCGCGGCGAGGAGCGCCTGCAGGGCGGGGTCGCTCCAGTTCGCCGCGTAGAAGGCGCGGTAGTCGTCGCGCGTGAGCGCCTCGTCCGCGTACACCGTGTCGCCGAGATGGACGACGAAGTCGGGCGCCGCGGCGGCGGCGCTGGCCAGCAGGGCGAAGGGCGCCATCGCTCCGTTCGCGTCGGCGGTGGCCACGAACGACAGCGGTGCGCGGGCACCGGGTTCGAGCGCGGCGCGGAAGTGCCCGACGCGCGAGCGGGCGACCGGCGCCCCGCCGCTGCTGCCGCCGTCGCTGCCGCCGCGGTCGCCGCCCGCGCTGCCGCCGCCGCTGCCGCCGCCGTCGTCGAGGTCGACGAATGCGAAGTCGTAACGCGCGCCCGGGACGAGGCCGCCGACGTCCATCTTGATCAGCCCGGCGTCGTTCGGCGGGCAGGCGGCCGCATCGAGCGCCACGCCGCGGTAGAGCGCGCGGGCAGGCGGTTCCCCGCGCTCCAGCACCCATAGCCGGGTGGCGCGCGTCCCGGCGTGGCGCGTCCAGAGCACGGCGCGCGTCGCGTCGACGTCTCCCGACGCCACGCCCTCGGGAAAGGCGGCGGCATCCTCCGGGAGCGCGCTCAAGTCGCGCAGGGCGACGCCTCGCGCGTTGGCCGCCGCCGCCCAGGCGGCGCACAGCGGGGCAGGCGTCCCGGCGGCCGCCGGGTCCAGCGCCGGCCGGCACGCGCCGCTCAGACCCAGCGCCAGCAGGCCCGCGCCCAGCGCCCACCCGCCGCCGCGCGCCGCGTTCCCCATCGTCCTAGACGACATCAATCTTGCCCCAAGTCGGAGGCGACGCCTTCGGCGTGCCTCCACCCAGCCTACCGGAGCGCGCGAGCGCCTGATACCATCGCGGCGTGCGGGCGCGCGCGAGCATCGCCCGGGCAACGGGCGGGGGTCGAGGGTGGGCCAGGGCCGTGCTGGCCCTGGCAGGCGCAGCGGCCGGCTGTTTCCGCGTCGGCTTCGACGGCGCCCCGCCGCCGACGCCGGAGGGCGACCTGGCGGCCTGCACGAACGGGGCGGACGACGACGGCGACGCGCTCGCCGACTGCCTTGACGACGGATGCGCCGCCGTGTGCGCCGACTGCGTGCCGGCGTCGTGTGCGCCGGGCTTCGCCCGTTGCCTCGACGGCAGCGGCGTGGTTCAGCTCTGCGACCAGAGCGGCGCGCTCTTCTGCCCGGTCGGCGCCTGCGCGGCCGACCAGGTCTGCGCCGGCGGGCGCTGCCTGGCGCCGGACTGCAACGAGGGCGAAACGGCCTGCGACGACGACGGCGCGGTCACGCGCTGCCTCGCTGGCACGCTGCTCGTGCCGGCGTCGTGCGGCGCGGGCGAGGTGTGCGACCCGACGCTCGGCGACGTCTGTCGCGCGATGGACTGCCCGACGCCCGGCGCCGCCTACTGCAGCGGCCCCGCGGAGGTGTCCGGCTGCACGCCCTTCGGCGTCAGCAGCGGCGTCGCCGACACCTGCGCGCCCGGCGCGGCGTGCACCGGCGGCGCCTGCACGGGGCCCTGCTCCGCGCCCGGCGCCTGCGACTTCCTCTTCGTGGGCGTGCCCAACATCGCCGGCGCCGCCACGCTGCCCCACGCCGTCGTCGTCGCCAACGCCGAGGGAGCGCCGGTGCAGGTGGCCGTGCAGACGCGCGTCGGCGGCGAATGGCTCGACGTCGCTGTCACCACGGTGAGCCCGCTGAGCGGCAGCGCGCTCATGGTCCCCAACCGCCACGCCGAAGGTACCGGCATCAGCCCGCTCCAGGCGTACCGGTTTCGCGCCGAGTCGCCGGTCGTGCCGCACGTGCTGACCGTCGCGGACATGTCCGTGTCGACCGCCGCCTTCGCGCTGTGGCCGGTGGCGCGACTGGGCACGAGCTACCGGGTCGTGACGCTGCCGCACGACGAAGGTGCCGAGGACTGGACGGGGATGGTGGTGAGCCACCCGGGCGGCTTCGTTGTCATGGGCGCGTTTGACGGCACGACCGTGGAGGTCACGGTGACCGCCGCCAGCGCCTCCGGACCGGGGGTGCCGGCGCTGGCGCCGGGCGAGTCGTACCAGGCCGTGCTCAACGAGGGCGACGTCTTCCAGGTCGTGTCGGCGGCGTCCGGAGACGACCTAACCGGCAGCGCCGTCGTGGCCGACGCGCCGGTGGGCGTCATCGTCTTCCACGCCTGTACGATGGCGGGCGGCAGCGCCTACTGCGATCAGATCGCCGAGACGATTCCCCCGGTCGACCGGCTCGGCACCACCTACGTCGTCCCGCTCGATGTCGCGGCCACGGAAAAGCTCGTCCGCGTCGTCGCCGCCTGGCCGGACACCATGGTCGATTTCCTGCCTGGCGCGGGCGTGACGGGAGGGCCGTTCCCCGGCGTGCTGCTGCAGGCCGGCGAGCACGTGGACGTCGAGGCCGACGTCGCGTTCGCCCTTCCGGTCGCCGATCTCGTCGTGAGCGCGTCGCAGCCCGTCTTGGTGGCGCTCCTGCACGGCCCGCGTGAATCGCTGGCGGTGGTGCGTCCGGTCGACGCGTGGGAGGCCGACTACCACTTTGCCATCACGGCCTCCACGGTGGAGGGCATCGCCATGGTGCGCACGGCGGGCGACACGGTCTCCGTGGACGGCTCGACCGCGAGCGCGACTTGGCTGATGGACGGCGCCGGCTACGAGGCGGGGGTTCTGTGGACGCTGGCGGCGCCGTTCCATCACGTGTGGCAGACCGGGATGGGCAGCGGCTTCGGTGTCGTGGCACGCGGGGACAACGGCGGGACGTCGTGGGCGTTCGACGTGGGAACCGGCTGGTAGCCGTGCACCGGCGGGCGGCGCGCGCGGTCGCCTGGCCGACGGCGCTGGAGCAGACGGCGCCGGGTAGGCGGGCGCGGGCGAGAGCGCAGGCGCGGACGCGGGCGCGGGCGCAGGCGCGGGGGCTGGCGGCGCTGGCGGCAGCGGCGGCGGTGGCGGCGCTCGCGGCGCCGGGTTGCTTCGCGCACGGCTGCGGCGACGGCGGCGGCGGCGGCCCGCCGGAGGCGACGTTCGCCGACTGCACGAACGGCGCCGACGACGACGGCGACGGCGCGGCCGACTGCGCTGACGACGGCTGCGGCGCGTTTTGCGGCGCCTGCACGCCCGGGCCGTGCGCGCCGGGCTTTGCGCGCTGCATCGAGGGGACCGACGCCGTGTACCGCTGCGACGCGTCGGGCACGCAGCTCTGCCCGGCGGGCGCGTGCGGCGACGGGCAGGCGTGCGTCGGCTTCACGTGCGGCCCCGAGACCTGCATCTCCGGAGACCGCGTGTGCGACGGCAACGGCCTTCTGAACGAGTGCCTGGCGGGGACGTGGATCGGCCCGACCGCCTGCGCGGCGGGGGAGGTCTGCGACCCGACGACCGGCGACGCCTGCCAGCCGCAGACGTGCACGCCAGGGCAGCCCTTCTGCGCGGCGGCGGAGGTGGTGGAGCAATGCAGCGCGCTCGGCGTGCCGACGGGCGCGCAGACCCCGTGCACCGACGGCGGGCTGTGCGTGGACGGCGCCTGCGCGTCGGCGTGCGACGAGCCGGGCGCCTGCGAGTGGCTGTTCGTGCCGGCGGACCGCCCGCCGGAGAGCGCCGCCGACGTGGAGTATCTGGTCGTGTCGAACGGCACGCCTTACCCGGCGGCGGTCTACCTGGAGGAGCGCGCCGCCGACGGCACCTGGACGACCGCGGTGTCGCGCGGCGTGGGCGTGGGCGCGACGGCCGACGTGATGATGGAAGACCGCCACGTGACCGGGACGGCGCGCGCGCCGCGCGGCGCCTGGCGCGTGCGCGCCAACGTGCCGGTGAGCATGCACGTGCTCGACGACGTCGAGGCGGGCTCGCCGGCGGCGGCCGCCTTCGCGCCGTGGCCCACCGCGCGGCTGGGCACGGACTACCGCGTCGCGACGATGCCGCACACCGGTCTCGGCGACGGGCCGGGCACTCCCCCCGCGCCGCACCCGGGCGGGTTCGCCGTCGTCGCCACGGCCGACGGCACCACCGTGACGGTGACGCCTTCCGCGCCCACGGCCGCGGGCGGGACGGTGCCGGCGCTGAGCGCGGGTGAGGTCTATACGGCGGCGCTCGACGCGGGCGACGTCCTGCAGATCGAGACGGGCGCGGACGGCGCGGACCTCACCGGCACGCGCGTCACCGCCGACGCGCCGGTGGCGCTGCTGGCCTTCCACACGTGCGCCACGCTCGACGGCGTCGCCTGCGACAAGATCGCCGAGATGATGGCGCCCGTGGCGCGTTGGGGTACGAGACACGCGGTGGCGACGCTGGACGCCGGCGACTTGGTCCGCGTGGTCGCCGCGACTGACGGCTCGATGGTGACGCTCGTCACCTGGGACGCCTGCCTCCCCGACCAGACGGTCTCGGTCGACGCAGGCGGCTTCGCAGACTTCGTCGCGCCGCCGCCCGACGCCGTGGGGATGTGCCCCTGGGTCGTCACCGCCACGGCGCCCGTGCTGGTGGCGGAGGTGCTCGGCGGCGCCGCGCCGTCGCTGGTCCTGGCGCGCCCCGACGAGGCGCGCGTCGGCGACATGGCCTTCGGCAACGCCCCCTGGCAGACGCGCCTGCTCGCTTCCTACGCCGGCGGCGGCGTCGGCGTCGGGTTTCTGCTGGACGGCGCGTCGCCCGTCTCTGTCGTCGTCGGGCCGGACGGCACCTTCTTCCTGGACGCCTCGCCCGGGCTCGCGGCGCTGCACCGCCTCAGCTACCCGGCGGGCGCGCCGGTGCTGGCCGCCTGGATCCTCGGCAGCGACGCCCCTGCGGATGCGCCGCCGACCATCGGCTGGGCGTTCGACCCCGCCGGCGCCTGGTAGAACCGGTTCCAAGACGGCGGCTGTGGGACGCCGGGGGCGGAGCCGCGGCGGACGAGGGTCTCCGGCGCGATGCCGTGACGCGGGCCGCGCGCCGCGCGGCGGGATCATCTCCCCGGAGCGCCCCACGGTTTCGTCCTTGCGCCCGGCGCGATTGGCGCGCTAGAGCTTTCGCCCTGTGAGCACCTCCACCGTCGCCATGGCCGCCGCCCCCCGGCGCAAGCGCGCTGCTGGCCCCAAGACCTTCGTCCTCGACACCAACGTCCTGCTTCACGACCCGAACGCGCTGTTCCGGTTCAAGAAGCACCACGTCGTCGTGCCCATCTACGTGCTCGAGGAGATCGACACCTTCAAGAAGGAGCTGTCGGAGCTGGGGCGGGCGGCGCGCATGGTGTCGCGGCACCTCGACGAGCTGCGCGACCGTGGGCCGCTCATCGAAGGCGTGGAGCTGCCGGCGGGCGGGATGGTGCGCGTGGCCTTCACCGAGCGTGTCCTGCCCACGGCGTTCTCCAACGGCCACCAAATCGACAACCGCATCCTGGCGCTGGCGCTCGACCTGCGCGACCGCACGAAGGACCGGACCGTCGTCTTCGTCACCAAGGACATCAACCTGCGCATCCGCGCCGACGCGCTCGGGCTGCGCGTCGAGGACTACGACCCAGAGGCGGTGCACATCTCGGACCTGTGGCCGGGGTGGACGGAGCACGACGCGCCGCCCGGGTCGGTGGCGAAGTTCTACGAGGAGGGGGGCGCGCCGCTGCCGGAGCGCTGGAGCCTGCCGGCGGAGACGCCGCCGCCCATCGACGACACCGCCGGCGGCGACGACCAGCGCGCGATGGTCCTGCCGAACAACTACGTGCTGCTGCGCGACGCCGGCAACCCGGCGCAGAGCGCGCTGGGGCGCGCCGACAAGCCGAGCCGCCGCATCGTGCCGCTCCTGAACCCTCGCCAGGGCGTGTGGGGCATCCGCCCGCGCAACAAGGAGCAGGCCTACGCGCTCGACGCGCTGCTGCTCGACTCGGTGAAGCTGGTGACGCTCGTCGGCAAGGCCGGCACCGGCAAGACGCTGCTGGCGCTGGCCGCCGGCATGCTGAAGGTGGCGGACGAGCGCGTCTTCAGCCGGCTGCTGGTGGCGCGGCCCATCTTTCCGCTCGGGCGCGACATCGGCTACCTGCCGGGCGACATCGAGGAGAAGCTGAATCCCTGGATGCAGCCCATCTACGACAACATGGAGCTGCTGATGGGGCTCGGCCGCCAGGACCGCAAGGAGGGGCGCAGCTACCAGGAGCTGATCGACCTCGGCATGGTACAGGTGGAGCCGCTGACCTACATCCGCGGCCGCTCGATCCCGCAGCAGTTCATGATCGTGGACGAAGCGCAGAACCTCACGCCGCACGAGGTGAAGACCATCATCACGCGGGCCGGCGACGGCACGAAGATCGTCCTGACCGGCGACCCGCACCAGATCGACAACCCGTACATCGACGCCTCCAACAACGGCCTCACCTACGTGGTGAACAAGTTCCGCGAGCAGTCCATCGCCGCCCACGTCTCGCTCGCGAAGGGCGAGCGCAGCGAGCTGGCCGAGCTGGCGGCAAACTTGCTGTAGCACCGCGTCCCGCGGCCGCGGCTGCGGCTGCGCCTGCGCTGCCGGCTGCGGCTGCGGTTTCGGCAGCGGCAGCGGTTTCGGCTGCGGCTACGGTTCCGGCTACGGGGCGCGCGCCCGCTAGCCCCGCGGGGCGCGCACGAGATCGTCGTCGTCGTCCACGACGTCGTCGCCGAAGGCCATGCGCGTCACGAAGTCGAAGCTCAGGTTCAGCGACTTCCACTCGCGGCGCGGGAGGGTCGCCGGCGGGTGTGCGTTGGAGGCGCCCTTGGTGACGCGGAAGACGACGCGCAGCTCCTCGTAGGTGCAGTCGCGCCCGTCGGGGTCGGTGTGCACGAGGATGGTGTCCGTCCCGTCCGCGTCCTTGAAGTCGGCGAGGTGGCGCGCCATCGCCAGCGTCCAGGGCGAGCGCTCCACGTCTTCGACGTTCGTTTCCAGCAGCATGCACAGCGCGCCGTCGCGGTAGGCGGTGCTGCTGCGCTCGAGCGCGCGGATGGCGTCGCCGCAGGTCAGGCTCTCTTCGCGGAAGTCGTCCGCCTCGGCGGGGACGGTCCAGCCCGCGTACTCGTAAACCTTCGCCCAGTCCGTGAAGTCACCGGCGCGCCCGCGCGTGCTCGCGAGGTATCGCTGCGCCGCCGCCTCGGTCATCCGGACCCGGGTCGTGATGAACACGACGTCGGCTGCCATGGGTGAAACCTAGGCCGGTCGTACCCCGGTGTCAAACGCGGTGTCGCCGCCGGGGTGTGGCCGCGCGGCGCCGGCATTGCCACGCGTTCCGGCCGCGTGGTAGGCGCACCGGATGCTGATCGTCATGCGGCCGGACGCGACGGCGGCGCAGATCGACGCCGTCTGCAAGCGCTGCCAGGAGCTGGGGTTCGCCGGCGTTCCCATCCCCGGGCGCAACCGCACCGCGATCGGCGTGACGGGCAACAGCGGGCCGGTGCCGCCGGAGCTCTTCGACGGGCTCGACGGCGTGCGCGAGACGATCCCCGTCACCCGTCCCTACAAGCTCGTGTCGCGCGAGGCGCACGGCGAGGCCGCCGTGGTGAAGGCGGGTGGCGTGCCGCTCGGCGGAGGCGCGCCGGTGGTAGTGATCGCCGGCCCGTGCGCCGTCGAGTCCGAAGAGCAGATCATGCGCGTGGCGGAAGCCGTGCGCGCGGCCGGGGCGACGATGCTGCGCGGCGGTGCGTTCAAGCCGCGCACCTCGCCCTACGCGTTCCAGGGGCTGCGCGAAGCCGGGCTGAAGCTGCTGGCGCGTGCGCGCGAGCGCACCGGCTTGCCCGTGGTGACCGAGGCCAAGGACACCGAGACGCTCGGCGTGGTGGCCGAGTACGCCGACGTCGTGCAGATCGGCGCCCGCAACATGCAGAACTTCTCGCTGCTCGAAGCCGCCGGGCGCTGCGGCAAGCCCGTCATGCTGAAGCGCGGCATGAGCGCGACGATCGAAGATCTCATGCTGGCGGCCGAGTACATCGCCGCGTCCGGCAACCAGAACATCCTCTTGTGCGAGCGCGGCATCCGCACGTTCGAGACCTCGACGCGCAACACGCTGGACGTGTCGTTCGTCCCCGTCTGCCGCGCGCTCACGTACCTGCCGCTAGTCGTGGATCCGTCGCACGGCACCGGCATCCGCTCCGCGGTGATCCCCATGGCCCTCGCGGGCGTCGCCGCCGGCGCCGACGCCATCATGGTGGAGACGCACCCCGAGCCCCCCAAAGCCCTCTCCGACGGCAAGCAGTCCCTCTACCTGGAGGACATGGTCCGCCTCATCACCTCCGTCCGCGCCATCGCCTCCGCCATCGGCCGCACCGTCGCAACGCCCGGCTAACTTCCCCGTGGCTCCGGCTCCGGCTCCGGCTCCGGTTCCGGCTCCGGTTGCGGTTCCGCCTGCCGCCGCAGCTCCGGCTGCGAGCGCGGCTGCGGCTCTGAGTCACGTCGTCCTAGACCGAGCCCGTCGCGCGCGAACGCCGGGCCCAGGTTATCATGCGGAGGTGAGTCGGAAGGGTGAGCGCGAGGCGGCGCGCCGCGAGCTCGCCGCCTTGGCCGCGGGCTGGAAGGACCCGGCGCCTCCCGCACCGGCGCCCGACGAGAACGCGCCGCGCGAGGCGCTGATCCACGCGTCGCTGGGCGTCCCGCTGTGGCTCATCCTGACGCTCGCGCTGGTGACGTTTCCGGGCTACCTGGTCGGCGCGATCTTCCTGTCGGCGGCGATCGTCGGCAGCGTGAACGGGCTCACCGTGTTGCTGGTGTTCGCGGCGGTCGGCGGCGCCTTCTTCGGACAGATTGCCCTGCTGACGAGGCCGGTGTCTCGCCTGCTCGCGCGCCGCCAGCGGCGCTGGCTCGACGCGCTGCCGCTGCCGTTCGACCGCGCCGTGTATCTGCGCGTACTCGGCACTGAGCATCTCTTCACCGCCACCGTGACCCTCGTCGTCGAGCCGGCCGAGGAGATCGACGACGAGGCGCGCACCCTGCTCGCGCACGCCGCGACCCGCGCCTGCCGTGGCAACAAGGCGGTTTGGAGCAAGGGCGGAATGCAGATCACCAGCCGCGAGCTGAAGACCTCGCAATCAGGCGGTCGCGGCGCCGGTACCGTGTACGACAACCACGCCATCCACGCCTGGTTCCGGCGCGCAGCCCGGCGCTTCCTGCTGCCGACCGCGCGTGCCTACCGCCTGGAGCGACTCCTCGTGCGGGCGTGACGACGGACGACCCGTCGCACAGCGCTTGAGCTCTCATCCATCGAAGTCGCGCGGCGCGGCTGAAGGTTTCTGAGGATCGTCCGCGAGCGGGCAAGAGAGCGCCGCGGGGCGCGTTGATCGGGTGGCAGACCTGGGGCCACGCCACGCCCAGGCGCCGAGGAGAGGCCATGCGAACGCGTTTGACGGGGGCGATGCTCGCGGTGCTCGGTGGGCTTCTCACGTTGCCCGCCGTGGCACGCGCCGGCACACCAGAACACGGCGGCGAGGCCGCGCCCCGGCGCGCGCCCAGCGTGTACTGCGGGTTCGAGGCCCGGCCCGATTGCCCGGTAACGCTTCTGCACGACCTCGGGTTCGGCGCCGGACCGAGCCTCGCCGGCGCGGGGATCGACGTCGTCCGGCGATACTTCACAGACGTGGGCGTGCTCGTGGCCGTGCGTTGGGGCTCGCGCGTGCACGTCGGTCCGGTGTTGGGGCTCGGGCTCGACAGCGGCAAGGCGACGTTCGCCTGGCACGTGAACCCGAGAGTGCGCGCGCGCTGGTGGCTCGGAGATTGGTCCCGCGGAGGATGGCCCTGGGCGCTGGAAGGGTCGCTGGGCGGGTCCGTCACTCGCGTGGAGCTCCGCGACGGGGCGGCACGAGGCTACAAGGCCGGGATCGCCGCCGACGTGGCGTTCAGTTACAAGGCGTGGGTCGGGCTCTTCATCGAGGGGGAGGCCCTGTTCGACGTCGACGTGGGCGACGGACCCGAGATGCGCGTCGTGGGCGGTCTGCGCGGCAGCCTGATCATGCAGGCGCTGACCGCCTACTGGCTCCTGCGAGGTGGATGGGGAGGCTAGGCGTCGGCGCGTGCAAAGCCGTCACGCCTGGCATGACCGCGCGCGACCTCCGAATCAACCGCTTCCATCGGTCTGTCGAAAGCGCAGACCGCGACCAGCGGACGGGCGCCGGCCGGCGAAGGGCCTCGGCCTCGCGCGCCGCCCGCCGGCGGCGGGGCCGGGCGGCGTCTCCGCGGGCTAGATCAGGCGCTTGAGGTAGCGCAGGGCGAAGGCCGACGACCAGTTGCGCGGGCCGACGAAGCGGTGCTTCACGGTGAAGTCCGGGGAGACGAGGTAGGTCTCGGGGTACTTGAAGGTGCCCCAGGCGTGGGCGGCGGCGGCGCCGGGGTCGCGCAGCACGAGGCCTGCGCTGGAGGCGCCGCCGTAGAAGCGGCGCACGGCGTCCCAGTCGTCGTCGGTGGAGACGAGCAGGACGACGAGGCCGGAGGGGGCGAGGTCGCGCGCCATGGCTTCGATGGACGGCGCTTCGTCGCGGCAGGGGCCGCACCAGGTGGCCCAGAAGTTCACGAACAGCGGCTTGCCCCGGAAGGACGAGAGCAGCACCTTCTCGCCGCGCTCGTTCTCGAACGTGAGGTCGGCGGCGGGACGGTTCAGCTCCTCGGGGGCGAGGGCGCGCAGCGCCATGGCCTCCTCGCCCAGCAGGGCGTCGCGCAGGGAGCGGAAGAAGAAGCCGCAGAAGAGGATGGCGACGACGGCGAAGACGAGCCCGGCGGCGAGGGTGAGCTGGCGCGGGCCGAGCACGGGCACGGCCGCGGGGGAGGCGGCGGCGGAGACGGCGGAGACGGCGGCGGCGGAGGCGGGCGCCGCCGCGGTGCGCTTGGCGGCCATGACGAAGCGATTACCGCGGTTTGACACCTGGAGCAAGCGGAGCGTAACGTAAACGTTCCCCGCGCCGCGGCGTGGAGGCGCATGCGCGAAGCTTTCCCCGAGACGCTGCGCATCATCCTCGAGCCCATCGTCGCCTACCTCGACGACCCTGCCGTCACGGCCATCTTCGTGAACGGGCCGGACGAAGTGTGGATCGAGAAGGACGGCGCGCTGGTGCGCGGCGAGGCGAAGGGGCGCTTCACCGAAGGCATCCTGCTCGACGCCGTGCGCGCGGCGGCGCGCGCGGCGGGCGGCGGGCTGTCGGGCGAGGCCACGCGGCTCGACGCGCGGCTGGCGGGCGGGGCGCGCATCACGGCGGTGCTGCCGCCGGTGGCGCGCAAGGGGCCGTGCCTGGTGCTGCGCAGGGCGGACGACACGCAGATGTCGCTGAACGACCTCGTCGCGGCCGGGTCGCTCACGCCGGCGGTGCGCCGCTTCCTCGAGGCGGCGGTGCGGGCGCGCCGCAACATCGTCGTCTACGGCGCGGCGGGGTCGGGACGCACGACGCTGCTCGCCGGGATGGCGTCGCTGGCCCCCGAGACCGACCGCATCGTGCTGCTGGAAGCGAACAAGGAGCTGAGCCTCGGCGCGGCGCACGTGGTGCCAGTGGCGTTGCAGCGCGAGCACGCCGCGGACCTGATCGACGCGGTGCCGACGCTGCGCGCCGACCTGGTGGTGGTGGGCGAGCTGGAAGGGCTGGAGACGCTGCCGGTGGTGCGCTTGATGAGCGGCGGGCTGCCGGTGCTGACCAGCGTGACCGGGGCGTCGGCGATCGACGCGTTGATGCGTATCGAAGGGATGTGCCACCTCGTCGGCAAGGAGCTGTCGCCGCGCGCGGTGCGAGGGCTCATCGCCGCGGCGGTGGACTTGCTGGTGGGGACGGCGCGCTACGCGGACGGCGCGCGGCGCGTGATCGCCGTGACGGAGTGCCGGCCGCTGGCGCTGGACGGCGAGTACCGCCTGGTGGACGTCTTCCGCGCGCCGCGCCCGGCTGCGGCCGGCGACCCGGGACCGTTGGTGGCGTGCGGCGTGGAGCCGGCGATGGCGGCGGAGCTGCGCGCGGCGGGGTTTCTGGACCTAAAGGCGGCGTTCTTCGGCGCGTCGGACGCGCCGCCCCCGCCGCCGCCCGTGCCGGCGCTCGCGTCCGCGCCCGCGCCCGCGGCGGCGGCCGCTCTCGTCGCCGCGGCGCCGGCCGTGGCGACGCCGCCGGCGCCCGGTGCGTCGAACGCGTCGACGGCCGTGCCGGCTTCCGCGCTGCACGACGCGCCTCCGGCGCCGCCGCCTTCCCTGGGGGCGGGCGGCGTGGCAGAGCGCCGGCGCGGCGGCCCCATCAAGACGATGATGATGAGCGCGAGCGAGCAGGCCGAGCTGACCGGCGATTCGAGCGACGAGCCGGGCGTGCTGATGGGCGGCGCCGCCTCGTCGGGCCGCTACTCTGCACGGCCGGAGTCGCCTTACTTGATCGAGGGCTCGACGGGGAAGTACCAGGGCGGGGGGCGCTCGGCCGCGGAGCGCACGCTCCCGGGCGCGGGGGGCGGGCCGCCGCTCGGCGCCGGTGTGGCCCTCCCGGTGGCGGCCGGCGAGGACGCCGGCGCCGACGCCGTGGCGGCCGACCTGGCCGATCCGGCCGACGCGCACGCGCCTCCGCCCGCCGAGGCGGCCACGGCCGAGGCGCCCGCGCAGCAGGTCGGCCGGCGGTCGATGCGCGCGACCCTGGCGATCGAGGCGCCCGTCACGCGCCGCCGCGACGGCACCGACCCAGGCGACGGCGGCCGCCGCGCCGCGGAGCGCAAGGCCGCCGGGCCGCCGCCGGGCCCGCGCGTCGTGCCGACCGCGGAGTCGGGGCGCGACCACCTGAGCGCCACCCGGGAATACCCGGCGCTGAAGCTGACCGCCGGCGGCGCCGCCGCGTTCGCCGCCAGCGCCGAGGACGGGTCCACGTGGCAGGACCACGTCGGCTCCGCTGCGGCCGTCGCCGCCGACTCGGGCGACGGCCCCGGCGCCGGCGGGCCCACCGACGTCCACGCCGGCGCGTCGGCCGACGAGCTGCTCGACTGGGACGACGAAGCGCGGCGCGAGCTGGAGGAGGACCGCCGTCGCCGCACGCTATTGCCCGAGGACGTGGACCTCTCGCTGGAGGAGCGTGCCGCGGAGCGCGCGGAGGAGCGCGGCGAGGACACGAACCCGCGTGCCGAGGCGCCCGAAGGCCTCGACGACGAGTAGGAGGCGGCAGCGTCTCCTCGGCAAAGCCGGCGTCGCCGGCCCGCGCGCGGGAGCGGCGTGGGACGGTGACCCGACCGGGGCGCGCAGTGACGCGGGCGGCTCTACTTCCCCCAGCGCGGATCGCCCGGCAGGTACTCGCGCGTGTTCCACGTCGCCACGTAGCGCGCGTGCGCCGCGTCGGTGGGGTACGCGGTGTCGGGGCGCGGCGGGTAGTGGCCCATCGCGTGGAACGGCAAGGGCTCGACGTTCTCGCTTTCGGGCGTCGGCCCCGGGCAGCCCGGACACACGCGCGGCTTGTAGACGAGGTCGGACGCGAGGAAGAAGCTCTGCGCCGTTCCGGGCGCGGCGGGGGGAATGCCGTCGAAGCGCAGGGCCACGCCGTCGCCCATGCGCATCACGACGAACAGGTCGTCCGACGCGGTGAGCAGCGCGCGCACGTCGCCGTAGCGGGTGAAGCGCCCCCAGGTGCGGAACTCCGGCGGTAGCGGTCCCTTGCCGTCGTCGGCGTTCCAGAGCGGGTGGCTCTTGTTCCCGGGGTCCACGAACGTGGGGGCGCCGCTGAAGGCGAGGTCGGCGGCCGCGGCGGGCAGGTCGAACGTGCGCACCGGCGCGGCAGGCTCTTCGGTGAGCCGAACGCGGTCGATGTGCCACATCGCCATGCCGTCGGTGTCGGTGCCGGTCCAGAAG
Organism: Myxococcota bacterium; assembly: GCA_036004705.1. Taxonomy (GTDB): domain Bacteria; phylum Myxococcota_A; class Polyangia; order DASYRF01; family DASYRF01; genus DASYRF01. The sequence goes on from DASYRF010000363.1 coordinate 24,412, forward strand.
CGGAAGTGGTAGCGCCCCTCGGGCCACGACACCGCCGACAGGTCGAACGCCACGGCCTTCCGGTCGCCGCGCGGAAGTGCCAGCGGCAGCGCTTCGTGCCAGGCGCCGTCGGCGCCGACCACCTCGAGCCGCGGGCCGCGCCGCTCCACGTCCGGCGGCAGGTCGCGCGTCTCCTTGAACTTCCAGCCGTCGACGACCAGGCGCGCGCGGCGCGCGTCCTTCACCGCGCCGAAGTCCAGCTCGTAGACGTTGTCGGCGCGCACGTCGGAGGCCACTTCGCGATCGTCGAGCGTGGAGATGGCGCCGGTGACGTCGATCGGCGTGCCGCGCGGGTCGAGCCAGCGCGCCGCGAGCGGCGCGCGCAGCGCCGCGGTGCGCAGCGCCCAAAATTCCTGCGGGTCCTTCTTCTTCAGCATCGGCCAGTAGACCGCGGAGGTGCTGACGACCTCGTAGCCGGGCGGGTGCTCCACCACGGTGAGATGAACCTCGTCCAGGTAGGTGATCTCGTCGACCCCCTCGAGGATCTTGGCGCGCAGCGATCCCTGGCCGTCGGGGCCGGCGCGCTCCACGGCGGCATGGTCGAGCCGCGCCCAGAGCTCGGCGAACTCGCGGTCGCGCCCGTCGGCGAGGTGGCGGACGCTGCCGATGAGCGACGTGCCCGCGACTTCGGTCTCGTAGACGAGTCCGCCCGTAGCGTCGGCCGAGTACACGAACGGGCAGCTGTAGATGCAGCCACCGACGCCCGGGCAGTAGAAGAACTGCGGGCACACACAGTCGAGGCAGCAGGTGTTCGTGTTCTCGGCGCCGTTACAGCAGCCGTCGCCGCACACCGACGGGCAATCACCCGGGCAGGTGCAGGCGCCCTCCGTACCGGTGCAGGCGCCGTCGCCGCACATCGGACAGCACTCGCGGCACTGGTCGGTGGAGGGGCGCCCGTTGCAGCTGCTGCAGTCGGCGGTGACGACCTCGAAGCAGGGATCGGCGTCGCCGTCGGCCACGCATTCGGTGAAGCTGGTCCCGCCGCACGTGTCGGCATAGGTCGACGGATCGCAGTCGTCGGTGCAGGTCTGGCAGGCCATCAGCCCGGTCACCGCCATGCCGCAGTACTGGCCGGCCGGGCAGGGGATGGGGGCGCTCAGGTCCAGGCACGTGTCGGTGTCCCACTGCCCGCAGATGCGCTGTCCGGTGGTGCTCACGCACGTGACCACGCCGGGGCCGGCGCACTCGTCCGAGCACGACGGCGTGCACAGGCCCACGGTGCAGCTGTCGCCGCCGCCGCAGGCGGTGGCGGGGCCGAGGTCCAGGCAGTCGTCGCCGTCGAACTCGCCGCAGATCTGCACGGTGTTGCCGGAGCACTGCGCGACGTTGAGGTTGGTGCATTCGTCCTGGCAGGAGGCGGGGTCGCCGCACACGCCGAACGTGCAGCTGCCCGCGGTGCAGGGGAGCGAGGCGCCGAACTCCACGCAGCCGTCCATGTTGAAGTCGGCGCAGGTCTCCACGAGGCCCCCGTTGCAACGGCCGAAGCCGGGCATGCACTGGTCGGCGCACGGCGGCGGGCCGCCGCCCGGCGTGGTGCAGGTGAAACCGGCGCTCGCGAAGCCGAGCAACGTGACGCACGCCGTGAGCGCCGCCGTCCACGCCGGCGCGCCCGCCCCGAGGCTCCGCAGAGGATTTCGCATGGCGACACGTTAGCGGAAGTCGACGCCTGGCGAAACCACGCTCCCGTCAGGCCGGCCGGCGGCGTCGAGAGGGCGGCTAGAGGCAGCCGCCGGAGCGAGGCCCGGCGGCGCCGGAGGGGGCGCTAGATGCAGCCGCCGGAGCCAGGGCAGGACGTGAACATGGGGCACATGCAGTCGAGGCAGCAGTTGTTCGTGTTCTCGATGCCGTTGCAGCAGCCGTCGCCGCACACCGACGTGCAGTCGCCCGGGCACGTGCACGCGCCCTCGGTGCCCGTGCACACGCCGTCGCCGCACATGGGGCAGCATTCGCGGCACTGGTCGGTGGCGGGGCGGCCGCTGCAGCTGCTGCAGTCGCGCGTCACCTCCTCGAAGCAGGGATCCTCGTCGCCGTCGGCCGCGCACTCGGTGAAGCCGGACCCCGAGCAGGTGTCGGTGTAGGTCGTGGGGTCGCAGTCGTCGCTGCAGGTCTGGCAGGCCATGAGCCCGGTGATCGCCGTGCCGCAGTACTGGCCGGCGGGGCAGAGGATGGGCACGCTGAGGTCCAGGCACGTGTCGGGGTCCCACTGCCCGCAGATGCGCTGCGCGGCGGTGCCGACGCAGGTGACCACGCCGGGGCCCGCGCACTCGTCCGAGCACGACGGCGTGCACAGGCCCACGGTGCAGCTGTCGTCCCCGGCGCAAGCAGTGGCGGGGCCGAGGTCCAGGCAGTCGTCGCCGTCGAACTCGCCGCAGATCTGCACGGTGTTGCCGGAGCACTGCGCGACGTTGACGTTGGTGCATTCGTCCTGGCAGGCGGCGGGGTCGCCGCACACGCCGAACGTGCAGCTGCCGGCCGTGCAGGGGAGCGCGGCGCCGAACTCCACGCAGCCGTCCATGTCGAAGTCCGCGCACGTCTCGACCAGGCCGCCGTTGCAGCGGCCGAAGCCGGGCATGCACTGGTCGGCGCACGGCCCGGGGCCGCCCATCGGGGACCGGCAAGTGAAGCCGGCGGCGCCGAAGCCGAGAAGCGTGGCGCACGCCGTGAGCGCCGCCGACCACGCCGGCGCGCTCGCCCCTTTTCTCCGCGCAGGATTTCGCATGGGCGCCAGGGTACCGGAACTGGTGGCGGAGCGAAACTCTTGCCAGAATGGCTTGCGCACGCGCACGGGCTTGCCAGGACGGCACTTCGGTGCCAGGGTGTCACCAGTGGTTTCGCATCGTTACGATTCGGCCCGGGCCTTGCTGTCGGTACACACATGAACGCCGCCGCTGCGACCGAGTCGGGAACGCACACGATCCTCATCGTCGACGACGACCGCTCCAACGGCGAGTCGTTGGAGCGCATCTTCCAGCGCGAAGGGTTCCAGACGGTGCTGGCGGCGGGAGGGCGCGAGGCGCTCGACCGGCTGCGCCAGCGCCCCGTCGACGTCGTGCTGACGGATCTGATGATGCCCGACGTCAACGGGCTCGACCTCCTGAAGACCGTACGCGACCTGACGCCCACGACCGAGGTCGTGCTGATGACCGCGTACGGCTCGGTGGAGAAGGCCGTGGAGGCGATGAAGGAGGGGGCGTACGACTTCGTGGCCAAGCCCTTCAAGCGCATCCAGATCGTGAAGGCGGTGCGCAAGGCGGCGGAGAAGCGCGCGCTGACGCTCGAGAACATCGACCTGCGCAAGAAGCTGGCGGGGCTGCGCGGCGACGAGCGGCGCATCGTCGGGCAATCGGAGGCGCTGCGGCGCACGCTCGAGATCGTTCGCCAGGCGGCGCCGTCGTCGGCCACCGTGCTCATCGAGGCGGAGACCGGCACGGGCAAGGAGCTGGTGGCACGGGCGCTGCACGAGCATTCGCGGCGCGCGGCGGGGCCGTTCGTGGCGGTGAACTGCTCGGCCATCCCCGAGTCGATCATCGAGGCGGAGCTCTTCGGCTACGAGCGCGGGTCTTTCACCGGCGCCACCGAGGCGCGCGAAGGGCGCTTCAAGTCGGCCGACAGAGGGACGCTGTTCCTGGACGAGATCGGCGAGCTGAGCGCGCACGTCCAGGTGAAGCTGCTGCGCGCGCTGCAGGACGGCGAGATCGAGCGCATCGGCGGCGGGACGCTGCGCGTGGACGTACGGCTGGTGGCGGCGACGAACCGCAGCCTCGACGCCGAGGTCAAGGCGGGGCGGTTCCGCGAGGACCTCTTCTATCGGCTCAACGTCATCACCATCGGCATCCCGCCGCTGCGCGATCGGCGCGAGGACATTCCGCTGCTCGCGGACTTCTTCCTGCGCAAGTACTCCGACAAGAACGGGCGGCAGATGTCGGGCTTCTCCGCCGAAGCGCTGGAGACGCTGGCCGGGCACGCGTGGCCGGGCAACGTGCGCGAGCTGGAGAACGCGGTGGAGCGCGCCGTGGTGCTGTGCCGCGCCGACACGATTGGCGTGGAGGACCTGCCCGAGCCGGTGAGGCGCGGGGAGCGCGCGCAGGGCGCGGTGACGTTCGCCGTCGGGACCCCCCTGGAAGAGGTGGAGCGGCGGCTCATCCAGGAGACCCTGCGCCACACGCGCGGCGACAAGCGGCGCGCCGCGCAGCTGCTGGGCATCGCCACGCGCACGATCTACCGCAAGCTGGCGGCGGACCGCGGGGAGCTGGGGGCGGGCGAGGACGACTGGCCGGGCGACGAGCTGGGGGAGGGCGGCGGCGCGGCGGGCGAGGGCGACGGCGCGGCGGCGAGCGCGCCGGCGGGTGGAGAGGGCGAGCAGACGGCGGCGGCGGCGGCGACCGGGGCGGCGGTGGTGGCGCCGGCGGCGCCCGCGGCGTCGTCGGGTGGCGCGGCGGGTGGCCCGAGCCGGGCGGCCGGCCCGGCCGCTACCCCGCGCTGAAGCGGGACGCGAGGACGGCGCCATGGCCTCGGATGCGACGACGGAGCGCGCCGTCGCTCGGCGTGGCGAGCGGTCCGGCGCCGGCGCTCCGCGGCCGCTGCTGGTGCTGGGGGCGGTCGAGTCGGAGCTGACGGCGCTGCGCCGGTCGTTTCGCTCGGTGGAGAAGCGCGAGGACGACGACACCGTCGCCGAGCGCGGCTGGCTGGGCGGGCGCGAGACGATCCTGGTGGTGACGGGTCCGGGGCGACTCGACGCCGTGGCCGGCGCCGCCTGGGGGCTGGACTGGGGCGGCGGCGCGCGCGCCGTGGTGTCGGCGGGCTTCTGCTCGGGGCTGCGCGCCGACCTGGCCTACGGCGACGTCTTCGTGCCCGACGCCGTCGACGAAGAGGCCGACGCCGTGGAGCGGCAGTCGGGACGCCGGCCGCCGCCGCCGCCGCCGCTCCGCCCCGACCCGGTGCTCGCCCGCCTGGCGACGCGGGAGGCGGAGCGGCTGGGCGCGCGGGTGCGCACCGGCACACTGGTCACGGTGGCCGCGGCGCTGCGCCACGCCGAGGCGAAACGCACTCTGGCGGCGCTGACGGGTGCGGCCGCCGCCGACGGCGAGACGGCGGCGTACGGTCCGGCGGTGCGCGGCTGGAGCGCGCCGCTGGTGGTGGTGCGCGTCGTGCTCGACGGCCCCGGCGAGACGCCGGCCTCGCCGGAGGAGCTCGGCTACTACGACGAGGGGCGCAGCGGCCGGCGGCGCCGCAAGCGCCGCCGGCGCGGGCGCGGCGACGACGGCGTGGTCGGGCGCGCGGTGCGCTACGCCGTCAGCGCGGCGCGCGACTTGCTCGGTCTGCCGGCCGCCGCGTCGCGCGTTCCGGGCGCCGCCGAGCTCCTCGCCCAGGTGGTCCTGCGCCTCGCCACGGTCCTCTGACCGCGGCGGTGTTACAATGCGTCGTGGCTGAAGACCCGCGCCTCGTTCGTCGCGCTGCCGCCGCCGCCGCCGCCGCCGGAACCGCAGCAGCGGGAGGCGGAACCGCAGCCGGAGCCGGAGCCAGAGCCGGAACCGCAAACGCGCCGGGCGCTGATCCGGCCGCCGGCACCGGCGAGACCCAGGACTGCGAGGTCGAGGCGGCTGACGACGCGCGCGTGCGCCGCATCCGGGCGGCGATGACGTCGGAGACCGTGATGGCCGCGCTGGTCGAGCTCTTCCGGGCGCTGGGGGAGCGCAGCCGCACGCACATCCTCTTCGCGCTCAGCCAGGAGCCGATGTGCGTGCACGATCTCGCCGAGAGCTTTGGCATGAGCACGTCCGCCGCGTCGCACCAGCTCCGCCTGCTGCGCTCCGCGGGGCTCGTGCGCTACCGGAAGGTCGGACGCCAGGTCTTCTACTCGCTGGCCGACCAGCACATCCTCGACCTGTTCCGCACGGCGCTCGAGCACGTCCAGGAGTGACGCCGGCGCGCCGCCGGGCGACCGCAGGCGCACTCCGCGGACGCGGCGCTACTCGCCCCTGAACTGGTCGGCCTTGTCGCGGAACAGCACGTTGAACGTGGTCAGCGTCCCGTAGCACTTGGTGATGTACTGCTGCATCTCGACCTTCTCCAGGTCGCTGAGCTTGTCGTGCGCGTTGATCTTGGCCTCCAGCACGCGCAGCCGATCGCGCAGCATGACGACCTTGTGGAAGAACGTCTCGATCGGGACCTCCTTGCTCTGCAGCGCGGCGTCCGCGGGCTTGAGCACGAGCGTGCCGCCCTCCCAGCGCGGACCCAGCGCGCAGTATCCATAGAAAGTCTCGTCCTCGAGCAGCTCGCGCAGCACTTGCTTCAGCCCGTTGCGGTCCATGCCGTCGATCTCCCCGTTGGTGTCGCCCATGACGGGCCGTTGAAGCGTCGGGCGCGCGCGGCGCGGCGCCGCGCCGCTCGACTCTGCCGCCCTCGGACCGACGCCCGCGCTCGCGCCGCCACCGCCGCCGCTCCCGCTGCCCCCGCTACCCCCGCCGCCGCCGCCGCCGCCGCTGCCGCCGCTCCCGCGCGGCTGGCCGGCCGTCTTCTTCTTCGCCGGCACGCGGACCTGTCCGGCGAAGCGCGGCCGCACCTCGAACAGGTCGCAGAAGAAGTCCTCGGGCACGCGCCCCAGCTCCGCCCGCCAGCGGCAAACGCCGACCACGCGCCCGCGCGCGTCGGGACTCTCGTCGGGGACGAACGCCACGCAGCGGGCGCACGTCGGTTCGAGCAGTGTGGGCGGATCGGAGGGCACGCGCGCCCGGCGGCCGGCCGGCTAGCCGGCCTTCTTCTGGCCGGCCTTCTTCGTCGCGTCGGCGATGCGGCGCAGGCCCTTGCGCCGGGCCACGTCGCCGAACAGCGCCTTGGCCTCGACGGCCTCGCCCTTGGCGGCCTTGCGCACCGCGCGCAGCAGCTTGGCGCGCACCCGCTTTGGCAGCGGCCGGTCGGCCATCGCCTCGCTGATCTTGTAGAGCGACACGCCACGCCCGCTCGCCGGCTTGGCGAGCGTCAGCTCGGCGTAGGACTTCTTCTCGGCGCGCGCCTTGGCCCGGGCCGCCATCGTGCGTGCGTCCTCGTCGCCGGCGCGCTCGATGCGCTCCGAGATGCGGGCGAGATGTTCGGGCTTGATGCCGTGCGACTCCAGGTACTGCGCGAAGGCTCCCATCGTCACTTCTCCTCGTAGAGCGAGATTCCGGTGGCGGTGAGAAACCACAGACGGCCCTTGCGGTCAACCACGATGTCGAGCACCTCGGGGTCGAGCAGGCCGGTGGTCTTCGGGTCCACCCGCTCCCACGCCTTGTCGCCGTTGCGCTTGCGCCACACTCCGCCGCTGCCGCCCGCCCACAGCGTGCCCGCCTCGTCGACCGCCAGCGCGCGAAACGCCTTGCGCGGGATGCCGCCCGTCTTGGCGTCGAACGTCCAGCTCGTGCCGTCGAGCCGGCCGACGCCCGACCCCGTAGCGACGTAGGTGTCGCCGGTTCGCGTGCGCACCACGTCGTAGGTAATCTCGCTGGCGAGCCCCTCGTTCTCCGTGTAGAGCGTGCTCGATTCCTTCCCCAGCCGGAACACGCCGCTGAACGTCGCCATCCAGGCGCCGCCGGCGTCGAACGTCAGCGCCGAGATGTCGTTCACCGGCAGGTTCAGCGCCGGATCCGGCGGCGCCTTGTCGTAGCGGTGGTAGTAGGACACCTCGTCGAGCTTGGGGGACGTGACCGCCATGCCGAACGGCAGCGCCTCGGCGCCGTCGCGGTACGAGACGGCGATCCAGAAGCGCCCCGTGGGCGTGACCGCCACGTAGCCGACCTCGAGCGTGCCGCGCGGGACGGAGATGGGGAGGTCGCCCACGGGCTCCCAGGACTTCCCGTCGGCGGCGAGGCGGCTGAACTTCAGGATGTTGGTGCCGGCGGGTCGGTGCAGCGCCCACACCGCGCCGGCGGCGTCGTTGACGACGGCGTCCACGACCGCGGACGGATCGGCGTCGACCACGCTCTCGCTCCAGCTCGCGCCGTCGAAGACCATGACGCTGCGGCCGCGGGTGGGCACGTAAACGCGTCCGGCGTCGTCGGTGGCGAGCGACAGCACGTGCCCGCCGCTGACGAGGTCGCGCGTCCGGAACCAGGTGGCGGCGCCGCCGGCGAAGGGCATGCGCGCCAGGCCCAGGTTCTGCGTGCCGACATAAACGGCGCCGCCGTGGTCGAGCGTGACGGTGGTGGGGCGCGCGCCGCCGGGGGGCGGGCCTAGCGAGCGCAGCGCGTAGCCGCGCGGCGCGGGGCTGTCGCCGGCCGCGCTGCCGCTGACGAGGCCGAGCTCCAGCCAGGTCCCCGGGGCGCCGGCCGGCGGGGCGGGCACGGCCTTCTCCGCCGCCGTCATGGCGGCCACGTCCGCGTCGCCGGCGAGCGGCACGATCTCGTAGAGGACTCCGGCGAAGCGCACCACGCCGCGCGCCTCGGGCCTTGCCAGCAGGTCCAGCGTCCCGCCGGCGGCCGGCTTGAAGCCGCGCCAGGACCGGCCGTCGAACACGGCAAGCGCCGTGGCGGCGCGCCCCGGGGCGGCGGCGCACAGCGCCACCGCCTGGCCGTCGGCGCTCACCTCCAGGTCGGTGACGGTGGCGCCCGGCAGCCCCTCGGCGGGGCCGACGGCGGTGGTCGTGTCGGCGCGCAGCCGGACGATCCCGCGGTCGGTGGTGGCGATCCACAGCTCGCCCGCCAGTCCGGCCGAGAGGTCGTTCACCTTGTAGTCGCGGCTATACAGGTTCCAGGCACCGTAGGCGAGCCGCCACAGCCCCTTGTCCGTGGCGACCCACCCGTGCAGCGGTTCGCGCCCGACCACCGTCACGGCGAGCCCGGTCACACGCCCGTCGATCGGATACGCGTCGCCCACGAAGTTGGTGATGCGCGCGCCCTCGATGCGGCTGAGCCCCTTGTCACCCGCCACCCACACGGCGCCGCTCGGTTCGGTGGCGATGGCACGCACCGGCTCGCTGGCGAGGCCGTCATCCTCTGACAGGATCATCGCCTCGCCGGTGAGCAGATCCCAGCGCAGCAGGCCGCGGTCGCTCCCGGCCCAGGCGTGCGTCGGCGTCACCAGCAGCGTGCCGAGCTGTTGCGTGTCCGTGAAGGACCGCCAGGACACCGCGCCGGGCGCCCCGGCGCCGCCCTTGTGTCCCCCCGCGCCCGGACAGCCGGCGGCGGCGAGGGCGACGGCTGCGGCGGCGGCGGACGCTGCCGTGAACGCCACCGCCGTCGGCACGCCCCGGCGCACGGGCCCCGGCCGCGACAAGTCAGTACGCGTAGAGCGCCAGACCCGCTTCGAGGTGGCCCGTCAGCGTGATGTGGCGCTCGGTGTCGAGCAGGTTCCCCGCGACCGGATAGTTGTTGTCGATGTACGGGCCGAGTCCGGCTTCGAGGAAGAAGTGCAAGCGCGTCCCCACGCCGATCTCGATGCCGCCGACCAGCTCGGGCAGGAAGTTGAGCTTGTTGCGCGGCGTGCCCGTCGGGTCGGTCGCCTCGGTGAACTTCTGGATGAGCACTTGCGCGCGCACGTAGCCGGGGATGCCGGCGCCGTAGTAGCTGTAGAGAATCGCGGGGACGAGGCGAAGGTGGTTCGTGTCGTCCACGTACGTCGGCAGCCCTTCGAGCCGGTAGCGCTCGCTGCCGTCGGCCAGCATCGTCGTCCGCGCCACCGTGCCGCCGAACATGTAGCCGCCCGAGATCGTGACGGCAAGCGCATGCTCCGTCACGCACCAGCTCCCGCCGGTATGGCCGCCGCCCACCGCGTCGGCGCAGGTGTCGCCGCCGATGAGCGTGAGCTTCAGGTCGAGCATCGGGGCGTTGCGCAGCGTATAGACCGACCGGATCGACGCGCCCACGTTGAGGCGATGCGCGATGCCGAAGGCCACGCCGGCCGTGACGAACGGCGCGCCCAGCGACGCGTAGGCGGCCATGGTGCCGCTCCCCATGGCCAGTGCCGTCATGAGCGACCAGCTGGAGGGCCGGCGGCCTTCGCGGAACTTGGCCTTGGGCTTGGGCGTCTCGGTCGTTGCGGC
>DASYRF010000364.1:0-11199 GCA_036004705.1 Myxococcota bacterium
TCTCGCCGACGGCCAGCGAATCGTCCGGCCGCTGGAACCACTCCATGTGCGTCACGCCCGTTTCCAGCCCGAGCGTCTTCACCGCCGCCACGCCCAGCCGGCGCGCCGCCTCGTACTCGGCGCCCGACACGTCGCGCGGCAGCAGGCACACCCATTGGATCCAGTCGTTCTCCACCACTTCCAGCGGCCCAGGGTAGTAGTGGGAGATGGAATGGAACTTCACGTCGCCGTCGATCGTCACGGTCTCGAAGCTGAACTCGCGCCCGCGCAGGAACTCTTCGGCCAGATAGGGACGTTCGGGCGAAGGGCGCGCCACGCGGAGCGCGTCAGCCAGCTCCGCCGCGTCCTTGATGCGCCACGTCCCTTTCGACGCCATTCCCGCCGGCGGCTTGAGCACGAGCGGGAAGCCCACCTCGGCCACGAAAGCCTCGGCGTCGGCGGCGCCGCGCAGCAGCTTGTGGCGGGCGCAGGGAAGACCGTGCGCGCGCAGGACGTCTTTCATCACGGCCTTGTCGCGGAAGCGCTCGGCGGTGGCAACGTCGGGGCCCGGCACGTCGAAGCGCCGGCGGACCTCGGCCAGCGCAACTTGCAAGGGCTCCAGGATGCCGAGAACGCGGAACGGCGCACCGTGGCGCCGCGCCAGCTCGCCGACGCCGTCGCACAAGTTCCCGACGTCGAGGGCGTCGCGCACGCGCACGAGGTCGTCGAACATCTGACCGTCGGGGCCGCGCGGCGGCTCCTGCCAAACGCCCAGAAGGCGTACGTCGCGCAGCGTGCGCAGCGCGCGCGCGAAGCGCAGCGTGGTCTCCAGCGGGAACGGCGCGATGCAGACGACGTTGCGCATGGCTCCTCGGGCCCGGGGCGCCGGGCGAGCGCCCATTTGCCCCGGAGGGTCGGCGCGCGTCAAGCGGCGGGCCGTGCTAGTCTCGCCCGGCCGCGCGCGGGGCGCGCCGCGCGCGCGCTGCCCGCATGAACGTCGTCTTCCTGTCGCCCGCCTATCCGCCCGAGATGCAGATGTACGTGCGCGGCCTGGCCGAGGTGGGCGCGGCGGTATGGGGGGTCGGCGACGCGCATCGCGACGCCCTGCCGGCGGCGCTGCGCGGCTACCTCAGCGACTACCTACAAGTGCCGCGCATCCTGGACGAGGAGGACGTCACCGAGCGGATGGACGCCTGGCTCCACGGGCGGACGGTCGACCGTTTGGTGACGAACTGGGAGCCGCTGGTGTTGCTGGCGGCGCGGCTGCGCGAACGCTACGGCGTGCCCGGGATGGGGGTCGACGCGGTGCGCGGCTTCCGCGACAAGCAGCTCATGAAGGAGAGGGTGGCGGCGGCGGGCCTGCGCGTGCCGCGCTCGGCGCGTGTGCGCACGTCAGCGGAGGCATGGGAGGCCGCCGAGCGGGTAGGCTGGCCGCTGGTGGTCAAGCCCATCGCCGGCGCCGGCAGTGCCGACACGTTCCGCGTGGACTCCCGGCAGGAGATGGAAGCGGTGCTGGCGCAGATCGGCCACGTGGCCGAGGCGAGCGTCGAGGAGTACGTCGAGGGCGACGAGTTCACGTTCGACAGTGTCTGCGTGGACGGCACGCCGGTGTTCGAGAACGTCGCACAATACTTGCCCAAGCCGCTGCTCGCGCGGACGAACGAGTGGATCAGCCCGGTCATCATCACGGTGCGCGACATGGCGCAGCCGGAGCTGCAGCCGGGCATCGCGCTGGGGCGTCAAGTGCTGGCGGCGCTGGGCATGGGCACGGGGTTCACGCACATGGAGTGGTTCCGCACGGCGGCGGGTGAGGCGGTGTTCGGCGAGATTGGCTGCCGGCCGGGCGGGGCGCACCTGGTGGACCAGATGAACTACACGTGCGACGTGGACCTGTTCCGCGAGTGGGCGCGTGCGACGTGCCACGGTGCGTTCCAGGCGTCGAAAGAGCGGAAATACAACTGCGGCATCGTCTTCAAGCGCGCCCTGGGGCAGGGGCGCATCACGCGAGTGACGGGGCTGGAGGAGTACCGGCGCCGCTTCGGCTCCGGGGTGATGGTGGAAGCGCTGCTCCCGGTCGGCGCGCGCCGCCGCAACTGGAAGCAGACGCTGCTTTCGGACGGGCACATCATCGTCCGCGATCCCGACTGGGACGAGTGCTACCGGATGTCGTTCGCCGCCGCGACCGACATCACGATGTTCGCCGGCGGCTGACGCGCGCCGCGGCACGCGCGCCGCGACCAGCGGTCACGCGGTGCGCGCCGTCCGCACGGCGCAAGGGCGCAAGGGCGGGCCCGGAGACGGCGGGCGGCGCGGAAGCTCAGTCCACGCAGCCATACAGGCGAAGCACGCCGTCGGCGCCGGCGGCGGTGATGAGGACGCCGGCCGGATCCACGTCCACGGACACCGGCGCCGGCACGTCGAGCGTCAGCAGGGCCGCGACGGTGTTCAGGTCCCAGAAGCGCAGCGTGCCCTCGGAACCGGCGGTCACGAACAGACCCGCGCCCGCAACCAGCGCCACGCCGACCGGATCGTGGCCGTCGGCATGGACGACCGGCACTGGCCGCATGTCGGCGAGATCATCCTGCGTGAGAGAGACGAGCACGCCCGTGCCAAACCCGCCGCCGACCGCCACCAGGCCGCTCAGGTCGGCCCGCCAGGCGAGCGCCCGGATCGTGGCGCTGGCGGCCGGGTCCTGCCAGGTCGCGGCCGGCGTGGCGAGCGCGTCGGCCGGGCGCAGCTCCACAGTGGGGACGCCGTAGGAGTCCCCGGCCGTGAGCAACGCGTGCGTTCCCGGAACGAACGCCACGGCACGGGCGCTCCAGAGCGCCGTGGGCAACGGGTCGCTCAGCGTCCCGCCGGGCTCCCACACGCGCAGGTTGCCGCCGAAGCTGGCGTCGGCGGAGGCCACCAGCGCGCCGTCGTCACTCTGCGCCACGGCGGTGACCGGGTCGAACCCGGGCACGGTGCTGCCCAGCACCGTGCCGTCCGCCGCGTCCAGCAGCGCGACGAGGCCGCTGTCGTCGCCCCCCACCACCGTCGCTCCGTCCGCATCGATGGCGAGGGCGCGAACGACGGCGCCCGACCCGAACTGCTGCCCATAGGTGACGGACAGGCCGCCGGGGGCGAGCGCGGTCGCGGCCAGCGCCGCGCCGTCCGCATCCACGCGCCAGACCTTGATGCTGCCGTCGTCGCCGGCGAGGGCCACGCTGCCCATCGGCGCCAGCGCCATCGCGTGCAGCGCGCCGTGCCCATTGTCGACGGACCACAGCTCCGACAGCGTCCCTTCGCCGGCGGCGCACAGCGCTACGGGCGCCAGCGCTCCTACCTCCGGCGCGTCGTCCGCTCTGGTGAGCGGCCCCAAGCACCCCGCGAACAACAGCGTCGTTGCCAAGAGCGTCACGCGCGCGAAGCCCGTCGTCGACTCCATGCCGTCCTCCTTGTGTCTTGCCCGAGGTCACCATGGCGCCGTCGCGTTGTGTCGTCCATCGTTATTGCGAAGACTTCATCGTATGGAATGCAAATACAATGAACGCGACGGGTCGCGCGTAGGCGGCAAGCGCCGTTGGATCGTCGTGGTCTGCGTGTCCGCGGCGGGCGGTCGCGGCCGCCGCCCCTCGTTGAGCAGGCGCGCGACGTCGAGCATCGAGGCGGGGCGATCCGCCGGCGCCGTGCGCAGCAAGAAGAGCACCAGCGCCTCCAGCTCGGGGCCGACGCGAACGTTGAGCGCGCGCGGGCGCGCCGGGGCCGCCACGCCGCAGGCGCTTCCGCCGGCGAGCGCCGGCCGTACGCCGGTGAGCATTTCGTAGAGCAGCGCCCCCAGCGCCCAGATTTCCGCAGCCGCGTGGGGCGCCCCTGCGCCGGGCCGCGACGGGAGCTGCGCGTGGCGCCACCCGCCGACGCACACGCGCGCGGCTTCGTCGCCGGTCCCGGCCGGTGGTGGCGCGAGCCACACTCGCTCGGCGCGCACGTCACAATGGACGATGCCCTGAGCGTGCAACGCCGCCAGCGCCCACGCCGTTTGCGCCGCAACCCGCAGGGCCTCGGCCGGCCGGAGCGGCCCTGCTCGCGACAGCCGTGCCCGCAGCGTCTCGCCGCCGATCCGCTCCATCGCCACGTAGGGGGCGCCGGGCGCGGTGAAGCCGAAGTCGAGCACCTCGGCCACGCCGGGGTGAGACACTCGGCAAAGGGCCTTCACTTCGTCGCAGAAGCGCTGCACCGCGTCGGGGCGCACCGCCAGGTCGGAACGCAGCACCTTCACCGCCACGTCGCGCCCCAGCAGCAGGTGCTGGGCGCCGTACACGACGCCGCGCGACCCGTTCCCCAACCACGACACCACCCGATACCGTCCAACCCGCTGCCCGATCATGTCCCGCGCCCTCCGCGCCGGCCGCCGCCGGCTGCGTCGGTCACGAAGCAAGTGCCGCGCCAGCGAGTCCGTCCCACAACTGGGACGCATCGCACGATCCCTCGCGCACTTGCGCGCGGCCGCGTCCCAGCGGCTGGACGCCCGGCGGAGACTGGGGACGGCCGACCCCGGAACGCCCGACCCCAGTGGAACGGCAGTGACCCGCCACGCGCGTGCGCGTACGCTTGGGGGCCATGCAATTGGTCGACCGCGCCGGGCTCACCGCCGATCGCCTCGCCTCGCTGCGCGACGCCGTCCCGCGCCAGGAGACGCTCGCCGACGCGGTGGCCTGGTGGACCGGCCACAGCCCACCATTGCGCGTGGCCGAGGTGGTCGTGCAGGACGAGTACACGCACGACCTGGTCGTTCCCTGGCGCGCCGGTCTCGTCCTGGTCTACGACACGACCTGACTGGGCGCCGTGACGGCGGTCGCCGTCTGGGACCACGAGCCCGGCGCGCAGGAGCTGCTCCTGGCGCGCGTGGGAACTGGCTGGCGCCCTACCCCGACCGCCGGGCGCGGCGGCGAGGCCGTGCTCGGTTACGCGGCCTGCCTCACCGAGCTCGAGGCCGAGCGCGCCAAGTAGGAGAGGCCGGCGGCGGTGCGGCGCGCTATATTCCCGCCATGTCGATCTTCGGCGCGAATCTGCGTTTGCCCGACAAAGCGGACGCGCTTCCTGGGCGCGCCGACCGCATGCCCGTCCCCCCCGAGCACTTCGTGAACGGCGCCAGGCTGGAGCCGCCGTTCCCGGAGGGCATGCAGCTGGCCCTTTTCGGGCTCGGCTGTTTCTGGGGCGCCGAGCGCATGTTCTGGCAGGCACCGGGCGTGCACTCGACCGCGGTCGGCTACGCCGCGGGCTACACGCCGAACCCGACCTACCGCGAAGTGTGCAGCGGCCAGACCGGACATGCCGAAGTGGTACGCGTGGTCTACGATCCGGCCGCCACGAGCTACCAGGCGCTGCTGCGGTTGTTCTGGGAGAGCCACGACCCGACGCAGGGCATGCGTCAGGGCAACGACCGCGGCACGCAGTACCGCTCCGGCGTGTACTACCATGGGGACGTCCAGCGCACCGCCGCCGAGGCGTCGCTGGCCGCATACCAGGAGAAGCTGTCCGCGGCCGGCTTCGGGCGCATCACCACCGAGATCCTGCCCGCCCCGGAGTTCTACTACGCGGAGGACTACCACCAGCAGTACCTCGCCAAGAACCCCGACGGCTATTGCGGGTTGGGCGGCACCGGCGTCACGTGCCCCGTCGGGCTCGCCACCGACAAAGCCTAGGTCCGGCCCTCGAGTCTTCCCGCCCGAGCTCCGCCGCGAGGCCGGCGGTCGCGGCGCGCACGTCTTCCTCCGAGGACCCGCTGCCCTCGTCCCGCGGCGCGCCAGGCCCTGCGCCGCCCCAAGAGGGACCAAGGTAGCGCCCACCCGATGGCACACAGACCCCCGGCCGCGGTAAGTTGGGCGGCCCATGACGGACGTCAGCTCGGGCGAGCGGCCACCGGCACGTCGCGAAGAACGGCGTTCCGCCGCCGCCGCCACCGCGGCCTTCTGGAGCCGGCCCGCCGCCGACGTGCTGGCAGCGCTCGGCGCCACCCCGGCCGGCCTCGACCCCGCCGACGCCGCACGTCGCCTGGCCGCGCGCGGCCCCAGCGGCCTCGGCCAGTCCCACCGCTCTTCCGCGCTGGCGCTGCTGCTCGGGCAGTTCCGCTCGCCGCTGGTGCTCATGCTGATCGGCGCGGCCGGCCTTTCCTTTGCGGTCGGCTCGATCTCGGACGCCGTCATCATCCTCGCGATCGTCGTGCTCAGCGGGGTGCTCGGCTTCTGGCAGGAGCACACGGCCACGCGCGCGGTGGAGCGGCTCCTCGCGCTGGTGGCGGTGCGCGCGCAGGTCGTGCGCGGCGGCGCGACGCGTGAGGTCCCCGTCGAGGCGCTTGTGCCGGGCGACGTCGTGCTCCTGTCCGCGGGGTCGCTCGTTCCCGCCGACGCCCTCGTCCTGGAGTCCAAGGATCTGCACGCCGACGAGGCCGCGCTGACCGGAGAAACTTTTCCCGCGGAAAAAAGCGAAGGCGTCTGCGCGGCGGAGGCGGGCCTCGCCGAGCGCACATGCGCCCTCTACTTCGGCACGCACGTCGTCAGCGGCACGGCGCGCGCCCTAGTGGTGCTTACCGGCGCCGACACCGAGTACGGCCACATCGCCGGCCGCCTGCAGCACCGGCCGCCCCCTTCGGAGTTCGAGCACGGCGTGCAGCGGTTCGGGTTCATGCTCGTGCGCATCACCGCGGCGCTGACCATCCTCATCTTCGCCGCGCACGTCTTCAGCCACCGTCCCGTCCTGGACTCGTTCATGTTCGCGCTGGCGCTGGCGGTGGGGCTCGTGCCCGAGCTCCTGCCCGCCATCGTCGGCGTCACGCTCGCGCACGGCGCCCGGCGCATGGCCCGCACGCACGTCATCGTGAAGCGCCTCGCCGCCATCGAGAACTTCGGCAGCATGGACGTGCTTTGCTCCGACAAGACCGGAACGCTCACCGAAGGACACGTCACGATGGAGGGCGCACTCGACCTGGACGGTGCCGCCAGCGACGAGGTGCTGCGGTGGGCCGCCGCCAACGCCTCGTTCGAGACCGGCATGGCCAACCCCATCGACGCCGCCGTGTGCGCCGCTTGCAAGCTCGACCTTTCCGATCTCCACAAGCTCGACGAGGTGCCTTACGACTTCGTGCGCAAGCGGCTCAGCGTGCTGGTCGGGCGGCGCGGCGAGGCAGGGACGGTGCTGGTGACGAAGGGCGCCCTCGACCAGGTGCTGGAGGTGTGCAGCGGCGCGCGACGCGCCGGGAGCACCGTGCCGCTGGCCGACGTGCGCGCCGCGATCGACGCGCGCTTCGCCGAGCTGTCGGAGCGCGGCCTGCGCACGCTGGGTCTCGCCGTGCGCGAGCTTCCCGGGCCGGCACGCGTGGGCAAGGCCGACGAGCGCGACATGACGTTCCTGGGGTTTTTGGCCTTCTTCGACCCGCCCAAGCCCGACATCGAGCGGACGATCGCCGACCTGCGCGGCCTGGGCGTGCGCCTGAAGATCGTCACCGGCGACAACCGGCGCGTGGCCGCCGCCGTCGCCCGCCGCGTAGGCTTCGCCGATCCGGCGGTGCTGTCGGGCCCGGAGCTGCACACCATGAGCGACGCGGCCCTGGTCCGGCGCGCCGCGCAGATAGACGTCTTCGCCGAGGTCGAGCCCAACCAAAAGGAGCGCATCATCCTGGCGCTCAAGAAAGCCGGCGCCGTGGTCGGCTACATCGGCGACGGCATCAACGACGCGCCGGCGCTGCACGTGGCCGACGTCGGCATCTCGGTGGAGGGCGCCGTCGACGTCGCCAAAGAGGCCGCCGAGATCGTGCTGCTGAAGAGCGACCTGCGCGTGCTGGTCGACGGCGTGCGCGAGGGCCGCACCACTTTCGCCAACACGCTGAAGTACGTGTTCATCACGACGAGCGCCAACTTCGGCAACATGCTGTCGATGGCCGGCGCGGCGCTTTTCCTGCCGTTCCTGCCGCTCCTCCCCAAGCAGATCCTGCTCAACAACTTCCTGAGCGACTTTCCGGCGATGACGATCGCCACCGACCGGGTGGACCCCGAGCAGGTCGAGCGCCCGCGCCGCTGGGACACGCGCGCCATCCGCACCTTCATGCTGGTCTTCGGCGCCGTCAGCTCGCTCTTCGACGTGCTCTGCTTCGGCGCGCTGTGGTGGCTCGGCGCCGACGCCGAGCATTTCCGCAGTGGCTGGTTCGTGCTGTCGCTCCTCACCGAGGTGCTCATCCTGCTGGTGGTGCGCACGCGCCGCCCCTTGATACGCAGCCGCCCGTCGCGCGCGATGGCGATCGTGACGGCGGCCGTGGCCGTCGGCAGCGTGGCGCTTCTGTACTTGCCTGGCGCCCACTGGCTGGGTTTCGCGGCGCTGCCGGCGCGCTACCTGGCGGCGATCGGCGCGCTCACGCTCGGCTACGTGGCCGTTTCCGAAGCCGCCAAGGGTTGGTTCTTCCGCCACTTCGGCAGCGCCTGAGGCGCGCGCCCGACACCACCGCGCGGCGTGGCCGACGAAACGGCAGGGCTCGGCGGGCGGCGCTTGCCACGGGGGGCGACCCACGGGCTAAGCTGTCGTCGCCGTCATGGACCCGCGCCGCACTCGCTTCGCTCAGGCAGCCGTCGACTTCGCCGGCTACTTCGAGACGATGTACGAAGACCTGCGCGTGGTGGGAGCCTGTCCGCGCAAGCCCGTGCTGCGCCTGCCCGAGGGCGAGAGCACCGGCGGCGGCACGCAGTCGGTGCAGCACATCCTGCTCGAGCCCGAGGTGAAGGGACATCGCGTCATCACGGTGGGCTGGGTGAACAAGGCCAACCAGACGGCGCTGGTGCGGACGCACGGCTGCCTGGCGCAAATGCACAAGCAGGCCTTCGGCGAGGGCAAGCTGGGCCTCGACCCCGCCTCCTATCAGCACTTCCTCGATCAGCTGCGCAACCTGTGCGAGGCGCAGAACATCGACCTGCGCATCCAGACCACGCCGCCGGCGGGGCCCCGGGACGCGGAGCGCGATCGCGCGAGCGTGCGCCGCAGCCACCGCGCCTTCGTGCTGGTGGGGATCGTCCTGCTGCTGTTCCTCGTCGGCGCCACCGCCGCGATCATCTACAAGTTCTACCTGGAGTGACGGCGCGTCACTCGCCGAGGCCGCCCGGTACCTTGAAAGGCCAGTTCGAGGCGATGGTCCCCCCGTCGACCTCGAGCACCTTGCCGGTGACCCAGGACGCCGCCGGGGAGGCGAGGTACAGGACGGCGGCCGCGATGTCCTCGGTGGTGCCCAGGCGCGCCATGGGCGTCATCGCTTCCATCTGCGCGCGCAGGTCGCCGCTGCCCTCCAGGAACGGCTCGAGGGCGTCGGTGAGGGTGGCCCCGGCGGCGACGGCGTTCACGCGCACGTGCGGCGCCCACTCGTGCGCCAGCAGGCGCGTCATGTGGTTGAGCGCCGCCTTGGCGGCGGCGTAAGCGACGAAGCCGCTGTCGACCAGGTGCGACATCGCCGAGGAGACGTTGACGATGCTGCCGTAACCGCCGCGCGCCATGTGGGGCGCGACCAGGCGCGACGCATGCAGCGCCGACGTCACGTTGAAGTGATAGGCCGCCTCGAAATCGGCGTCGTCGAGCGCCAGCGCGATGGTCGGCGGCGAGCCGCCGGCGTTGTTGACGAGCACGTCGACGTGGCCGAAGGCTTCGAGCGCGCGGCCGACCAGCCGGTCGATCTGGGCCAGGTCGGTCACGTCGGTCGGCACGGCCAGGGCGCGCCGTCCGCGCGCGCGCACGGCGGCGGCCACCTCCTCGATCACCTCGGCGCGGCGCGCGGCCACCACGACGTCGGCGCCCGCGTCGGCGAACGCGAGCGCCACGCCGCGGCCGATGCCGCGACCGCCGCCGGTCACGACGGCGACTCGATCAGTCAGGCGAAAAGCGTCGAGGATCACGTTTCCCTCCTGGCGCGCCCGAACGGGCGCGGCAACAGCGCCGGCAAGCGCGCCATGTGCGCAGCGTAGCCCGGACGCCGCGCCAGGGCGCGGCGGTCCATCAAGGGGACGGAGACGAACACGAAGAGCGCCGTGATCCAGAGCGGGCCAACCACCGCCCACCACGCCCGCGGATTGGCGGCGAGCGCGAAAAGGAACACGCCCCACCAGAAGCCGATCTCGCCGAGGTAGTTGGGGTGGCGGCACAACGCCCAGAGCCCGGCGGCGAGTGTTTCGCCGGCGGCGGGGCGCGCGCGGCGAAACGTGCGCAGCTGCTCGTCGGCGACGGCCTCCATCGCCAGCGCACCCGCCGCCAGCAGCGCGGCCCCCGCGTCGAGCGGACCGGGCGAGCGCCCGCCGGCCGCCAGGGCGGGCAGCAGCGCCAAGCAGCCCAGGTACACGCTGAGCGTGGGCATCAGATGCAAGCCGACCAGGCTCACCAGCCAGTAGGCGCGACCGGTCGTGCGGCGGAGGTCCACGTAGCGCCAGTCTTCCTGCTGCAGGCCCTGCCAGCCGTGCGCCCAGTTGTAGGTGAGGCGCGCGCCCCAGGCGAGGACGAGCGCCACGACCAGCGCGCGGCGCAGCGCGGGGGCCGCCGCGCCCGCCGGGCTCAACGCCAGCGCCGGCGCGATCACCATCGGCGCGACGCTCCAGTAAGGGTCGTACACGCTGGAGTTGTCGAACGCGCGACTGAAGCCGAAGACCACGATCGTGGCGGCGAGATCCGCCAGCGCCAGCACCACCCAGAGGCGCGCACCAGCGGCCAAGCGCGCCGCGAGCAGCGCCGCGGCGCCCGCCGCGACATACGCGAGCGCCACCCAGGCGAACGAGACGAACCGGCTTCGCTGCGCGGCCGCCATCGCGCCGAGCCTACCGCGGTCGGCCCGTCCCGCGCGACGTGCGCACCCGTGCGACCGGTGCGCTACAGTAAGCGCATGTGGGAGCTCCTCCTGGGTCTTGCCGCGGCGGGAGGTCTGGTCGCGGTCGCGTCGAGCGTGCGCATCCTACGCGAATACCAGCGCGCAGTGGTGTTCCGGCTGGGACGAGCGCGCGCCAGGGCCGCCGGACCCGGCGTGGTGATGCTGGCGCCGTTCGGCATCGATCGCGTCATCGTGGTCGACACGCGCACGAAGGTCATGCAAATCCCCGCGCAGGAAGTCATCACGCACGACAACGTGTCGTGCCTGGTGGACGCGGTCGTCTACGCGGACGTCGCTTCGCCCAGCGCCGCCGTGTTGAAGGTCGAGCAGTACATGCCGGCGACGCTGCAGCTGGC
>DASYRF010000365.1:0-27860 GCA_036004705.1 Myxococcota bacterium
GGGGCGGGTCGACGAGCTGGTGGACGAGTGCCGTGCGCGCGGGCGCGACCCCGATCTGGTCGCCGCGGTGCGCGAGGAGGTGAACGAGATCCGGCGCGACGTCGAGGACGCCGCCGCCAAGCAAGGCGTGCAATGAACGGCACCGGCGCCGGCGACACGTTCGCGGCCGCCACCGTGGAGCACGACGGCTACGACCGCGCCGCCTGGAGGCAGGCCTTCGCCGCCAGCGAGACGCTGCAGCGCACGGCCGCGCGCGGCGCGCGCCTGCTCCCGCGCTTCGACGCCCTGCTCTTTGATCTCTACCTGGCGCTGTACAAGCTGAACGTGCTGCCGCGCCCGGCGGCGGCCGTGCCGCCTTCCGCGCAGATCCACCGGCGCATCCTCGGCGACGTGCTGGCGGCGCAGGGGTACGCGGCGCTGCGCGAGCGCACCGCGCTGGACGAGCCGCGCGCCGCGGCGGGGGCGGCGCGCCTGGCCGATGAGGTGCTGAAGGCGCTGAAGCAGGAGGAGCTGCTCGACGAGGAGGAGCTGCTGCAGCAGTTCGAGCTGGCCGCCGAGGAGGACGCGCTCGGCGAGCTGCGCGAACAGGAGGACGCCGCGGGCGCGCTGGCGGGCGGAGACGCCGACTCGGCCGTCGCGCGCGCCGCGGACGCGCTGCGCGACGAGCGCACCCGCCGGGAGACGGCCTTGCGCCGCCGCGCCACCGAGGCCGCCGAGGCCGCTCGCCGCCTGCCGGCGCGCCTGACGGGGCGGCTCGACGCCGCCGCCGAGCGCCTGCCCGACGAGCTGGACGAGGCCGAGGCCGAGTCGGAGTCGTTCGAGCGCGGACTGGGCGCCGGCATGCGAGTCCCCGCGGAGGAGCGCCTGGCGCTCGGCGACCGGCTGGCCAAAAGCGAGAAGCTGCGCCGGCTGGCGGCGCTGGTGGGGGCGATGCGCGAGGAGGCGCTGGACGCGCGCCGTATCCGCAGCGAGCGGCTCGCCGCCGAGGTCTACGAGGTGACGCTGGGACGCGAGGTGGCACGCCTGCTGCCGGCGGAGCTGATGGCGCTGCGCCACCCGCT
Organism: Myxococcota bacterium; assembly: GCA_036004705.1. Lineage (GTDB taxonomy): Bacteria > Myxococcota_A > Polyangia > DASYRF01 > DASYRF01 > DASYRF01. The sequence goes on from DASYRF010000365.1 coordinate 1,062, forward strand.
GCTGCGGCGCGACCTCCTGCGGCGCCTGACCGAAGGGCGCGTGCTCTCCTACGCGTTGCGCGGGTCGCGGCGCGGGCGCGGCCCCGTCGTCTGCCTCGTCGACGTCTCCTCGTCGATGGCCGGCAAGAAGGAGCTGTGGGCCAAAGCGGTGGCGCTCACGCTCATGGACGTCGCGCGCCGCCAAGGGCGCCGCTTCCAGGCCATCACGTTCTCCGCGCCGCCCGCCGCGCCCCGCGTATTTCATCCGCTAGATACACAACGCGGCGCCACCGGGCGACGCGAGGCCGACCCCGACGAGGTGCTCGCCCTGGCGGAGCACTTTCCGGGCGGCGGCACCGACTACGTTCCCCCGCTGGAGCGCGCCGTGGAAACGCTGCGCACCGCGCCCTTCCGCCAGGGCGACCTGGTGTTCATCACCGACGGCGAAGCTGCGATCGCAGCCGACTGGCGTGCGCAATTCCTCGAAACGAAGCGCACGCTCGGCTTCCGCTTGTACGCGGTCCTGGTCGACCTCGGCCCGACGAGCGCGCAGGTGTTCGAAGGCCTGGCCGACGACGTCACGCTGGTCAGCGCGCTGACGACGCGGGCGGCGCGCCGGCTCTTCGAGCGATTGTAACCCGCCAAAACGAATCCTGTTTTGACAGGGGACGGGTGGCGCCCCGGTCATGGGTTGATTTTTTCCTTTAGAGACGGCAGGATGCGCCGACTCGGGCGTGTGGTTATACTGTCCGTAGGAAAGAGGACTCAGGATGTCCACTTCTACTGACCGACTCAACGAGCTTGTCGGCCGGGCCTACCAGGCCGGGTTCGTCACCGACATCGAGCAGGAGTCGGCGCCGCCCGGGCTGAGCGAGGACACGGTCCGGTTCATCTCGGCGAAGAAGGCCGAGCCCGAGTGGCTGCTGGAGTGGCGGCTCAAGGCGCTGCGCCACTGGCTCACGATGCAGGAGCCGCGCTGGGCCAACGTGCACTACCCGGCCATCGACTACCAGGCGATCAGCTACTTCTCGGCGCCCAAGCTGAACAACGGGCCCAAGAGCCTGGCCGACGTGGACCCGGCGCTGTTGGCCACGTACGAGAAGCTGGGCGTGCCACTGCACGAGCGCGCCCTGCTCGCCGGCGTCGCGGTCGACGCCGTCTTCGACAGCGTCTCGGTCGCCACGACCTTCAAGGACAAGCTCGGCGAGCTAGGCATCGTGTTCTGCTCGTTCTCCGAGGCGGTGCGCGAGCACCCGGAGCTGGTGCGCCGCTACCTCGGCACGGTCGTCCCCTACACTGACAACTTCTTTGCCACGCTCAACTCGGCCGTCTTCAGCGACGGGTCGTTCGTCTACGTCCCCAAGGGCGTGCGCTGCCCGATGGAGCTGTCGACCTACTTCCGCATCAACGCCGCCAAGACCGGGCAATTCGAGCGCACGCTCATCGTCGCCGACGACGGCGCCTACGTGAGCTACCTGGAAGGGTGCACCGCGCCGATGCGCGACGAGAACCAGCTGCACGCCGCGGTGGTCGAGCTGGTCGCGCTGGAGGGCGCGCAGATCAAGTACTCGACGGTGCAGAACTGGTACCCGGGCGACGCCGAAGGGCGCGGCGGCATTTTCAACTTCGTCACCAAGCGCGGCAAGTGCGCGGGCCGCGCGTCGCGCATCTCCTGGACGCAGGTGGAGACCGGCTCGGCGATCACCTGGAAGTACCCGAGCTGCATCCTGCAGGGCGACGACTCGGTGGGCGAGTTCTACAGCGTGGCGCTCGCCGCCAACCGGCAGCAGGCCGACACCGGGACGAAGATGATTCACATCGGGAAGAACACACGTTCGACGATCATCGCCAAGGGCATCAGCGCGGGGCACGGGCAGAACACGTACCGCGGCCTGGTGAAGGTGATGAAGTCGGCGGACGGCGCGCGCAACTACACGCAGTGCGACTCGCTGCTGATGGGCGACCAATGCGGCGCCCACACCGTGCCGTACGTGGAGGTGCGCAACTCCACGGCGAGGCTGGAGCACGAGGCGACGACGTCGCGCATCGGCGAGGACCAGCTCTTCTACTGCCGCCAGCGCGGGCTGGACGAAGAAGAGGCCGTGTCGCTCATCGTCAACGGCTTCTGCAAGCAGGTGTTCAAGGAGCTGCCGATGGAGTTCGCCGTGGAGGCGCAGAAGCTGCTCGAGGTGAGCCTCGAAGGAGCGGTGGGCTGATGGTTGCGATGCTGCGAATCGAAGGGCTGCACGCGACGAACGGCGGGCGGCCGATCTTGCGCGGCATCGACCTGTCGGTCGGCGCCGGCGAAGTACACGCCATCATGGGGCCGAACGGCTCGGGCAAGAGCACGCTGGCGCACGTGCTGGCGGGGCGCGAAGGGGCGGAGGTCACGGCGGGGCGCGTGACGTTCGAGGGGCGCGACTTGCTGGCGATGGCGCCGGAGGAGCGGGCGCGCGAGGGGCTGTTCCTGGGGTTCCAGTACCCGGTGGAGATTCCCGGCGTCAGCAACATGTACTTCTTGAAGGCGGCGGTGAACGCGGTGCGCAAGCACCGGGGCATCGGCGAGCTCGACGCGATGGACTTCCTGAAGCTGGCGCGCGAGCGGATGAAGGTCGTGGAGCTCTCCGACGCGCTGGCGCAGCGGCCGGTGAACGAGGGCTTCTCCGGCGGCGAGAAGAAGCGCAACGAGATGTGGCAGATGCTCATGCTGGAGCCGCGGCTGGCGATCCTGGACGAGGCCGACTCGGGGCTCGACCTCGACGCGCTGCAGGTGGTGGCGCGCGGCATCCAGAGCTTGCGCCGGGTCGACCGCGCCATCGTGCTCATCACGCACTACCCGCGGCTGCTGGAGCACGTGGTCCCCGACCGCGTGCACGTGCTGATGGGCGGCGTGATCGTGCGCTCCGGCGACCGGGCGCTGGCGGACGAGCTGGCGCAGCGTGGCTACGGCTGGCTGGAGGAGACGCAGAAGACGGCGACGGCGGCGGCGGCGGCGATGCCGACTGGGTTAGCGGCGGCGGCGGCGACCGCGAGCAAGGGGGCGGCGGCGCGGTCATGACGAGCGTGACCCCCATCCGGAGCGAGGCAGCGCCGCGGAGGGCGGGCGCGGCATGGGTGTCGCTCGCGCGCGCGGGCGCGCCGCTGCCGGCGCCGGCGGGCTGGCCGTCGTGGCTCGCGGAGCGGCGGCGCGCCGCGGCGGAGCGGCTGGCACGCCTGGGCTTCCCGAGCAGCCATGACGAAGCGTGGCGGACGACCCCGCTGGAGGCGCTGCTGGCGACGGAGCTGGCTCAGGCGCCCTCGGCGTCGGCGTCGGCTTCGGCTTCGGCCCCGGCAGCGACCTCGGCGTCCGGTTCGGCGTCGGCGTCGGCGTCGGCTTCGGCTTCGGCTTCGGCGTCGGCTTCGGCTTCGGCTTCGGCCCCGGCAGCGACCACGGCAAGTGTGGTGGCGGCGGCTGACGCGGCGGTGCGCGCGTGGACGGTCGAAGGCGGCGCGCCCGCCGGCGTCGACGTCTTCCCGCTGGCCGAAGCGCTACGCGCCTGCCCCGAGGCGCTGCGCGAGGCGCTGGTGACGTTGGGCGACGACGCCACCGGCACGCCGGCGAACCCTTTCCTGGACCTGAACGCCGCGTCGTTCGACGAGGTGGTCGTCGTGCGCGTACGCGAAGGCGCCATCGTCGAGGCGCCGCTGGCGCTGCGCGTGGGCGCGGGCGCACCGGGCACGGCCGTCCATCCGCGCGTGCTGGTACTGGCCGGCGCGCGCAGCCAGCTCACCCTGGTGGAGACGTACACAGGCGGCGGCGACGACGCGAGTCTGCTCAACGCCGCCACCGAGCTGCAGCTCGCCGAGGGCGCCGTCGTCAAGCACGTGCGCGTGCAGGAGCACGGGGTGGGAACCTTCCATCTCGCCACGCTGGCGGCGCGCGTCGCCCGCGACGCGACCTACGACTCGCACGTGGTGTCGCTCGGCGGGCGCCTGGCGCGGCTCGACCTGTGCGTCGTGCTCGACGGCCCGGGGGCGTCGTGCTCGCTCGACGGGCTCTACGTGGGCGCCGGAACGCAGCACCTCGATCACCACACGTTCGTCGACCACCGCACGCCGCACGGCACCAGCGTGCAGAAGTACAAGGGCATCGTGACCGGCGCCGCGCGCACCGTGTTCGACGGGCGCGTCAAGGTGCGGCGCGGCGCGCAGAAGACCAGCGCCCACCAGGAGAACCGCAACCTCCTGCTGTCGGATGAAGCGCTGGCGCACACGAAGCCGTCCCTCGAGATCGACGCCGACGACGTCAAGTGCAGCCATGGCGCCACCGTGGGCCAGCTCGACGAGGATGCGCTCTTCTACTTGCGCGCGCGCGGCATCGACCTGGCGCTGGCGCGGGCGATGCTGACCGAGGGGTTCGCACGCGAGATTTTCGACCGCCTGCCGCTGGAGCCGCTGCGCGCGCGGCTCGCCGCGCAGGCGCTGGAGCGTCTATGAGCGCCACCGCTGCCGCCGCCGGCGCCGCGATCGCCGCCGCCGTCGCCAACGCACGCACCGCCACGCCGCCGGCGTCGCCCTACGACGCGCCGGACGGCGGTCCCGCGGCAGGGGGCGGCGGGGACGGGGCCGCCGGCACCGGCGCTGGCAAGGGCTCCGCCGCGCGCCCGCCGCTCGACGCCGCCACCGTACGGCCCGATTTCCCGGTCCTGCACCAGCAGGTCCACGGCAAGCCGCTCGTCTACCTGGACAACGCCGCGACGATGCAGAAGCCGCGCGCCGTGCTCGACGCCGAGCTGCACTTCTACGAGCGCGACAACGCCAACGTCCACCGCGGCGTGCACCTCTTGTCGCAGCGCGCCACCGCCGCCTATGAAGCGGCGCGCGAAAAGGTGCGGCGCTTCATCGGCGCACGCCAGGCGCGTGAGATCGTCTTCCTGCGCGGCACGACCGAGGCCGTGAACCTGGTGGCGCAAACTTTCGGTCGCGCGCGCGTGGCGGCCGGCGACGAGATCGTCGTCAGCGGGCTGGAGCACCACTCCAACATCGTGCCCTGGCAGCTGCTCTGCCAGGAGAAGGGCGCGCGGCTGCGCGTGGCGCCCATCGACGACGCCGGCGCGGTGTCGGCCGAGTCGGTGGCGGCCGCGCTCAGCGAGCGCACGCGCCTGGTCGCCGTGGCCCACGTCTCCAACGCGCTCGGCACGGTGCTGCCGGTCGCCGACATCGTGAAGCTGGCGCACGCCCGGGGCGTGCCGGTGCTCCTCGACGGGGCGCAGGCCGTCGCGCACCTCGCAGTCGACGTCGCCGCCCTGGGCTGCGACTTCTACGCGTTCTCCGGGCACAAGGCGTGCGGGCCCACCGGCATCGGCGTGCTCTACGGCCGCGCCGAGCTGCTCGCGGCGCTGCCGCCGTGGCAAGGCGGCGGCGAGATGATCCGCTCGGTGTCCTTCGAGAAGACCACGTTCCAGGACATCCCGGCGCGGTTCGAGGCGGGAACGCCCAACATCGCCGGCGCGGTGGCGCTGGGCGCGGCACTCGACTACCTCGAGGGGCTGGGCCTCGACCGCATCGCCGCGGCCGAGGCCGCCCTTCTGGAGCACGCCACGCGGGCGCTCGGCGCGCTGCCGGGCGTGCGCCTGGTAGGCACGGCCCCGCACAAGTCGGCGATCGTTTCCTTCGTCACGGCCGGCGTGCACCCGCACGATCTCGGCACGGCGCTCGATCTGGAAGGCGTGGCCATCCGCACCGGCCACCACTGCGCCCAGCCGGTGATGGAGCGCTTCGGCATCCCCGCTACGTCGCGCGCCTCGTTCGCGTTCTACAACACGCACGCCGAGGTGGACGCGCTGGTGGCGGCGGTGCGCCAGGCCCAGGAGCTGCTGGGCGGAACGGGAGGCGCGCTGACATGAGCGAGCTGACCGACCTGTACCGCGAGGTGATCCTGGACCACAGCCGCCGCCCGCGGAACTTCGGCGTGCCGGCGGGGACGAACCACTCGCTGGAGGGTTACAACCCGTTGTGCGGCGACCGATTCACCGTGCATCTCGCGGTGGACGGCGATACTGTGCGCGACGCCGGCTTCCAGGGCAGCGGCTGCGCCATCTCGACCGCGTCGGCGAGCACGATGACCGAAGCGGTGAAGGGCAAGTCGCGCGCCGACGTGGAGGCGCTCTTCGTGCGCTTCCACGATCTGGTCATGGGGAAGGGCGGGGAGCCGGACCTGGACGCGCTCGGCAAGTTGGCCGCGTTCAGCGGCGTGGCGGAGTTCCCGATGCGCGTGAAGTGCGCGACCCTGGCGTGGCACACGATGCGCGGGGCGCTCGAAGGCCACGCGGAGTCGGTCTCCACCGAGTCGACCGCGGAGTGAGCGACGCATGACGAGCGCGACGACGACAACGCCCAAGCCCGACAAGACGGTGCTGCAGCCACAAGTCATCGAGGTGCTGCGGTCCGTCTACGACCCTGAGATACCCGTCAATATCTACGAGCTGGGGCTCGTGTACGACGTCCAAGTCGACGACGCCGGCGCGGTGAACGTGAAGATGACGCTCACCGCACCCGCCTGTCCGGTGGCGGGCTCGCTGCCGGGCGAGGTGGAGGCGAAGCTGCGCGCCATTCCCGGCGTCGCGTCCGCGAAGGTGGAGCTGGTGTGGGAGCCGCCCTGGGGGCCGGACCGCATGACCGAAGAAGCGCGCCTTCAGCTGGGCTTCATGTAGCCGGCGCACGCGCGCTCGCGCTCGCTGGCGTGGACGCGGCGCCGCTACTCGTTCCTGTCGCCGCCGCCCAGCAGGCCCGTGGCCCGCGTCTTCACCTCGTGGCGCACGCGGCTCACCAGCGAGCGCGCGAGGTGCTTCGCCAAGGTCAGCGCCTGGCCGCGCTGCCCCAACGTTCGCACGCCCTCCGCGCCGAGCGACCCGTCGAGGTACTGCAGGCGCGTCTTGGCCCGCTGCAGCTTGCCGCTGGAGGTCTTGGGGAGCGCGCCCGCGCCGATGAAGAGGACGTCGGCCACCGGCAGGAAGAGCTGCTCCTGGATGCGCTCCTTGACGGCAGCCGCCAGCGCCGCGTGCGCGTCCGGCGGCTCCTTCGTCTCGGCGACGACCACCAGCTCCTCGGTAGCGGCGCCAGGGCGCGAGAAGGCGACGACGTTTCCCTTGCGCACGCCCGGCACCTCGGCAGCCTGCCACTCGATCGTCTGCGGATCGTAGTTGCGCCCGTTGAGGATCACGATGTCCTTGCGTCGCCCCGTCACGTAGATCTCGCCGCCGGCGAAGTAACCGAGGTCGCCCGTGCGCAGCCCCTCGTCGGCAAAGGTGGCGCGCGTGGCGTCCGGGTTCTTGTAGTAGCCCGCCGCCACGCTCGGGCCGCGGAACACGATCTCGCCGACGCGCCGCTCCGGCTGCACGCGCCCTTCTTCGTCGAGCACGACGATCTCGTGCCCGGCGAGAGGCCGCCCGCAGGAGACGAACTCCAGCGCGACTCCGTCGCCGGACTCGGACGCCTCGTCCGCGGCGCCGGCCCCGGATGCCGCCGGCGCGCCGCGCTCATCGGGGCGTTCGTCCTCGGAGCCGGTCTCAGTCGCCTCAGGAGCGCCGGCGGCCAGCACAGGCGCCGCGTGCCCTTCGCCGTGGTACGCCTCGCCGTCGACGACGTCGGTGCGCAACTCGTCTGCGAGGGCGCAGAACGACATCGCCAGCGTCGCCTCCGCCATGCCGTAGCAGGGCAGGATGGCGCTGCGCCTCAGCCCCGCCGGCGCGAACCGATCGAGGAACGCGTTCAGCGTGGCGGGATGGTTCGGCTCCGCGCCGCACCCCAGCGCCTTCACGCAGCTCAGGTCGAGCTGCGCGAGCTTGCGCTCAGGCGTGCGGCGCGCCACCAGGGCGAAGGCGAAGTTCGGCGCGAACGTGATGGTCCCGCGGTGCTTGTGCACGGTGTCGAGCCACACGGTGGGGTGCTTCACGAAATCGAGCGTCGGGATGTAGACGACCGGCGTCGTGTAGCGCAGCGGCGCCAGCACGAAGCCGATCAGCCCCATGTCGTGATACAGCGGTAGCCAGCTCACGCCCTTGTCGCCCTTGGTCACGTCGAGCGTGTCGATGATGGCCCGGGCGTTCGCCATCAGACTGCTGTGCGCGACCACCACGCCCTTCGGCGCGGCGGTGCTGCCCGACGTGAACTGCAAGAAGGCGGTGTCCTCGGGGCGGATGGCGTCGGGGTCGGGCTCGGCGGCGAAGTCGGGGGGCGGCGCGCCGGCGAGCCCCTCCACCGTCAGCAGAGTCTTCAAGGTCGGCACCTTGTCGACCAGCGACCACAACACGGCTTGCACGCGCTTGGTCGTCAGAAGCATCTTGGCGTCCGCCGCGCGCAAGATGCCCGCCGTCGCGTCGATGTAGGCATCGAGCTTCCCGAACGCGAGCGGCGGGTACATCGGCACCGGAACGACGCCAACCATCAACGCCGCCAGGAACGACAGAACGAACTCATCCCCCTCGGGGATGACCAGGCCCAAGTGATCCCCTTTGCGCAGTCCCTTGGCCAGCAGCTGCCGCCCGCGCCGACTCGCCTCGACCGACAGATCGTGCCAGGAGTAGAAGCGTTCATCCCCGTCGGTCTGCACGAACGTGAAGCCGGCGTCCCCCAGCCCGCGCAGCGCCCGCAACGCATGCGCGAACGTCGGAATCTCGCCCCTCGGCCCCCCCGGCTCGCTGACGCGCTCCTGTGCCAAAGCCCTTTCTCCTGCTTTCCGTGCTGGATCGCCCGTAGCGCCCGCGCCGGCCGCGGTCAATACCTGACGCCCGGACAACCGATGCACCTCTCGTGCCGCCGCCCCGTAAGAATCTGAATGACGATCTCCGCTCACCGGACCAGGTCGGGCGTGACGGCGGCGAGGTCGGGGCAGCCGCACAGGGCCATGGCTAGGTCCAGCTCCGCGCGCATCAGATCGAGAACGCGCGCGACGCCCGCCTCACCGTCGACGGCGAGCCCCCACAGAATCGGCCGGCCGAGCAACACGCCGTGCGCGCCGAGAGCGAGGGCCTTGACGACGTCGGCGCCGCGGCGAACGCCGCCGTCGACCAGGAGCGTTCCGCGGCCGTCGAGCGCGGCGGCGATCTCCGGAAGGACGTCGGCGGTGGCGGGCGCGCCGTCGAGCTGGCGGCCGCCGTGGTTGGACACGACGACGCCGGCGGCGCCGTGGTTCAGCGCGCGCATCGCGTCGTCGGCGCGCACGATGCCCTTCAGCAAGACGGGCAAGCGCGTGACGGAGCGCAACCAGGCGACGTCGTTCCACGTCACCGACGCGTCGAGCTGCGCGGCGAAGTAGGCGGCCAGACCGGACTCGCGCGCCGCGGCCGGCAGCTCCGCGAGCCCCGCCGGGACGAGGTTGGCGACGCTCATGCCGTCGGGCAGGCGGAAGGCGTTGCGCACGTCGCGCTCGCGGCGCCCCAGGACCGGCGCATCGACGGTGAGGACCAGCGCGCGGCAACCGGCGGCCTCCACGCGCCGCACCAGCGCCGCCGTCGCGCCGCGGTCCTTGTACACGTAGAGCTGAAACCAGACCGGTCCGCCCGCGGGCCCGCCCGCCGCCGCCACGACGTCCTCCACCGGAGTGCCGGAGAGCGTGCTCAGGATCATGACGGTGCCCGCCGCCGCCGCGGCGCGCGCCGTGGCGCGTTCCGCCTCCGGGTGCGCGAGCCCGTGAAACGCCGTGGGCGCCACCAGAACGGGCATCGACACGCGCTGGCCGAGCACTTCGGCGTCGAGGCGCCGAACGCCGACGTCGACCAGCACGCGGTAGCGAAGCGTCCGCCGCGCCCAGGCGGTCTCGTTCTCGCGGAGTGTGACCTCGTCGCCGGCGCCGCCGGCGTAGTAGCCGAGCGCGCGCGCGTCGAGCCGTTCGCGCGCCAGCGCCTCGAAGTCTCGCAGATTCACCGCCGGCGCCGGCATGCAGGGCGAGCCTACACCCGCGCGCGGCGGCGGGTCACTCGTCGGGCATCGCGGCGATCGTCCCGTCGGGCTTGCGCTCGAGCGCCGGGGCGAACGGGCCCAGGTCCTCGCGCGCCCACCACAGCCCGGTGGTGCGCTTCGTGGCGAGGTCGGTGAAGCGATAGAGCCAATTCACCGAGCGGACGTAGCGCGGCGGCGGCCCGCCCGCGAACGGGTCGCCGGCGAACAGGCGCATCACCGCCGGGCTGCGCTCCAGGAGCAACGCCTCGGTGCGCACGACCCACGGGTTCTCCTCCCAGGCGTCGAGCGAGGCGAACCACAGGTTCCATTCGAAGCGCGGCTGATAAGGGGCGTAGAGGCCGGGCGGCTTGGCGGGGTCTTGCGGCTTGTAGCGGAAGGGGTAGGCGAGCCAGTGCGCGCCGTCGCGCGAGCCCTGGAACTCGATCTCGTAGCGCGCCTCGGTCATCGACCCGAACAGGTGGTACGGGTTCGCCACCCGGAAGGGCTCGAGCGCGACGGCGGGCGCGGCCAGGGGTCCGGGCGGCGCGGGCAGCGCGGGGAACTCGAGCACCGTCGCGTAGAACACCCAGACGAGCACGAAGGCGGCTGCAGCGACGCGCCACGTGGCGACGGGCGCCGGGGCTGGCGCGGCGCGCGGGGCGAAGAAGGCGCGGGCGCGGGCGGGAACACGGCGCGCCAGCGGCGCCAGGGCGGCGAAGGCCCGATCGTCGACCAGCAGGACACCCAGGAAGAGCACGAGGTAGTTCAGGAAGGTGTAGTTGGCCGTCAAGATGATGCCGACCTGGAACGGCGTGACCACGCCGAAGCAGACCAGCCGCGCGCGGCGCGGCAGGAACGCCAGCCAGCAAACCGCCAGCTCCAACGCCAGCACCAGGAACGCGGTGACGGCGTGGAACCAGTGCGGGAGCTGCTGCACGTACCAGCCGATCCAGGTGGGGAGCGGACCGTTCTCGTAGTAGTGGTCCATGGCGGTGAGCGCGCGCCACTGCGGGTCGCCGGTGGCGAGCTTCACCACGCCCGATTCGAAGTAGATGCGGAACCATTCCCAGACCAGCATGAAGCGCGCCGCCCAGGACGGCGGGTAGGCTTCGCCGAAGCCCGGGCGCAGGCCACGCGGCGCCAAGAAGAGCGAGATGAGCGCCGCCTCCAGCAGCATGCCGTCCGACTGATACGAGGAGAAATCCTGCGCCGCGGAGACGAACGACAGGAACAGCACGCCGCAGGCGGCGATCGTCGCGCGCGGCCACACGTTCAGGAAGAGCAGGACGGAGGCGGCGAGCCCGGCGGCGACGAGGAACGTCAGGCTCCAGTCGCCGGCGCCCAGCCACAGCAGCGACGGCGCATACCACAGCCCTTGCAGCAACCCCAGCTCGCGGGCAACCGTCGCGAGGTACTCGCCGGCCGGCAGGATGCCGTGCGGCCCCATGAGCCCGTGGATCTGGAAAGCGAGAGAGTAGAAGGCGCTGAAGAAGACGGCGCCGAGCGCGCGCAGGAAGATCCAGCGCGCCCACAGGTGCCCGGAACCGCGCGCGGGTAGGTGCGGACCGAACAGCCGTCGCAGCGGACCCTCCGCACGGATGGCGTCGATCTCGTCCACGCTCCCAGTGTACCCGCGCCCCCGCGGGGCCGGACGGAACTATGGGCCAGCGGCGGCCGTGGCGGTGGGCGTCGAGGCGGACGCCGGCGGCGAAGCGCACGCCGGCGCGGCGGACGACGCGTCGGCGGCGGGGGCGACGGGCTGGCCGAGCGCGGCGCAGACGTGCGCGCGCACCGCCTCGCCGTACGCGGCGGCGGAAGCGAAGCCGTCGGGGGCGACCGGCTCGAGAACCTCGATACGCAGGTCGGCGCGCGGGGCGAACGTGCGCCCGTGCTTGGGAATGAGGTCCGCGCCGCCGTGGATGGCGACCGGGACGACCGGGACGCCGGTCTCCAGCGCCAGCGTGAACGCGCCGTGCTTGAACGGCTTGACCGCGCCGTCGGCCGAGCGCGTCCCTTCCGGGAACATCATCACGGACATCCCGCGCCGCAGCCAGACGCGGCAGGTGTCGAGCATGCGCTCGATGCTGGCACCGTCGCCGCGAACCAGCGGCACGTAGCGGCACATCCACATGTTCCAGCCGAGGAACGGGAGATTGAACACCGACCGCTTGCTGACCCACTTGAACTGCCGGAAGAGCATGAAGCACAGCACGATGTCGGCGACGGACGTGTGGTTCGCCACCAGCACGTAGGCGCGCCCGGGCACGATGTGCCGCCGCCCGACGACGGCGACCCGCCACCCCGGATAGATCCACACGTAGAACGCGGCCCAGGCGCACGAGAAGTAGTGGCTGGCGCGGCGCCGCGCGTCGAACGGCGCGGTGACGAGCCAGAGCGCAACGGCGACGGCGAAGAAGACGGGAAGGCTCAGCGCGAAGCCCGCCCAGAACGCGATCGACCAGAACCGCCGCAGCACCGGCGAACGGTAGCAGCGCGGCCAGGAGACTGTCGACGCTGACGTGCACGGACGGGCGGGCTCACGCCGCAGCGCGTTGATCTCGCTCCCGCCGCCGAGCCGTGGCAGGATTCGCCGCGTGCCCGAGGCGATCCACGGATACGAGCTGGTCGCGCTGCTGGGGCACGGGGGGATGGGCCGCGTCTACCGCGGCCTGCACCTGCCGTCGCGGCAGCCGGTCGCCATCAAGACGCTGCGCTCGGAGCTGCGCGGCGACGCTTTGCGCAAGCGGCTGCTGCTGAACGAGGCCACGGCGGCGGCGCAGCTTCGCCATCCGAACATCGTGGAGCTGCTGGACGTGGGACGCGACGAGCAAGGCACGCCCTTCTTGGTGATGGAGCTGGTCGAAGGGCAAGACCTGGAAGCGTGGGCGCTGGAATGGCCCGGCTGGCCCGCCGTGGCGCGCGCCTTCGACGATGCGCTCGCGGGGCTGGTCGCCGCCCACGCCGCCGGCGTCATCCACCGCGACCTCAAGCCGGGAAACCTGCTGCTCGCCCTCGACGGCCGCGTGAAGATCGCCGACTTCGGCATCGCGCAGGTGCGCGACCCCGTGCGCTCCGAAGGGGAGACGGACGGCCCTGTCGGCACGCCGGCCTACATGGCGCCCGAGCAGTTCGTCGGAAGCGCCGGCACAGGTCCCTGGACGGACCTCTATGCCGTGGGCGTGATGCTTCATCATCTGATCACGGGCTACGAGCCGTTCCCGCAGGCGCGCTTCCTGCGGCTGATGGCGCTGAAGCTCACGCAGCAGGCGCCGCCGGCGGTGCCGCGCCCCGGACTGGAGGCGCCCCCCGAGCTGCTGGCGCTGGTCGACGAGCTGCTGCGCACCGACCCACGCCGGCGCCCGCGCTTCGCCCAGGAAGTGCGCGAGCGGCTCGGCGCCGCCGCCCCGCGCGTGATCGACGGCGTGGAGCTGGCGCGCACCGCCGCCGCGGAGCGCGGCGACGATCCCGAGGCGAACGGAGCCGGCGCGGCGGCGCGCGACGCGGAGGACACGGCCACGCGCGTGCACGACACGGCCTTCAGCCCGGCCCCACCCACGGACGCGTCCGAGGAGAGCGGCGCCGGTGCCTGGCGTTCGCGACCGCCGTCCGAGCCGTACGCCGTGCGCGCGGGCGGCACCGAGCCCACGCTCGCCGCCACCGACTCGGGCGTCCCGAGCCCCGACACCCATTCGGTGCCACTGGCGCTGTCGCTGTCGCCCGCCACGCCCGCCCCCGGCATGTCCATCGCGCCCTCCCTGCCGGTGCGGCTGCCTGCGGCGCCCGACGCGCATCCGGGCGCTTCCCTGCTGCGCCTGCGCGAGCTGCCCCTCGTGGGGCGCGCGGCCGAGCGCGACCTCGTCGCGGCGCTCGTCGACGAAACGTGTACGCGCGGCGGAGTGCGCCTGCTGGCGCTGCTGGGCGAGGCCGGCGTCGGCAAGAGCCGCATCGCCCGCTGGGGGCTGGCCGAGGTGGAGCGGCGCGCGCTGATGGAGGGCGTCGCCGCCGGATACGACGTCGCCGGCGGCGCGCTGGCCGGCGGACTCCGTCTGGCGGTGCGGCGGCTGCTGGGGCTGCCGGACCGCCGCGCCAGCGACGGCGAGGCGTACGGTGTGCCGGCAGAGTGGCGCTGGCTCATCCCCGACGGCGCCGCCGAGCCGCCCTTCGACGCCGTGCGCCTGGAACGCTGGCTGCGCGCCGCCGGCACGGAAGAGCTGTTGCCGCCGGCCGAGGTGGCCGAGCTGGCGCACGCCGCGGTGCGCGCCGCGGCGCGGGTCCGGCCCGTGTATCTTTGGGTCGACGACCTGGGCTGGGCGCGCGACGGCGCGCTCGAGCTGTGCGAGCGGCTGCTGGCGGCGCAGGACGCGCCAGTGCTGCTGGTGGTGACGCTGCGCTCGGGCACCGCGCAGTACCCGCCGTTGCGCGCGCGCCTGGAAGCGCTGTGGCGCACGCCGGCCGTGGCGCAGGTGCGCACGCTGGAGCCGCTTGCGCCCGAAGAGCGGCGCGGGCTCATCCAGTCGGTCGTACCGGTGGACGACGCCGTGGCCGCCGCGCTGGCGGCGCGGGTCGACGGCACCCCACTGCACGTGGTGCAGCTCGTGCACGAGTGGATCGAATCGGGGCTGCTGGTGGCCGGCCCGCAAGGTTGGCACCCGCGCGCCGGCGCGGGTGTGGACGACCTGCTGGCGGCGCGCCCGCTGGAGGCGCTCATCGGCGAGCGCGTTCGGGCGATGCTCGCCACGTTCCTCGGCGCCGCCGCCGAAGCCGAAGGCGTCCTGCTGCGCGCGGCGCTGCTGGGCACGCGCTTCGAGGAGGGCGTGCTGCGCGCCGCCGTGGAACAGGGCGCCGCGCACCCGGGCGGCGAGGCCGGCGGCGACGACACGCTGGGCGGGCTCGTGGACGACGTGCTCGACCGCGCGCTGCTGCACGGCCTGCTGCGCGCCGAGCGCGGGCGCGCCTACCGTTTCGACCACGGGCTCGTGCAAGACTGCCTCCTGGCGCGGCTGCGCACGCTACCCGACGCCGACCGCCGCCGCGCGCTGCTCGACACCGCCGCCGGACTGCACGCGTATTACGGGCGCGAGCGCGCCGGCATCGCCGCGCGCGTAGCCGCGCTCTGGCGCGAAGCGGGCAACGACGACGACGCCTGGCAGGCGCTGTGCGGCGCGGTGGGCAAGGCCGCCAAGGCGGGCGACGACCAAGCCGCGGGCGAGCACGTCGCCACCGCGCGCCGCTGGCTGGAGGACGACGCCGCGCCGGCGGTGGACGCGCGGCGCGCGCGCGTGGAGCTGGCCGACGCGCACGCGCACTACTACGCCATCCGCTACGACGCCGCGCTCGCGGCGCTCGCGCGCGGCGACGCCCTCTACGCTGCGCTCGGCGACGAAACCGGCGTGGCGCGCTGCCGCGGCCTGGTCGCCGACACCTATTTCTACCAGGACCGGTTCGCCGACGCCGAGCGCGTGGCCACCGAAGTCATCGCCCTGGCGCGCGAGGACGACCCCGAGCGCGCGCTCGTGGGATCGCGCGCCTACGGCCGCCTCGCCGACCTGGCGGTGATGCGCGACGACCTCGACGCCGCACGCCAGCTCAATCGACGCGCGTACGGGTTTGCCGAGGCGACCGGGGATCCCTGGGCGGTATACCTGGTCGGCCGCGACCTCGCGAACTTGCAGATCGTGCGCGGCGACTTGACCGCCGCGGACGCGCTGCTGCGCGACGTGGTGCGCGTGGCGCGCGAGGCGCGCGACGAGACGGCCTTCGAGAACGCGCTGGTGGTGGAGGCGCGCCTCTGGCTCTACCGCGGCGAAGCCGCCCGCGCGCGCGAGCAGCTCGCCTCGGTGCTGCGCAAGCTGGAAGGCCGCGGCGACCGCTGGCTCATGACGGAGGTGCGTCTTCTCGAAGCGCTCCTGGCGGCGGAGCTCGACCCCCCGGCAACGGTCGCCGCCGCCGTGCACCGCTTCGTGACCGCCTTCGGCGTCATCGCCCACGACGAGGTGCAGAGCCGCTACGGCATGCGCCGCCTGCACGCCAAGCTCGCCGAACGCGGCGAGGCCGCCCTGGCCGGCGAGGTGCAGCGGCTGATCGATTCACGCATGCGTTCCTTCGCCGACACGCCGCCGTGAGGCGGCGCGCCGCGGCCGCCCGCGCACACACCACGGCCTCGCGTCACAGCGGAGCGCGCCAACGGATCTTGCGCGCCTCAAGCGACGCGACGCGCTCCAGCGCCGCCTCATGATCGTCCCTGAACATCCACGCAAATGCTACCGCAACGGCCGGCGCGCGCGAACCAACGCAGTGTGAACGACACTTCCGCGAACCAATGCCCCAGCGAACCCCTGCATACGCTCCCTACGTGCAGTCGTTGACCATGGCGTGCCTTCTCTCCATAGTTGCCTGATGGACTCCGCGCAGGAGACCGGCGCAAACGCGGCTGTGCCTGCCCGACACGAGCGCGACGCGGCGCGCGCGACGCTTTGGGGGCTCGCGGTGGCGGGGCTCCTGCTCGCGGGGATCTACCTGGGCAGCCGCGGCCTGAGAGACTTCGATACCGCGCTGGTCCCGTACGCGAGCGCCTCGGTGTTCGCGGCCTACGGGCTGGCCTACCGCTACACGATGTGGCTACGGCGCCCGCCGACGCGGCTCTACTGGCGGCGCGGGTGGCAGCTCTTCGCGGCGCCGCGCCGGCTGCCGGGCAACCTCGTCCGGCTCGTGCGGCTGCTCTGGGACAACCTGCTCGCCCAGAAGTTCATCGAGCGCCGCTCGCCGATGCGCTGGGCGGCGCACGCGTGCATCTTCTGGGGGTGCGTGTTGGCGGCGGCCGTCACGTTCCCGCTGTCCTTCGGCTGGATACGGTTCGAGAGCGCGGCCGGATCGCAGGAGGTCTACTCGGCCTACGTCTTCGGGCTCCACGTCATGGACTTTCCGCTAGGAAGCGTGGCGGCCGAGCTGACCTTCAACGCGCTCGTGATCTCGGCCCTGCTCGTCCTCGCCGGTGTCTTCCTCGCGCTGTGGCGGCGCGCGCGCGATCGAGGCGCGCTCGCCGTGCAACAGTTCGCCGCCGACCTGCTGCCGCTCGCGCTGCTCTTCGCCATCTCCGCCACCGGGATCCTGCTGGCCGTCTCGGCGCGCTTCATGCGCGGGTTCCACTACGGCTTCCTCGCGCAGTTCCACGCGGTGACCGTGATCTTCACGCTGCTGTACCTGCCGTTCGGGAAGTTCTTCCACATCGTCCAGCGCCCTGCGCAGCTCAGCCTCGACTACTACCGCCGCGCCGGGGCCGCCTCGGGCCCGGCGCCGTGCGCCCGCTGCGGGGAGCCGTTCGCGTCGAAGCTCCACGTACAGGACCTCAAGATGGTCGAGGCGCAGCTCGGCATCCGCTACCAGCTCGCCGACGGAACGCACTACCAGGACGTCTGTCCCGCCTGCCGCCGCAAGAACCTGGCGCTGGTTCAGGATGGCCTGTGGCAGGCCGCGAGGAGATAGCGGATGGCCAAGCTCCCCGCGCCCATCGAAGCGCTCGTCGCCGAGTTCGGGCCGCACCGCCACGATGTCCCGCCCGGCGGCTGGGCGGCGGTGGGCGCACCTGACCGGATCGTCAAGACCCATTGCTGCTTCTGCGGCCAGCAGTGCGGAATCCAGCTCAAGGTCAAGGACAACCGGGTGGTCGGCTTCGAGCCCTGGGAGGAGTTCCCGTTCAACCGCGGCAAGCTCTGCCCGAAGGGCGTCAAGCGCTACATGCAGGACGAGCACCCCGACCGGCTGCGCCGCCCGCTGGAGCGCACCGAGGGTGGCGGCTTCCGCGCGACCACGTGGGAAACGGCGCTGGACCGCACCGCCGGCGAGATCCGCCGCATCCAGCAGGCATACGGCGCCGACGCGTTCGCGATCCTGTCAGGCTCCTCGCTGACGAACGAGCGCGCCTACCTGATGGGCAAGTTCGCCCGCGTCGCCGTCCGCACCGCGAACATCGACTACAACGGGCGCCTCTGCATGGTGTCGGCGGCGGCCGCCTCGAAGAAGATCCTCGGCATCGATCGGAGCGCGAACGCCTGGAGCGACATTCCGAAGGCCGACGTCATCCTGGTGGCGGGCGCCAACATCGGCGAGTGCGCCCCGATCACGACGGACTACCTATGGGAGGCGCGCGAGCGTGGTGCCAAGCTCATCCTGCTCGATCCGCGCATGACGCCGGTGGCCCGCACCGTCGACCTCTTCATCCCGGTGCGCCCGGGCGGCGACATCGGCGTGTTCAACGGCATGCTGCACGTGATGATCGAGCGCGGCTGGATCGACCGCGCGTTCATCGCCGCGCACACGACCGGCTGGGAGGCCGTGGAGGCGGCGGTGGCGAAGTACACGCCGGCGCGCGCGGCCGAGATTGCCGGCGTGCCGGCGGCGATGATCGTGAAGGCGGCCGAGCTATGGGGCCCGGCAAAGACGAGCTTCCTGCTGCACGCACGCGGGATCGAGCACCACACGAAGGGCGTGGAGAACTGCCTGGCGGCCATCAACCTGGTCGTCGCCACCGGGCGCATCGGCCGCGAGGGCTGCGGCTACGCGATGATCACCGGGCAGGGCAACGGGCAGGGCGGGCGGGAGCACGGCCAGAAATGCGACCAGCTCCCGGGCGCGCGCGACATCGAGAACCCGGAGCATCGCCGGCACGTCGCCGGGGTCTGGGGGGTGCCGGAGGAGTCGATCCCACACAAGGGGCTCTCCTACGTCGACATCCTCGAGGCCATTCACGCGCGGCGCATCCGCGGCCTGCTGCTGCTCTGCTCGAACCCGCTGGTCTCGGCGCCCGACAACGCGTTCGTGCGCGAGGCGCTGGAAGGGCTCGAGTTCTTCGCGGTGATCGACTTCTTCATGTCCGAGACCGCGCGCTACGCCGACGTCGTCATGCCGGGCGCGCTCATGGAGGAGGACGAAGGCACCACCACCAGCGTCGAGGGGCGGGTGATCCTGCACCGCAAGGTCGTCGATCCGCCGGAGGGCGCGCGCGAGGACTGGCGGATCGTCGGGGACCTGGCGGAGCGGCTCGGCACCGGGGACAAGCTCCGCTACGGGTCGCCGCGTGAGATCTTCGAGGAGCTGCGCGCCGCGTCGCGCGGCGGGGTCGCCGACTACCACGGCATCACCTGGGAGAAGATCGAGCGGACGTTCGGCGTCTTCTGGCCGTGCCCGACGCTCGATCACCCCGGCACGCCGCGCCTGTACGAAGGTGGGAGATTCGGCCACCCGGACGGCAAGGCGCACTTCCAGCCGGTGGAGTGGCGGCCGCAGGCGGAGGAGCCCGACGCCGAGTACCCGATCATCCTCACGACGGGACGGGTGGTCGCGCACTACCTGTCCGGGTCGCAGACGCGCCGCATCGGCCCGCTGGTGGAGCAGTCACCTCAGCCGCATTGCGAGATCCATCCGCGCCTGGCGGCGGAGCACGGCATCGCCGACGGCGACTACGTCCAGGTAGAGAGCCGCCGCGGGGCGCTCACCGTGCGCGCGTCGGTGGTCCGCACGATCAGGCCGGACACGGTCTTCGTGCCCTACCACTGGCCGCTCGACCGCAGCGCGAACAACTGCACGATACGGGCGCTCGACCCCGTGTCGCGCATCCCAGAGTACAAGGTGTGCGCGGTGCGCCTGCGGCGGGTCGACGAACCGCGCGATGCGTCGCGCGCGCTGGCGCCGGAGGCGGGAGGGATCCGATGACCGAGCGCGCGATGTTCCTCGACTACTCGCGCTGCATTGGCTGCCAGGCCTGCGTGCAGGCGTGCTCGGAGTGCGACACGCACAGGGGCAGCTCGATGATCCACCTCGAGACGATCCGGCGGCGCGACAGCGTCCAGACGGCCCCACAAGTCTGCATGCACTGCGAGGATCCCATCTGCGCGCGCGTCTGCCCCGCCGACGCGATCAAGAAGACGCCCGACGGGGTCGTGCAGAGCTCGCTCAAGCCGCGCTGCATCGGCTGCTCGAACTGCGTCATCGCCTGCCCGTTCGGCGTGCCGAAGTATTTCGCGGCGATCGACCAGATGATGAAGTGCGACCTCTGCTACGACCGGACGAGCGTCGGCAAGAAGCCGATGTGCGCGACGGTCTGCCCGTCCCAGGCCATCGCGTTCGAGACCGTGGAGCAGATGGAGCGCCGGCGGCGGGGCAGAGCGGTCAACGAATGGACGTTCGGGGGCGAAACGGTGCGCACGAAGGTCTACGTGATGGCGCCCGAGGGCGCCGGCGCGCTGCGCGTCGAGCTGGTGACCGGGCCGCGGATGCCGGCGCCGGACGACGTGGCAGCGCTGCTCGGGGAGGCGACCTGATGGAGAAGCAAGCGCAGGTGCGACGCGAGGCGCGGTGGCGCGAGGACTTCCCGATCGACTGGGAGCGCGACCACTACATCACGCGCCGGGAGATGGCGAAGTTCCTGACGCTGGGCTCGGCGCTGCTCGCCGGAATGAGCACGGCCATCGCCGTGGTGGCGCGCTGGTTCGGGCGGGCGCCGGCCGGCGGCGCCGCCGTCCTGGTCGGCCGGGCATCCTCCATCCCCACCGGCGGCTCGGTGCTCTTCCGTTATCCGACCGAGGAGGACCCGTGCATCCTGGTGCGCGGCAGCGATGGCGTGCTGCGCGCCTTCTCCCAGGTTTGCACGCACCTCTCCTGCGCGGTCGTGCATCGCCCGGCCGAGGGCGGGCTGTTCTGCCCCTGCCACCACGGGTGGTTCGACGCCGCCAGCGGAATCCCGACCGCCGGTCCGCCGACGAGGCGGCTGCCGCGCATCCGCCTCGAGGTCGTCGGGGACGGCGTCTACGCGGTGGGGAAGGAGGTCTGAGCTTGGACGCGCCGCGCCAGGGCATTGCGCTCTTCTCGGCGATCGGGCTGCTCATCGCCACGCTGGTGATCATCCAGCTTTGGCTGCTGGCGGCGGCGCTGGATGCGCTGCTCGGCGGGCACGTCGCCGTCGTGCTGCCGGCGGCGGTGGCGTCGATGCTGCTCTTCCTGGCGAACGGCGGGCTGCTGCTGCTGGTGCGCGGGTTCGATCGCCGCGTCCGCACCGCCGGCGCGGACGGCGCGGCGGGGTCGGGCGTCGCGACCAGCGGGCAGGGATCCGGGGAACCGAATGGGCCAAGCTGAGAGGCCGCCGTCGCCGCGCCCGCTCGAGCTGCTGGAGCCGCAGGTCACGCGCGGGCTGGTGGCGCGCCTGCGCCTGTCGCGCCTGCTGGGGCGCTTCCCGGAGCGGCCCGTGTGGGCAGCATTCATGTTCGTCAACGGCTTCGTCACCATCGCGATCCTCGCATCGGTGGCGATGGTGACGCGCACGCCGTTCGTGTTCCCGTCGCTCGGTCCGACGGCGTTCCTGTTCTTCTTCAGCCCGACCTCGCCCACCGCGAGCCCGCGGCACACGATCCTCGGGCACGCGATTGGCATCGGCTGCGGCTACGGCGCGCTGCTCCTGTTCGGGCTGGAGCACGCGCTCCCCGCCATGGCCACCGGCGTCGACCTCCCGCGCGTCGGTGCGGCGGCGCTGTCGCTGGCCGCGACCGGAGCGCTGATGATCCTGCTCAAGGCGGCGCACCCTCCGGCGGGGGCAACTACGCTCATCATCTCGCTGGGGATCGTCACGCATCCGCTGCACCTAGGCGTGATCGAGCTGGCGGTGGCGCTCCTGACCGTCCAGGCGTTCGCGATCAACCGGCTGGCGGGGATCGACTACCCGCTGTGGGCGCGCCGCGCCGCGCCGCCCCCCGGCGCAGCGGCGCCTCCGGGCCAGGCGGGCTGAGGCTCCTCGCCTCGCCGGTTGGGCGGCGAGGGGCGGTGCACCGCGGGCGAGCGTCAGTCGGGGATCTGCTCCAGCGCCTGCCAGCGGGCGTACAGGGCGTCCACGCGGCGGCGGGCGGCTTCGAGGCGCGCGACGAGCGTGGGCACCTCGGGGGCGCGCGTGGCGTAGACGATGGGGTCCTGCAGGGTCTGCTCGAGGCCGGCGACGTCGCGCTCGGCGGCGAGGATGGCCGGCTCCATGGCGGCGAGCTCCTGCCGCTCCTTGAACGTGCGCTTGCGCGGGCGAGGCGCGTCGTCGGGGCGACGCGCGGCGACGACGCCGGCGCCAACAGCGGCGGGAACGCCGGCGGCGCGAGTGGCGACGCCGGACGAGGCGGACGGCGATTTCGGGCGAGCGAGGTAGTCGGAGCAGCTTCCTTCGTAGAACACGACGCGGCCGTCGCCCTCGAAGGCCAGGATGCCGGTGGCGACCTTGTCGAGGAACCAGCGGTCGTGGGAAACGATGAGCGCGCAGCCGGCGAACTCGGCGAGCGCGTCCTCGAGCACGCCGAGCGTGAGGACGTCGAGGTCGTTGGTGGGCTCGTCGAGAACGAGGAAGTTGCCGCCCGCGCGCAGGAGCTTGGCGAGCTGGACGCGGTTGCGCTCGCCACCGGAGAGGACGCCGACGGGAGTGTCGGCGAAGGCGTCGTCGAAGAGGAGCAGGCGCAGGAACGTGCGCGCGTGCACGGGGCCGCCGGCAAGGAGCACGTGGTCGTTGTCGCCGGCGACCTCCTGCAGCACGGTCTTGGCGTCGTCGAGCGTGGCGCGGGCCTGGTCGAGAAAGGCGATGCGCGTGTTCTGCCCGACGACGACCTCGCCGGCGTCGGCGGCCAGCTCGCCGAGGATAGTGCGGACGAGCGTGGTCTTGCCGGCACCGTTGGGGCCGACCACGCCGATGCGATCCCCGGGCTTGAACAGAAGGTCGAGGTCACGGAACAGGGTCTTGCCGCCGAGCGACTTGGCGAGGCCGCGCAGCTCCAGGATGGTCTTGCCGAGGCGGTCGCCGGCGGAGAGGCGCAGCGTCAGGGGGCCGCCGCGGCGCTCGTCGGCGCGCGGGCGAGCGGCCACGGCGTCGTCGAAGCGGTCGATGCGCGCCTGCTGCTTGGTGCCGCGGGCCTTGGGGCCGCGCCGGATCCAGTCGAGCTCGCGGCGCACGAACGCGGCGCGCGCCTGCTCGCGGGTCGCCTCCCCGGCGAGGCGCTCGGACTGCTTCTCCAGGAAGCGCGAATAGCCGCCGGCGTAGGCGAAGAGGCGGCCGCGGTCGAGCTCGAGGATGTGCGTGGCGACGCGGTCGAGGAAGTAGCGGTCGTGCGTGACGAGCAGCAGCGCGCGGCCCTGTTCGAGAAGTCTGGTCTCGAGCCAGGCGATGGTGGCGGCGTCGAGGTGGTTTGTCGGCTCGTCGAGCGCGAGGAGGTCGGGACGGGCGAGGAGGGCGCGGGCGATGGCGACGCGGCGCCGCTCGCCGAGTGAGAGCGTGCCGATGACCGCGGCGTCCGCGGGGACGGCGAGGCCGGCGGCGAGACTGCGCACCTCATGGTCCTGGTCCCAGCCGCCGAGCGCGACGATGCGGTCGTGGAGCGCGGCCTGGGCGGCGAGGGCGGCGTCGAGGCGCGGCCCGGTGAGCGCAGGGATCTCGGCGCCGAGGGCGTCGAGCTCGCCCAGCGCGCGGGCATGGGCGCGCAGCCCTTCGCGCATCGTCTCGCCGACCGTGCGCGCGACGTCGAGGCGCGGCTCCTGCGCGACGTACTCCATGGTGATCCCGCGGCGCCGCGTGATGGTCCCGGCGTCGGGCCCCTCGCCGGCGCCGGCCTCGCCCGCCAGCAGGCGAAGCAACGTGGACTTGCCGGCGCCGTTCACGCCGATGAGGGCGATGCGATCCGTCTCGTTCACGGTGAACGAGACGCCGCCGAGCACGCGACGCGTGCCAAAGCTCTTCTCCAGCCCGAGGACCGTGAGGATGGGGATCGGCGGGCGCGGGGTCACGAGGGCGGCAGCTTACCCGAAACAGTGGTCTTCCATGGCGCGAGCAGGTCGGCCACGCCGCCAGGGGCCGGTTCTTCGTGGACCTTCGCGGGCACGCCGACGCTACAATCCGACGCGGGAGGATCTATGGACAAGCCGGAGCAGTGGCACGACGTCGGCGCGGTGGCCGAGCTGCGGGCACGCGCGGTGCGGTCCGTGACGGTGGGGCGCACGAAGCTCGCGGTGACCTTCGTCGACGGGAAGTTCGGGGTCATCTCGGGCGTGTGCAACCACGTCGGCGGGCCGCTCGGGGAGGGGCGGCTCGACGGAGAGTACGTGGTCTGCCCGTGGCACCAGTACAAGTACCATTGCCGTACGGGGAAGGGGGAGCCTGGGTTCGAAGCGGACGCGGTCCCCAGCTACGCGCTCAAGGAAGAAGGCGGGCGGCTCTGGGTGAGCCTGGAGGGCGCGACGAAGCGCTCGAAGCCGCCGCACGCGCCGCATCCGCTCGAGCGACCGATCAAACGCGAGCCGGGTCCGGTACGGGTGGTGGGCATCTCGACGACGGTGATGGACGAGGCGAACCCGCGCTACTCGACGAGCGAGGCGCTGCTGGCGACGGCGCTGGCGCACGCGCGGACCGGGGGCGCGGAGGAGCGGCTGCTGCGGCTGAACGATCTCAAGTTCCGCGCCTGCGAGGGCTACTACTCCAAGAGCGCGCACGCCTGCACGTGGCCGTGCTCCATCACGCAGATGGACGCGAGCGATCAGATGGACCGCGTGTACGAGGCCGTGGTGTTCTGGGCCGACGTGGTTCTGCTCGCGACGCCCATCCGCTGGGGCGCGGCCAGCTCCCTGTACTACAAGATGATCGAGCGGATGAACTGCATCCAGAACCAGGTGACCATCCGCGACCGCGTGATGCTGCGCAACAAGGTCGCCGCGTTCATCATCACTGGCGGGCAGGACAACGTGCAGGGCGTCGTCGGGCAGCTCCTGACGTTCTTCGGCGAGCTTGGGTATCACTTCCCGCAGTTCCCGTTCGTCGCGCACAGCCGCGGGTGGTCGGCGGAGGACATGGAGAACAACGTCGCCTACGTGCGCGGCGACCGCTCGCTCCACGACGGCGCGCGCGCGCTGGCCGACCGCGCCGTCGAGACGGCGAAGCAGCTCCTGGGAGCGGGCCGGGACGTCGCGCAGGTGGAGCGCGCCGGCCGCAAGGCTTTCCCGGCGCACGCCGGACCGCGCACCGCCGACGAGATGGCTTCCGCCGAAGCGGCCATGCACGCGTGGACGGGAGCCCCGTCCGACGAACCGGAAGGGACGCCCGAGCCATGAGACCTCCGCTGTCGTCCGTGCCTACGCCCGCCGCCTCCCGTTTGGCCGCCGCGCTGGTGCTCGCCGGCCTGCTCGCCGCACCCTCGCGCGCGCACGCGTTCTGCGGCTTCTTCGTAAGCGGCGCGGGCGCCAAGCTCTTCAACGACGCCACCCTGGTGGTGATGATGCGCGGGGGCACGCGCACCGTGCTCTCGATGCAGAACAGCTACGCGGGGCCGCCGGAAGACTTCGCGATGGTCGTGCCGGTCCCGGTCGTGCTGAAGGAAGAGAACGTGAAGACGCTCCCGCGCGAGATCTTCGAGCGCGTGGACGCCCTGGCGGCGCCGCGGCTCGTGGAATTCTGGGAGAAGGACCCATGCGCGGAGGAAGAGGTGGGCACCATGGGGCGCGGGGGCGGCGCCGGCAGCGGCTTCGGGGTGGGCAGCGGCCGGGGAGCGGACCTGGGCGTCACCGTCGAAGCCACGTTTACCGTGGGGGAGTACAAGATCGCGGTCCTGTCGGCGCGCGACTCGACGGGGCTCGACACGTGGCTGCACGACAACGGCTACGCCATACCGGCGGGGGCGGAGCCGTACCTCCGCCCGTACGTGGCGGCCGGCTCGAAGTTCTTCGTGGCGAAGGTGGACGTCTCGAAGGTGACCATGAAGGACGGCCGCGCGCTGCTCTCGCCGCTGCGCTTCTACTACGACTCGCCGGACTTCGCGCTCCCGGTGAGGCTCGGGCTCATCAACAGCGCCGGTACGCAGGACCTGATCGTGCACGTCCTGTCTCGCGACGGACGCTATGAAGCGGCGAACTACGCGAACGCGTTCATTCCGACGAACCTGGACGTGGCGGACGCGACGCGCGACTCGTTCGGCGCGTTCTACGCCGCGCTCTTCGACGCCACCGCGGCCGCGAGCCCGGGCGCGGTGATCACGGAGTACGCCTGGTCGGCGGACTCGTGCGACCCGTGCCCCGCGCCGGCGCTCGACGATACGGAGCTGGCGACGCTGGGCGCGGACGTGCTGGACACGGGCACGGCGGCGACGGCAGACGCGGCGCCCGCGCCGCTGACGGGGAGGATCCCGGAAGTGAAGCTCGGCGCGGCGGCCGTGGACGGCGGACTCGACCCGGCGATCGCCCGGCGCATCCTGCGCAAGCACAAGAACCAGGTCCAGTACTGCTACGAGAAGGCGTTCGCGACGAACCCGGCCCTCGCCGGCGCCGCGACGTTCGAGGTCGTGCTCGGCGCGGACGGCGTGGTCGCGTCGGCCAAGATCGTGTCGTCGACTCTGCCCGACGCGTTAGGTGCGTGCGTCCTGGGCGGCCTGAAGGGGTACGGGTTTCCACCGCCCGCCGGCGGCCGAAAAACGACCGTGCGCTTCCCGTATACGTTCAAGGCCGTTCCCGGAGCACCGCGGCGGGGCTGGGGCGGGAGCTCGGGCTTCACGCTGACCCGCCTTCACCTGCGCTACACGAAGGATGCGCTGGGCGAGGATCTCGTCCTGCGCAAGGCGGCACGCGTCGAGGGCGGACGGGAGGTCTTCGGGCCGTCCGGCGCGCTGGAGGACGGCGCACGCGCGACTGCCGGGCCGGATGCATTTCAGGCGCGCTACGTCATCCGCCACGCCTGGGCGGGCGCGATCGCCTGCAAAGACCCCGTGCGCGGACGCTGGGGCAGCCGGCCCGCCGACAAGGCTACCGGGGCGCTGGGCGCCGGGCCTGCGGCCGTGACGCCGGCGTTGGACCTCGCGCACGCGCCGCGCGGCACCGTGACGTTGGCGGCCTATCTCCCCGCGGGCCTGCGCG
>DASYRF010000366.1:0-13874 GCA_036004705.1 Myxococcota bacterium
AGGCGTTGCCGGCGTCGAAGAACACGACGCCGCGGATGCCGACCGACTCGATGATGGGGAACTCCACCTCGGCGTTCAGCACGACCGAGAAGGTGCCGCCGATGTTCACCAACCGCAGCGGATCGCCGGGGTCGGCGCCGCCGACGCGCGCCAGCGGACCCAGCGTGCGCGGCCCGAACCCGCGCACCGAGCCGATGCCGCCCTCGTAGAAGCGCTCCGACAGGGGCACGTCGCCCGTGCCGTTGGCCCAGACGAACGCGAACTTGCCGTACAGGTGCAGGCCGACCCCGCCGCCCGGCACGAGGCTCTTGATGATGGGGTAGTGGAAGCGCACCGCGCCGCGCAGCTTGCTGAAAACGACCTCGCTGCCGATGTAGCTGTCCGCCACTTCCACCGACAAGGTGTTCTGCCAGCCGTCCGTGGGGAAGAGCCGGTTGTCGACCGTGTCGAAAGACCCGCCGATGGTGATGGAAGAGGTGATGCCGTCACGGAACAGCGGGCGCACCGAATCGGCCGCCACCTCGCAGGTGCGGTAGCCGCACGCCTTCAGCTTCACGTCGAAGAGGCTGTAGCGCAGGAACACGTGCACGTCCGGCGTCAGCTCGTAGCCCCAGCTCAGCGCCCCGCCCTTCGTGTTGGTCGCGAAGTCCGGCAGCATGCGCTCGGTGATGAAGGCGTCGAAGCTGAACGTCAGCTTGGTGTCGAGGAAGCGCGGCTCGATGAAGCTGAGGCTGAACTGCTGGCGCCGCCCGCTGATGGCCAGCGACAGGCGCAGCGTTTGCCCGCGCCCGAAGAGGTTGTCCTGCGACACCTGCGCGGTGGCGATGAAGTTCTCCACCGAGCTGAACCCCGCGCCCACCTGGAACGTGCCCGTGGCCTTCTCCTTCACCTCGACGTTCACGAGGATCAGGTCGGGCGTGGGGCCGCTGGTAGTGGAGATGTTCACCGACTCGAAGAAGCCGAGCCGCGTGACTTCGCGCTTCGACAGCTCCACGCCCGTCTCGCTGAAGAGGTCGCCCTCGGCGATCAGCAGCCGGTCGCGTATGACCTTGTCGCGCGTACGCGTGTTGCCGGAGACCTCGATCTTCCAGATGCGCACCGGATCGCCTGGGTCGATCTCGTAGACGATGCCGACGGTGTTGTCGGTGACGTCGATGGAGCTGTCGGGCACGACGTTGCAGTAGGCGTAGCCCTTGTCGCGGTAACGGCGCGTCAGCTCCTGCACGTCGAGCCCCAGGTTCGTGCGGCTGAACCAGTCGCCCTCTTTGAGGTGCAGCGCCTTGGCCAGCTCCTCGGCGGTGACGTCCAGGAGCTTGCCCTTCACCCCCACCTTGCCGACGCGGTAGCGCGCGCCCTCGTCGATGTGGATGGTGATATGGATGTCCTTCTTGTCGCGGCTGAGCGTGACGATCGGGCGGTCGACCTTCACGTTGATGTAGCCCACGTCGTAGTAGGCGGCGGTGACGATGATAAGGTCGCGCTCGAAGTCCTCGGCGTTGAACTTGCCGCTGCCGCTGAGCCAGGAGAGCGTGTCGCCCTCCTTGGTGCCCATGCGCTCCTTGAGCTCCTTGTCGGTGAGGGCCTTGTTGCCGACGAACGTGATCTTGCGGACGGTGACCTTGGCCGACTCGACGACGGTGAAGACGACGTCCGACTGGCCGCCGCCGGCGTCCTTGTAGTCGAAGGTCACCTCGGCGAGGAAGTAGCCGTCCTCGACGTACTTGTCCTTGATCTTCTCGGCGTTGCGCTTCAGCTTGGGGATGTCGAGGATCTCGCCGCGCTTGACGTCGACGACCTCCATCAGCTTGTCGTCGTCGATCTCTTCGTTGCCGGCGATCTCCACGTTGCGGATGAGCGGCTTCTCCGCGACGGTCAGGACGACGATGCCGTTGGCGGGCTCGCCCTCGTACTCGATGGACACGTCTTTGAAGAAGCCCAGCCGCCAAACGCGGCGCAGGTCCTCGCGCACGACGCGGCAGGAGAGCACCTTGCCGGGGCCGGTCTCGAGCACGGCGCGGATGGCGGCATCCTCGACGCGCGTGTTGCCGGCGATCCGCACCTCGCGCACGACGATGGGCTCGTCGCAGATGCGCACCGCACCCACGCCGCCCAGCGACGGAGCGCCGGCGGCGTCGTCGGCGTCGGCGGCGCGCGCCACGGCAGGGGCGGCGCTCAGGACGGCGGCGGTCGCGGCGGCGGCCGCGACCAGGTGCAAGGGCGCCGTCCGGCGCGGCGGCACGGGGCGAGGGGCGACGGCGCGGCGACGCGACGAATCGTTTGGAGAAATTGGGCGCACGCGAAGCTCTCGTCCTCCGGCCGGTTCAGCGGCGGCGCACTATAGCGGAGGCATCCGACGGCCGCAACGCAACGTGACAGCCAACGGCGCGGGAGCCCCCGCTATTCCCGCGGCTCCGGAACGGCGGGGCCGGCGGGCTCCGGCGCGGGGACGGACGCGACGTCCGGCAGGGACATGCCCTCGCCCGGCGCGACCGGCGCGGCCGGGGCTTCGCCGTCGCGCAAGAGGCCGTCCTCCATCGTCAAGACGCGCGGCATGGAGCGCGCCAGCTCGCCGTTGTGCGTCACCATCACCATCGTCGTGCCGTACCGCTCGTTGAGCCGGAAGAACAGCTCGTGCACGCCGGCGCCGGTGCGGGCGTCCAGGTTGCCGGTCGGCTCGTCGGCCAGCAGGAGGTCGGGGTTCAGCACCAGCGCGCGCGCCAGCGCCACGCGCTGCTGCTCGCCGCCGCTCAGCTCCCCGGGACGGTGGGTGGCGCGCGGCGTCAGGCCCACGTCGGCCAGCAGGCGCGCGGCGGCCTCGCGCGCCTCGCGCGGGCGCGTGCCGCGGATGAGCGCCGGCATCATGACGTTCTCCACGGCGGTGAACTCGGGCAACAGATGGTGGAACTGGAAGACGAAGCCGATGCGGCGGTTGCGGAACGCCGCCAGGTCCGGGCCCTCCAGAGAGAAGACGTCGAGCGCGCCGAAGCGGACCGAGCCGGCGGTGGGGTTGTCGAGCGTGCCCAGGATGTGCAGGAAGGTGGACTTGCCGACGCCGCTGCGGCCGACGATGGCGATCATCTCCCCGGCGTCGATGGTCAGGTCGATGCCTTGCAGCACGGGAATCACGCGCCCGGAGTGGAAGAACTCCTTGCGCAGGCCGGCGACGCGGATGGGCTCGCTCATTCGTAGCGCAGCCCGTCCACCGGGTTGAGGCGCGCGGCCTGCCAGGCGGGGTAAATCGTGGCGAGCACGGAGATGGCCACGGCGGCGAGGCCGACGAGCAGGAACTCGGCCGGGTCGGTGCGCACGGGCAGCGAGCTGATGTAGTAGACGTCGGGGTCGAGCTGGATGCCCACGCGGTTCATGAACTCACAGCCGGCGTAGCCGATCGTCACGCCCCAGGCCGTGCCGAGCACGCCGATGACGAGGCCCTGCACGACGAAGAGGCGCACGATGGCGCGCGGGGCCGTGCCCATGGACTTCAGAATCGCGATCTCGCGGCCCTTTTCCAGGACGACCATGACGAGGGTCGAGACGATGTTGAACGCGGCCACCAGCACGATGAACGTGAGGATGACGAACATCGCCGTCTTCTCCAGGCGCAGCGCGGAGAAGAGGCCGCGGTTCATCTGCTGCCAGTCGAGGATCTCGAGGTCGCCGGCGATGCGGCGGCTGGGATCGGCGCTGCCGATGGTGTCGACGAGCGTGGCACCGGGCGCGCCGGGCGCGGCCGACCCCGGGTTCGCCGTGAGGCTGGCGGCGGTCGTGGCGGCGGCGGCGGAGACCGCTGCGTCGCGCGACTCCTCGTAGGCGAGCGGATCGAAGCCCAGCGCGGGCTCGGGCTCGGCCGGGGACGGCGCGGACGCGGCGGACGCCGGCGCGGAGGCGGGCGCTGTCGACGGCGTGGGGGAGCCCGGGCCAGCGGCCGGCGCCGCGGCCGGGGGGAAAGGCGGCGCGGGCGGCGGCGTCCAGTCGGCGAGCGCGTCGCGCACGCGGTCGGCCACGACGGGGGCATGCGCGGGGTCGTCCGCGCGCACCTCCAGCCCGGTGACGGCGGGGCCGACGTTGAAGAACGCCTGCGCCACGGGGAGGAGCGTGTAGGCGTACTTGGTGTCGAACTCGTACATCCCCGTATAGAAGATGGCGGCGACGCGGAACGAGCGCTTCTTGGGGATGAGGCCGGTGGGCCCGAGGTCCGCGGCCGGCGAGACGACGCTGACTTCGTCGCCGACGAACAGGCGCAGGGTCTTGGCCAGCTCGCGCCCGACGATGATGCCGGGGAGGACGCGCCGGCGCAGCGACGCCGCGGGCCGCAGCTCGGCCGGCATGCTCTCGTTGCCGGCGCGCGGCGGCTCGTCCCACAGCGAGCGCCGCGCCGGATGGTCTTTCTCGCCGAACGCCGGGTCGGGGAACCACAGCACCGACGTGCCGGGCGCGGGCGGGCCGCCGCCGCCGGCCGGCGCGGACTCCGGCGCCGACCCCAGCCTCGAAGCCGGCGCGGACGCCGGCGCGGACCCTGACGTCGAAGCCGGCGCGGGGGCCGACGCCGGCGCGGGCGCCGGCGCCGAAGCGGGCCCAGGCGCCGATTCGGGCTCGGGCGCGGGCGCCGACGAAGGGCCGGGCACGGGCGAGGGCCGCGTCTCCAGGCCGCTCGGGTAGTAGTCCAGCAGCTCGTCCGGGTGCGACAGGTAGTAGAGCTTGCCTTCCTCTATCTTGTGCGGCAGGTCGACGACCCGCCCGATCGTGTCGGGGTCGATGCCCTTCAGCAGCGCGCCGGCGGGGTTCGTCGGGGAGACGAGCATCACCTCGGACTCCAAGATCGGCGTCACGCCGGCAACGCCCTCCACGCCGCGCACGCGCTCCATCGCGTCGCGCCAGCCGACGAAGTCGCCGGCGCGGCTGCGCACCACGACGTGGGCGTTGGCGCCGAGGATCTTGTCGCGCAGGTCGCCTTCGAAGCCGCTCATCACCGACAGCACCAGCGTGAGGCAGGCCACGCCGAACGTGACCCCGACGATGGAGATGGCGGTGTAGACGCTGAACGAGAAGGTGACGGCGCAGACGATGATGATCACCACGCCCGCGCCCAGGAAGAGCGGCGCGGCGGCGGCGTGGAACACCAGGGCCAGCCCCAGCCCGTGCGCCACCAGCGTGGCGCCGAGCAGGATGAAGAACCACAGCACCGGCGAGCGGCGATCGTCGCGCAAGTAGCGCAGCGCCACGAAGGTCGTGAAGCGCCATGCCGAAGCGCGGTAGGCGAGCGGCGGCAACGCTACCGACACCCAGGCGAGCACCACGACCGCGGCGGGCAGCTCGTAGAGAAGCGCGGCCAGCAGCGCCGCCACCGTGCAGCCGCCGACGTGCACCAGCAGGCGCGCCAGGCCCTCGGTGGCGGCGGGCGGCGGCGAGAGGACGGCGTGCGGTTCGTTCACCGGAGGCTCGGGCGTGGGACCAGGCGGCAGTGTGGCACGGGCGGCGGCGGCGCGCCCGCTAAGTGCCGCCCGACTCGGGGCGCATCAGCGGAAAGAGGATCACGTCGCGGATGGACGGGCGGTCGCACAGCAGCATCGCGAGGCGGTCGATGCCCACGCCTTCGCCGGCGGCGGGCGGCATGCCGTGCTCCAGCGCGCGCACGTAGTCGCGGTCGTAGTCCATCGCCTCGGCGTCGCCGCGGTCGCGCGCGGCGAGCTGCTCCTGGAAGCGCTGCGCCTGGTCGGCGGGGTCGTTCAGCTCGGAGAAGGCGTTCGCCATCTCGCGCCCGCACACGTACAGCTCGAAGCGGTCGACGAGGGCCGGGTCGCCTTCGTTGCGCCGGCTGAGGGGCGACACGACGAGCGGGTACTCGGTGACGAACGTCGGCTGGCGGAGTCGCTTCTCGCAGACCCGCTCGAAGATGCGCATGGTCACCAGGGCCAGCGCGGCGCGGGCGGCGCCTTCGGGCGCGGGCCGACACGCCGCGGCGAACACTTCGCTGTGACCCGCGGCTTTCCCCGGATCGGCGCAGCCGGCGAAGCGCAGCGCGTCTGCAAGGTCGGGTGGCGGCACGGCGTCCGTCACGGTGGCCCAGCGCACGGCCGCCTCGAGCGAGCCGAGGTCGTTCTCGTTCATGGCGCGGCGACCGGCGGCGTCGTCGCCAGAGTGACGAAGTATGGCGTCGCGCACGGTGATGCGGTCCCAGGTCCCGGGCGTCAGGTCGATCTCCTCGCCCTGGTACTTCACGCGCGTAGAGCCGGCGACTTCGTGCGCGGCAGCGGCGAACATTTCCTCGGTGAGGTCCATCAGGTCCTGGTAGTTGGCGTAGGCCTGGTAGAACTCCAGCATCGTGAACTCGGGGTTGTGCTGCGTGGAGATGCCCTCGTTGCGAAAGTTGCGGCCGATCTCGTAGACGCGCTCGAAGCCGCCGACGAGCAGACGCTTGAGGTAGAGCTCGGGCGCGATGCGCAGGAAAAGGGGCAGGTCGAGCGTGTTGTGGTGCGTGCGGAAGGGGCGCGCGGCGGCGCCGGCGGCCAGCGGCTGCAGCTGCGGGGTCTCCACCTCCAGGAAGCCGCGCGCGTCGAGGAAGCGGCGCAGCGCGGAGACGAGGCGGCTGCGGCGCCGGAACGTCTCGGCGACGTCGGGGTTGGCGACCAGGTCGAGGTAGCGCTGCCGGTAGCGTGTCTCGGCGTCCTTGAGGCCGTGCCACTTCTCGGGGAGCGGCCGCAGGGCCTTGGTGAGAAGGCGCCAAGCGGCGACGGCGAGCGTGGGCTCGCCGGTGCGCGTCGTCATGGGGCGGCCGGCGGCGCCGACGACGTCGCCGAGATCGAGCCAGCGCTTGAGGCGGTCGAAGGACTCTTCGCCGACGGCGTCGCGACGCACGTAGAGCTGCAGCTCGCCCGTGCGGTCGGCGATCTTGAGAAACACGGCCTTGCCCATGAAGCGCGTGGCCAGGACGCGTCCGGCGACGCGGCGCTCGGGGGCGGCGGGGTCGGCCTCGGTGCCGGGGGGCGCGCCGGCGAGCGCGGCGCGCACGTCGGCGGCGGTCGCGTCGGGCGCGAAGTCGTTGGCCCACGGGTTGAGCCCGGCGGCGCGCATCTCTTCGGCCTTGCGGCGGCGCACTTCGAGCTGCTCCTCGCCGCCGGAGTCGGCCCCCGACGCCGTGCCGCTGAGATCGGCGCCCCTGCCGTCACCGGCGCCCGCGTCCGCGCCCGCGTCCGCCGCCGCGGCCTTGCCCGGGTTGCCGCTGCTGTCCTTGCCGCCGCGCGGCTCGTCGGTCCGGTCGCCCATCGCGGGCATGGCTATCCCGAAAGAGCGCGGTCCGCAAGCACCGCGCCCTCTTCACGCCCGCGGCGGGATGCGCTGAGGCAAGTTGCCGAGGGGGTCGTGCACCTCGACGAACGACGGCGGCGCGAGGCGGTCGGGGAAGAGGACGACGCAGCGGTGGCCGAGAGCCTTGGCGGACGGATAGCGGATGCCCTGGAAGCGGCCGTTGTCGAAGACGGCCTGGCCGAGGGCGTGCGTGGCGGGGCGCTGGCCGCGCGCGGCGGCGAGGCGCCACGGCTTGACGAGCTCCGCGAGCGACGTGCCGAGCGCCGCCTGCACGGTCTTGTGGGCGACGTCGAGCACCGAGGCGAGGCGCGTGCGCGCGGTGACGATGACCGTAGGCGGGCGCCAGGGTCCGCCAATGCCGGCCTCGGCGTAGGCGGTCGAGGCGTCCTCGGCGAAGTACAGCGCGGGCGCGCCGCCGCGCGGCGTGTAGCGGGCGCCGCTGCGCGCCGGGCCGAGGCTGAACAGCGGCCGTGGCGCCGGGTGTGGCGGGTCGCGGTGGAACCCGTAGAGCGCCTCGAGGTCGATGGCGCGGTAGAGGACCCCTTCGAGCGCGCGGCCGGGGAGACGGCCGAGCGCGGCGGCGAGCCGGGCGGCGGGCAGCATGGGCGCTTCAGCCCGGGTGGCCGAGGAGCGCGTCCTCGAGCAGCTCGGCGACGGTGTCGGCGCCGCCTTCCTGCAGGACCGCCAGCGGCGTGCGGTCTTGGAGGTCGGGATGCGGGGCGTTGAGCCAGGCGCGCAGGGGCGCGGGGCCGCCGGCGATGCGCAGCAACGAGACGGCGATCCGCTCGAACGGGGCGAGCGCGGCCTGCAGCGCGGCGGCGTCGGGCGTCTTGTGCACGGCGGAGAGCGAGCGTCCGGCGATGCGCGCCACGGTGGCGAGCGGCAGGCCGTAGAGCGCGGCCACGCGGGCGGCGTCGAGGCGCCCGCTCTGGGGATCGTGGAGCTGGGGCACCAGGTGGCGCAGCACCCCCCGTGGCGCCGCCGGGCCGGCGGGAGCGGCGGGGGCGACGGCACGCCCGCCCTTGCCGGGCAACAGCCGGTCGATGCGCTGGAGGAGCTCGTCCATGTTCACGGGGGCGCGCACGAAGTCGACGGTGCGGCCGCGCAGCACAAGGCGCAGCCGCTTGTCGCGGGCGTGGCGCGGGCTCGTCAGCAGCACGAGCGGCAGCTCCGGGCGGCGGCGCTGCAGCTCTTCCAGCAGGGCGAAGGCGCCGGCGCGGGGCGCGTTCATGTCGAAGAGCACCACGTCGGGCCGCCAGGACGCCATGGCGGAACGGAACAGGTCGGGCGTACGCTTGGCCTGGATCTGCAGGCGAGCGCGCTTTCCCTTGCGGGCCGCTTGGCCGGCCGGGGCCGTGCCGTACCACAGCGCCTTGATCATCGACCGCTCCTCATCCCGTAATCTACCAAACATGGAATAAAAATCAACTGGGGGTCTGCGGGCCGGATCCGGGGGTGGGGGCGACGGCCGGGGCGGGGGCGTCCGGAGCGGCGGGTGCGGCGGCCTTGCCGCGCAGCGCGGCGAACAGCACCGGCAGCACCAGCAGCGTCAGCGCGGTCGACGAGACGACGCCGCCGATGACGACGGTCGCCAGCGGTCGCTGGACCTCGCTGCCGATGCCGGTGTTCAGCGCCATGGGGAGAAAGCCCAGGCTGGCCACCAGCGCCGTCATGAGCACGGGCCGGAGGCGGCCCTCGGCGGCGCCGACGATGGCCGCGCGCAGCGCCTCGCCGCGGTCGAGCCGCTGGCGGATGGACGACACCATCACGATGTCGCCCAGCACCGAGACGCCCGACAGCACCACGAAGCCCACGCCCGCCGAGATGCTGAAGGGGAGGCCGCGCGCCCACAGCGCGGCGATGCCCCCCACCGCGGCGAACGGCACGCCGGTGAAGACGCGCGCCGCGTCGAGCGCGCGGCCGTAGGCGACGAACAACATCAGGAAGATGAGCGCCAGGGCTACCGGCACGACCACCAGCAGCCGCGCCCGCGCGCGCTCCAGGTTCTCGAACTGGCCGCCCCACTTCAGCCAGTAGCCTTCGGGGAGCGACACGGCGTCCACGGCGGTGCGCGCCGCGGCGATGAAGCCGCCGAGGTCACGCCCGCGCACGTTGCACTCGACGGCCAGACGCCGCGACGCGTCCTCATGGTCGATCTGCGCGGG
The DNA here is from genome assembly GCA_036004705.1 of Myxococcota bacterium. Classification (GTDB taxonomy): domain Bacteria; phylum Myxococcota_A; class Polyangia; order DASYRF01; family DASYRF01; genus DASYRF01. The sequence goes on from DASYRF010000366.1 coordinate 9,471, forward strand.
GCCGAACGTGATGGCCACGTGCGCCAGCTCGTCCACCGGCAAGAGCGCACCCCCGCGCGTGGCGACCGGCACGTGCCCCAGCCAGCGAAGGTCGGTGCCCGCCGTGGGCGGCAGCCCAAGCCGTGGATCGAGGCGCACCACCAGGTCGAAGCGCCGCTTCCCCTCCAGCACCGCGCCGACCACGCGGCCGCTTCCCGCCGCCTCGACGGCGGCGAGCACGTCGGCCGCCGCCACCCCGTAGCGCGCGATGCGGTCGCGGTCCACGGCCACCGACACGGCGTTGCCGTCGACGGGGCTCTCGACGCGGACGTCGGCGGCGCCGGGGACGCGCTTCAGCGCGCGCGCCACGCGCAGCGCCGTCTCGCGCAGCAGGTCGAGATCCTCGCCGAAGACCTTCACGGCGACGTCGGCGCGGACGCCGGCGAGCATCTCGTTGAAGCGCTCCTCGATCGGCTGAGTGAAGGCCAGCGCCGCGCCCGGCAGCGCCCGCGTCAGCGCCACCTCCAGGTCGGCGACCAGGTCCGCCTTGGTGCGCCCGTGCGGCCACTCGTCGTAGGGCTTGAGGATGACGAAGACGTCGGTGTCCTCCATGCCCATCACGTCGGTCGAGCCCTCGGAGGTGCCGGTACGCGAGGCGACGTGATCGACCTCGGGAAAGCGGCGGATGACGTCCTCCGCGGCGCGCGTGCTGCGGACGGACTCCTCGAGCGAGACGCTGGGGAGGCGCACGATCTGCACGGTCAGGTCGCCCTCGTCGAGGCGCGGTACGAACTCGGACCCGAGCGTCAGGGCGAGCAAGAGCCCGGCGGCGACGACCGCCCCCGCCCCCGCCAGCACCGGGACGGGACGGGCGAGGGCCGCGCCGAGCACGCGCCGGTAGCCGCGCAGGGCCAGCCGGAAAAACGGCGTCTCGCGGGCGCGGCCGCCGCGCCGGAAGGCCAGCGACGTGAGGGCCGGCGCCACTGTGAGCGCGAACGCCAGCGACGCCACCAGCGCGAACAGCACCGTGTAGGCCATCGGGTGGAACATCCGCCCTTCGACGCCTTCGAGCGTGAGGATGGGCAGGTAGACGATGCAGATGATCGCCACGCCGAAGGCGACGGGGCGGGCGACCTCGCGGGCGGCGCCCAGCAGCGCGGCGTCGCGGTCCAGGCCCTGGTCGCCGGCTTGCGACACGCGCGTCACCATGTGCTCGACCATCACGACCGTTCCGTCGACGATGAGCCCGAAGTCGAGCGCCCCCAGCGACATGAGGTTTCCGGTGATGCCGGCACGCCGCATGGCGGCGGCGGCCACGGTCATCGCCACCGGAATGACGGCGGCGACGACGAGCCCCGCGCGGAGGCTCCCGAGCAGCGCCAGCAGCACCAGCACCACCAGCGCGCCGCCCTCCGCCAGGTTCTTGGCGACGGTGGTGAGCACGCGGTCCACCAGCAGGCCGCGGTCGTAGAACGTCTCCAGCAGGATGCCGCGCGGGAGCCCGGCGCGGATGCCGGCGATCTCGTCGCCCACACGGGCCGTCACGAGGCGCGCGTTTTCCCCGACGAGCATCAGCACCACGCCGTTGACCGTCTCGACGCCGTTGGCGGTGCCGGCGCCGACGCGCGGCGCCGCGCCGTAGCGCACGTCGCCCAGGTGGCCGACGGTGATGGGGACGCCGCCGCGCGTGGACACCACCACGGTGCGCAGCTCCTCCAGCGTCGACACCAAGCCGTTGGCGGAGATGAGGTAGGCCTCGCCGGCGTGCTCCACGTAGCCGCCGCCGGCGACGGCGTTGTTCTTCTCCAGCGCGTCGAGCACGTCGGCGACGCCCAGGCCGTAGGAGACGAGGCGGCGGGGGTCGAGCACCACCTGGAACTGGCGCAGCTCGCCGCCTTCCGCGGCGACCTCGACGACGCCGGGCAACGCGCGCAGGCGCGGCGCAATCTCCCAGTCGAGCTTCTCGCGCAGCGCCATCGCCGAGACCGAGCCGTCGGGGCTGCGCAGGGAGAACTGATAGACCTCGCCGAGCCCGGTGCTGGGGGCGAGGAGCTGCGGCTCGCCGAATCCGGCGGGGATGTGCTCGGCCGCCTCGCGCAGCCGCTCGGTCACGAGCTGGCGCGCCCAGTAGAGGTCGGTCCCGTCCTCGAAGACGACCGTCACCGCCGAGATGCCGAAGCGCGACACCGAGCGCAGCTCGGTGACCTTGGGGATGCCCTGCAGCGCCAGCTCCACGGGGTAGGTGACGTACCGCTCCACGTCGGCGGCACCCATGGGGGCGGTGCGCGTGAACACCGTGACCTGCACGTTGGTGATGTCGGGCACCGCGTCGATCGACAGCTCGAAGGCGGAGCGCGCCAGGAACACCACGGCGAGCGCCGCGGCGGCGACCACCAGGCCGCGCCGGCGGATGGAGGCGGAGACGATCCATTCGAGCATGGCGCCGCGGCCTCAGTCTTCCTCGATGGCGCCGCGCAGCAGCTCGCCTTTGAGGGCGAACGTGCCGGCGACGACGACGTCCTCGCCGGCGGCGAGGCCGGAGAGCACCTCGACGAGCGTGCCGACGGAGCGGCCCAGCGTGACGTCGCGCGGCTCGAAGGCGCCGTCGGCGGCGCGCACGAAGACGAGCGTGCGCGGCCCGAGCCGCTGCACGGCGTCGGCGGGAACGGCCAGCGCCGGCGCGGGCTCGCCTACGCGGATACGCAGCGCGCCGAAAAGGCCGGGCTTGAGGGCGCCGTCGGGGTTAGGCAGGCGGATGCGCACGGGGAGCGTGCGCGTCTCGGGGTCGAGCGCGCCGGCGACGTAGTCGAGCATGCACGACCAGTCGCGGCCGGGCCAGGCGTCGAGCGTCAGCGTGGCGGGCTGCCCCTCCTTCACCTTGCCGACGTCGCGCTCGTACACGCGCCCGAAGATCCAGGAGACCGACAGGTCGGCGACCAGGAAGAGCGACACGTCGGCGCCGGCGATCTCGCCGGTGGTGGCGTGGCGGTCGATCACGGTTCCGGCCACCGGGCTGCGCACGGAGGTGAGCGCGCCGGTGCCGCCTCCCTTGCCGTAGACGGCGGCGCGGGTGGAGGCGGCGGAGAGGGCCGCGCGCGCGGCGGACAGCTCGGCCTCGGCGTCGGTGACGGCCTTGGCGGGCGCGACGCCGGCGGCCGCCATCTCGCGGGCGCGCGCGACGTTCGTCTCGGCGAGCTTCATGCGCGAGGTCACCTCGGCGACGCCCGCGCGGGCTTCGCCCAGCTCGGTCGACTCCACCACGGCCAGCACGTCGCCTTTCGCCACGACGTCGCCGATGGAGACTTTGACCTCGACCACGCGCGCGCGCGTGATGGGCGTGACGTGGGCCGCGCGGTTGGGGTCGAGGACCACCTCGGCGGGCACGAGCAGCTCGTCGTAGAGCGTCGTCACCGCCGCCTTCTCCCAGCGGACGCCGCCGGTGGCGATGCCCTCGGGCGCCAGAACGATGCGCACGGGCGCGCTCGCGCCGCCGCCGGACGCCGCGGCCTTGCCTTCGTCCCCGTCGCCCGCCGGGGCGGTGCACGCGCCGCCGCCCGGACAGCCAGCCGCGACCGCGGCCAGCGCCCCGAGCGCGGCGAGGGGTGCGTGCCATCGGCGCGCCGTCACGGTCGCGCCCCTGTCGGTTCGGCCGTCGGGCCTGCGGCCGGCGCGGCTTCCTCCGGCCAGGGCTCGGCGCCGACGATGGCGCCGAGCGCGGCCGCCGCGCGGTGATAGCCGGCCAGCGCGTCCATCCCCTCGCGCTGCAGCGTGAGCGCGCGCATCTGCAGCGTACCGAGGTCCATCAGGTCCATCGCCCCGAGCTCCACGGCGCGGCGTCCGAGCGCCAGCGCCCGCTCCGCCGACGGCAGCGCGTCGCCGGAGAACGCCTCGGCCCGCGCCCAAGCGGCGTCGACCTCGGCAGCGGCGCGCGCCAGGCGCGCCGGCAGCGACGCGCGCACGGCGTCGGCGTCCGCGCGCGCCGCTTCGATGCCGGCCGCGGCGCGCCCACGCTCGGCGTCGTTGCGGCCGAACACCGGCAGCGGCACGGACAGGACGCCGTGGAGGCTGCCCTCCCCTCTTTCGCTGGACACACGCACGCCGACGCTGGGCTTCGGCGCCGCTTCGCGGCCCGCGGCCATCGCCGCGGCGCGGGCGGCGTCGAGCGCCGCGGCGGCCTCGCGCAGCTCCGGGCTCGTGCGCTCGGCGAGTGCCAGCAGGTCGGCGAGCGGCGGCGCGCGGCGCGATGCCGGCAGCGTCTCCAGACCGCCCGCGGGCGCCGGCGGCCGGTCCGCGGGCCAGCCGGCCAGCTCCGCCACGCGCAGCCGCGCCGCCAGCGCCTCCCCGCCCGCGGCCCGTGCCTCGGCGCGCGCGCGCGCCGCGTCGCCCGTGACCAGCTCCACGTCCAGCGGGGAAGACGCGCCGGCC
>DASYRF010000367.1:0-3854 GCA_036004705.1 Myxococcota bacterium
CGCCGAGCGCGGCGAAGGCGCCGCCGGCCGGCACCGCGAAGGCCGCACCGCCGCCGAGCGCGGCGAAGGCGCCACCGGCCGGCACCGCGAAGGCCGCGCCGCCGCCGGGCGCGGCGAAGGCGCCGCCCGCCGGCGCCGCGAAGGCCGCGCCGCCGCCCAGCGCGGCGAAGGCGCCGCCCGCCGGCACCGCGAAGGCCGCACCGCCGCCCGGCACCGCGAAGAAGGCGCCGCCGAAAGCCAAGTAGCGCGCCGCCGGGGCGCGCCGGGCGCGCCCTCGAAGGTCACGTGGCCGCGCGTCAGCGTCCGGGCGGCGAAGTGCGCTGCGGCGCGCCCGTCTTCGCGTCAGCGTCCGGCGGCGAAGTGCGCTGCGGCGCGCCCGTCTTCGATCGCGGTGCGCGCCGCGCGCGCCGCGGAGCGCGCGTCGGGAAAGCGGCCCGCCTGCGCGAGGATCGCGCCGGCCAGCAAGATGAGGCCGTCGCGCGCGGGGCCAGGCGCGCCCGCGAGCGCCGCCAGCCCAGCCGCCGCCGCGCCCTCCGCGGTCGCCGCCGCGCCATCCGCCGTCGCTGCCGCGCCCTCCGCCGGCCGCGCGGCTGCCGCGCTGCCGGCCGGCGCGCCCTCCCCTTCGTCGCCGTCACCGTTCACGTCGCCGCCCGCACCGGCGGCGCCGCCGTCGCCCGGGCCGGCGCGCGTCCGCGGCACGGCCGCGTCCGGCGCGTCCGGATCGATCGCCACGGCTGTGTCTTGCGCCTCGCCCCTGCGATAGCCGAGCGCCGGGCGCGGCGCGCGCAGCGACGGCATCACGCCTCCTTCCACGCCGCGGATCGCCAGCGCCGAGGCGTAGCCCTGCGCCCGTGCCAGCGTGCATAGGAGCCGGTCGTACCCCTTGTGCACCCAGCCGACCACCAGGTGGCTCCGCCGCCCGCGCACCGGTCCGCACAGCTTCTCCAGCGTCGCCAGGCACGGGCGCTTCACGATGAGGGCGCGCAGCCCGGCCAACGCGTGCAGCGCCGGGCACGCTCGCCGCTGGTCGACGTACGCCCAGCCCGCGTCCGTCGCGGCGATGCGGCGCGCCGCCTCGTCCGGCGACAGGTCCGTCGCGGCGCCCGCCGCGGCGAGCACGTCGGCGTGCGACACACCGCGCTTCGGCGGCAGTCCGCGCGCGCCGTGCGACACCGCCGGCAGGCCGCACGCCGCCAGCACGGCCGGCAGAAACGGCGACGCCGGCGCGTGGCGCACGAAGCCGTCGTACGGGTCGGCGACGTCGCACAGGTCGTCCACGCCGGCCGCCGCCGCGGCCGTCGCCCCGCGCAGCGCGTCCAGCACGCCCAGGTTCTCGTCGTCGGTCTCGTACTTCAGGCGCAGCGCCACCAGGAACACGCCCGCCTCAACCGGATCGACGGCGCCGGCCAGGATCAGCTCCATCGCATCCCGCGCCTCCGCGCGCGCCAGCGGCCGGCTCCCGCGCGGCCCCGTCGCCACGCGCCGCAGGTACTCCGTCATCCGCGGATGCGGCGCCGGCGCCATGGCGGGAGTGTTGCACGCACCGCGCGCCGGAGGATCCGCTATGATCGGCCCCGGCCATGACGCCTCCTCTTCGGCGCGCTGCGCCTCGACAAGTCGGCCGCGGAGCCGGCGGTCCGATCGCGGCCGTCGGCGGCGGCGCAGCGTTCAGGCGCGGCTCGTCCCGCCGTCCGGCGGCCGGACTCGCGGCGCCGCTTCTCGCTGCGCTGGTCGCGCTGGCGCTCGGCTGCGGCGCCCGCGGCGCCGGCGACGCCGGCGGCCCCGCCCCGGACGCCGGGCCCACCGACGCCGGCCCTCCGATCGAGGTCGCCGTCTTCGACGGCACGCTCGTTTCCGGCGTCGGCGGCGATCCCGCCTTCCAGACCGTCGATGCCACGGTGGACCTCCCTGCCGGCCGCTTTTCCCACGTGCTCATGACCTACACGCTGCAGACGCGCTGCGTGCCGCCGCCCGGCCCGCCCGGCGACCTGTGCGATCCGTGGGACCGCTTCACGAACGTGACGATCGACGCGCCCGGCGGCCCCATCGAGCTCATGCGCGCCATCACCCCCTTCGGCGGCGACCGCGTTTGGACCGAGGAGGTCACCGACTACCAGTCGCTCCTGTCGGGGACGACCACGCTGCACTTGACGATCACCAGCTACGCGGATCCGTCCGGAGCCGCCTCGGGCACCCAAGCCGGCTTCCTCGCCAGCCTGTCGTTGTCGTACGAGGCCGGCGAGCCGGCACGCGACGTGCTGGCGATCCTCCCCATCTTCACCGGCGAGCTCGACGGCACGACCCTGCCGTTCGCCGCGACGCTCGACGTTCCGGCCGGGGCCACCGCCGGAGCGCTGCGCGTGCGCACCAGCGGACACGGGGCGGTGATGCCGAACTGCGACGAATTCTGCCCGCGTCCGAACGTCCTGACGGTGGACGGCACCGAGATCACCGCCGTCTCGCCGTGGCGCTACGACTGCGAGAGCTTCTGCAGCGATGCCGACGCCGACGGGTCGTGCGACGAGAACCCGTGGGGCTTGCCGGCGAGCGTGCGCGCCGACCGCTCCGGCTGGTGTCCGTCCGACGTCGTCGTGGTGCGCGCCTTCGACGCCACGCCCTTCGTCGCCGCCGGCCCGCACGCGCTGACCTACGACGTCGTCGGCGTGCTCGGCTACTGGAAGGTCGGCCTCGACCTCGTCGTGTACCGCTAGCGCGCCGCACGCCGAGGCGCCACCTCGACGACGCGCCCGGGGTTTCAGCGCCGCGCCGAACGGAGGGGCGTGTTTGTCCGGCCGGCGCGGGGCTGCTACGGTGCGGCGCCATGACGACGCGCCGCGGGCCGCTCTGCACCGCCGCCACCGCCGCCGCCCTCGCCGCGGCGGCGCTTGCCACGACCGGCTGCCCCAGCGCGCTGAGCAAGCTCGCCGCGCGCATCGAGCCGTTCGACCCCGACGAGACGCCCGGCGCGCTCAAGGAGCTCGACGACTGGATGCGCGCACACGTGGAGGACAAGGAGTCGGCGCACGCGCACCTCGTCGCCGCGCGCGGCCACTTCGACTGGCTGCTGTATGCGATGGACCGCGAGGACGTCGGCCTGATGGCCGACCTGGCGGAGCGGCTGGGCAAGCGGTCGGCGTGCGCAGGCGAGACCGCCATCACGCCCGCATGCTTCTCCAGCGCGCTGGCGGAGGTGCACGAGCTCTTCGACGCGGTGCGCGTGCGCGACTTGCCGTCCGAGGAGAAGCCGGAGGCGGAGAGCGGCACGGATCTCAGCGACCCCGCGGGGCTGGCCGGGCTCGGCTCCGACTACGTGCGCACGCTGGCGGTGGCCGCCGTGGGGCATCGCGGCATGGCGAGCCGCGCCGTGGCGCTGAAGCTCGTGCACGCGCGCGCGGTCCTGCGCGAGGCGAAGAAGGCCGGTGAGGACGGCCTCGTCGCGCGCCTGGCGGCGGCGTGGCCATTCCCCTGCCCGGCCCACTTCGCCGACCTGCCGGCGCTGCACGGCGACGCGCTGGCCGACGCGCTCGAGCATTGCGACCTGATGGAAGGCTACCGCGGCGGCGCGCCGAGCGAGCGCGCGCTCCTCGACGAGCACCACGACGCGAAGCCGGCGGTCGTCGCCGTGGCCAGCGCCGCCGTCGCCGCGCCGCCCGTCGATGCCGCGGGCGTCGCCGCCGCAAAGGCCGCCGGCGCCGTGGCGTCCGGCGATGCCGCGGGCGCCGCCGCTGCAAAGGCCGCCGCCGAGCGCGCCGCCGCCGCCGCCGAAGCGGCCGAGGCGGAGCGCGCCGCCGCCGCCGCCGAAGCGGAGCGCGCCGCCGCCGCCGCCGAAGCGGAGCGCGCCGCCGCCGCCGCCG
>DASYRF010000368.1:0-20052 GCA_036004705.1 Myxococcota bacterium
ACATGTCGCCGGAGCAGATCCGCGGCCACGACGTTGATCACCGCGCCGACATCTACTCGCTGGGCGCGGTCATGTACCGAATGCTCACCGGGCACCACGCGTTCCCGGCCGAGACGCCGGTGGCGGCGCTGACCAAGCACCTGACGGACGACCTGGTTCCGCCGAGCGTGCGCCACCCCGATCTGGGCATCCCGCCCGCCGCCGACGCCATCGTCGACCGCGCCATGCAGAAGGACACGTCGCGCCGCTACAACAGCGTCGACGAGTTCAAGGCCGACCTCGACTTCGCCGCCATCGAATACGCGTCGGCGACGGGGCAGAACTTCGTGCCCGGCGGGTCGACGGGCCGCTACTCCACGCCCAACGTCGAGGGGCTGGCGCCCGCCCCGGGCGGAGGCTTCATAGCGGCGCCCACGCCCTCGGCCGGGGTGCGCCTCGCCATCGCCGCGCAGCATGGGACGGCGCCGACGCTGGACTCGGGCGCCGACGCCAGAGCGGCCGGCGCCGGCGTGGGTGCCGGCGCGGGAATGGAGACGGCGGCCGCCTCCGTCCCCGCCGCCCGGGCCGCCGCAACGGGCGCCGGCCCAGCGACGCGCGGGCGAGGCACGGGAACGCCGGCCGCGTCCGCCTCGCGTGAGGACAGCTGGGACATGGGCCCGGTGGCGGCGGCCGCGGCCGGTACCCGGGGCGCAGCGGCCGCCCCCGCGCGCACGGGCGCCAAAGCAGGGGCGGGGGCACCGGGAAGCGCGCGACCGGCGGGGCCGGCCGCCGCCACGGCGCGCGCGCGCGGAGCCGACGGAGCGGCCGGGAGCTGGGAAGGAAACCTCGGCACGAGGGCCGACTGGGAACGTTACGAGCGCGGGCTGCGGCGGCGCCGCTGGTTGAAGTTCGTCATCCCCGTGCTGATGCTCGGCGGCGCGGGTTACGTCGCCTTCTACTGGTGGACGTTCATGCGCACCGCGCCGCGCACGGCCGAGATCGAGCCCAACGACAAGCCCGGCGAGGCCACCGCGCTGACGCCCAGCGTGCCGCTGCAGGGGCACATCGGCAAGCGCCTCACCGGCACCGAGGCCGACCTCGACTTCTTCAAGGTGTCGCTCGGCTCGACGGACGAGTCGCGCACGCTGTCGGTGCGCGTCACCGGCATCCCCAACATCAACCTCATGGTGAAGATCCTCGACGTCGTGGCCGGCGCGGCGAAAGAGGTCGTCGTCGCCGATGCGAACTCCACCGGCGGCGACGAGCGGGCGGTGCTGTTCCCCGCGCCACGCGCCACCTACTACGTGCTGGTGACCGAGGTGCCCTCGCCCGACCACGCTCCCACCGAGAACATCTCCGACGCTTACACGGTGTTCGCGCTCGTGGAGAAGGAGCTGCCGGGCAAGGAGGACAGCTTCGCCAAGGCCACGGCCATCAAGCCGGGCGAGACCGCCACGCTCTACGCCGGACAAGGCTTCGAGGCCGCCTACCTCCGCGTCGAGGGCGAGGGTGATCTGCTGACGGTAGACGTCTCTCCCATCGCCGGCGTGAAGATGGAGGTGCAAGTATACGGCGCCTCCCACGAAGGCATCGACCGCCCCAAGCCCGGAGAAGCGGAGGGCGCGGGGGTGAAGCTCGAGCGCGTGAAGGTCGCCGGCAAAGGAAAGCCGTTCGTGTTCGTGCGGCGCGTCGCCGGCGATTCGCCGGGGGTCGACTTCAGCGTGCGGGCGACGCTCGAGAAGGCGGCGGAGACGGCGTCTCCTCGCCCGCGGACGTCGGGCCCGTCGCCCCGCCCGCCAGGGCTAAGATCTCCCGGTGCAACGGCACGCCCAGAAACGACGTCCGCCGCGCCGGGTCCTTGATGCGCGCCGCCTTTTCTTGGAGTCCGCGCGCCGCCAGCTCCAGATAGCGCGCCGCCTCCTCCGCGTGTGACTCGCCCAGCGCCGCCAGCACGCGATGATGCGTGAAGTACACTTCCTCCTCCGAGCATTCGACGATGCGCTGCTCCTGCAGGGTGTGCGCCGCGTCCTCCGAACGCTGGCGCGCCTCGTCCAGCCGGCCGAGCCGCCACAGCGCCCAGCCGGCGCGACTCTGCCCCTGGATCACGCCGTGCACCAGCGTGGCTTCGCGCGCCTGGGCGACCGCTTCGTCCGCGACCTTGAGCGCCTTCTCCCAGTCCGCCGGCGCCGGACCCTCGACGTGGTGGAGCGCCAGGCCGAGGCGCGCCATCACCGTCCAGTAGACGTGGCCGAGCTGCTCGGCGGTGTCGAGCGCGAGGTTCAGGAAGCGGCGCGCCGAGGTGCGATCGCCGCGCCGGCGCTCCACCAGGCCCTGCCAGATGGCGGTGTCGACGACGTTGGCGCCGCCCCCCACCTCCTCGTAGATGGCGCGCGCCTGCTGCAACAGCGCATGCGCACCGTCGTACAGGCCGAGCTCCGCGTGCACCAGGCCGATGTTGGAGAGGTTCACGCCCTCGCTGCGGCGGTTGCCGAGGCGCCGGCCCATCTCCAGCGCCTCGCCGAAGCGCTGCAAGCAGGTCTCCCAATCGGCCATGCAGTAGGAGGACGCACCCAGCGCCTGCACCGCGCTGGCCACGCCGAAGTCGTCCCCCACGCGCGACGCCTCGTCGAGGGCGCGCTGGAACTCCACTTCGGCGTCGGCGTAGCGCGCCGACATGAGGTGCGCGGTGCCCATGGCCTGGCGCACGCGCCAGAGCTGCGCGCCCACGCCCGCGGCTTCGAACCAGCGCAGCGCCTTGCGGTAGCGCTCTAGCGCCCCCTCGATGTCGCCGGCAAAGGAGTAGATCTCGCCCATCTCCTTCTCGGCGCGCCCTTGCACGACCGGGTCGTCGGTACGCACGGCCGCCTCGACGGCCTCCATGGCGGCGCGGCGCGCGCCGTCGATCTCGCCCCGTGTGCGCAGCATCTCGGAACGGCGAACCAGCACCTCCGCCAGCCAGCCGAGGTGCTGGCGGGCGCGGGCGATGCGCTCGATCGCGTCGAGCTCGCGGGCCTCTTCGTCGGCCAGCCCCATGAAAGCGTGGATGCGCTCCTTGCCGGCAAGGATCTCCATCTCCAGCGCGGGGTCGGCGGCCAGCTCACGATACGCACGGTCGTAGAAGGCGAGCGCCTCGGCGTTGGCGTAGACGGCGGCGGCCGCCGCCGCGGCCTTGAGGTAGAACTGGCCGGCGCGCGCACCGGCGCCGGCGCGCTCGAAGTGACGCGCGACCGCGGCGGCGGCGTCGGCGTCTCCGCCGCCGAGCACCGCGGCGAGGCGCTCACCCACGTCGTGATGGAGCGCGCGGCGCTCGCGGTCGCCGAGCGAATCGTAGACGACCTCCTGTACGATGGATTGGTGGAAGGCGTAGCTGGCCTCGCCCGCCTGCGACGCTTCGCGCAGCAACAGCCCACGGCTGACGACTTCGCGGAGCGCCTCCTCGGTACCCTGATCGCTGCCACCCAGCGCTTCCAGCAGCGAAGCAGGCGCGGCCTGGCCAACGACGGCGGCGCGCTGCAGAACGCGCTTGGCGGCCGGGGTCAGGCGGTCGACGCGCGACACCACCGCGCCTCGTACCGTCACGGGAACCGTCACGAGCGGCGGCGCCGCCCTCCCCCCCTCGCCCGCGGCGCTCCAGGCGTCGCGCAGCGCCTCGGCGAGCTCGCACAGGAAGAACGGGCTGCCCCCCGCCTTTCGCATGACCTCCTCCGCCAGCGCGCCGGCTGAGCGCGACGCCCCGAGGAGATCCACGAGCATCTGCCGCTGCGCGCCTTCGTCGAGCGGCCCCAGCTCGAGGGCGGGAATCTCGGCGAGCGCGCGCGGCACGTCGGCGGGACGGCAGGTCGCCAGCAGGAGCAGCGGGCCGGGGTGGCGCTCCAGGAGCTGGCGCAGGAGCTGCTCCGAGGTGGCGTCGACCCATTGCACGTCCTCGGCCAGCACCACGATGGGGCGCCGCTCGCCCAGAGCCGCGAGCACGCGCAGCACGGCGCGAAAAGCGGTTCGCTGCCGATCCTCCGTGTCGCCCTCGCCGGGATGGGTGGTGGCCGCCACCATGCGACGGCTCGGCGCCAGGAAGTCGAGCAGCGCCGTTCGTACGAAGTCGACCTCGGCGCGGTCCGGCAGAAGGTCGCGCAGCCACTTCTCCAGGCGCATGCGCACGCGCAGCGGATCGTCGCCCGCGCCGATGCCAAGGTGGTCGCGCAGCAGATCCACCCAAACGGCGTAGGGGCTGCCCGACGAGAAAAAGCGGCAGACGCCCTGCAGCACCGTCGCCTCGCCGGCGATCTGCTCGGCGAACTCGAGCACGAGCCGCGACTTGCCGATTCCGGCGGCGCCCGTCACGAGCAACCCGCGCGGCCGGACGGCGGCGACCGCCTCATGGTAGGCGGCGACGACGCGGGCGAGGTCGAGGTCGCGGCCCACCATCATGCGTCCGCCGGCGCGCAGGCCACGGCGCCGCTCCGCCTGCGAGCGTGCGCCGAGAAGAAAATGTGCGCGGGCGGCGGCGCCGCCGCGCGAGGGCACCGCCGGCCCCTCTCGGTACGAGTAGCCCTTGCGCGTCATCGCCACCGTGGGCCCCGCCACGAGGATGGTGCCGGGCGCGGCGAGGCGGCAAAGGCCCTCGGCCACCTCGGCAGCGTCGCCGAGCACGGAGAAGGTCATCGCCTCGCCCGCTCCGCCGCGCAGGCGGGCGGTGCCGGCACGCACGCCGGCGTGCAGCGTCAGGGGCGGCGTGCTGCCGTCGAGCGACATGCCGGCACGTGACAGGAGGTCGCGCGCAGTGCCGTGACAGGCCTCCAGCGCGTCCAGCGCGAAGCGCACCGCCACTTCGTGGTCGTCCTCGCTGGCGACGGGCAGCCCGAACGTGACGGTGAGGCCGACGTCGGACTGCGCGGCGACGACCCCGCCGGCGCGGTAGGCCATGCCCTCGAGCAGCGTACGCAGGTCCGCGCGTACGTCGGCGACGGTGGGACCCGTGGGCAACAGCGACGCGACGTCGTCCACGCCGGTAGGCTCGACGTGCACGACGACGATCGGCTTGCGCTCCGAGGGCGCCGACGCCGCGGGCGCGACTCGCGCCGCCGCGGGCATGGGGAACGGCCGCGTCGTGCGGATGTTTTCCACCGGGACGGCGGCACGTGCGGTCTGCGCCCCGGCCGGAACCCCGGCGCCGGGGACGGCCTCCGGACCGGCGGCGGCTACCACGCCGGCGGAGGGGCCGTGCCTGCCCGCACGCGCGCCCGCGTCCGACACGCGGCTCAGCGGCCTTTGCCTGGAAGTGTCGTCAGCGTCGTCCTCGTCGAGCGCGACGGCGGCCGCCGCGGCTGCGCCCGAGGCGGCGCGCGCGGTGCTGTGACGCGACTTGGCGGCGACGGCCTGCGCGGTGTCGGCACCCGGCGGCGGGGCGGCGCCCGGGCGCGTCGACGCGGCGCGCCGCTCCAGCCGCAGATTGTCGGTGGTCGATTGCGAGTCGTCGTCGTCGCCCATGCGAATCTGCGGGCTGGTGAACGTGCCGTCCGGCGAAGGAACGATCGTGGGGCTCGTTCCGGCGGCAGCGACGACGCCACCGGCTGGTGCGGGAACGATGGACGCGCCGAACCAGCCGCCCGGCTGGAGGTCGGGCGGAATCTTCTGCCCGGAGTCCCCCACGTAGCCCACCAGGAAATCGCGCACCGTGCGCGTGTTGTGGATCTCGCTGGCGGCCCGCTGAATCTGCAGGACGTCGCGCACCAGGTCGCGCGCGTGCACGTACCGGTCCTCGGGGTCGGCCCCCAGGGCGCGCTCGAGCAGCTGGAGCGCCGCCGGCGGCAAGTCGGGGCGCGGGTCCGACGCCGGGACGACGAGCCCTTCGGACGCCGACTGCAGTACCTCGTCGGGCGTCTCGCCAGGAAAGGGCGAGCGCCCCACCAGCAGCTCGTACAGCAGCACGCCGATGACGTAGATGTCGGAGCGCGGCGTGACCGGCTCGCCCCGCGTCTGCTCGGGCGCCATGTAGCCGGGCCGTCCCATCGGGACGCCGCCGAGCGCCACCGCGCGCTCGAGCGCGGCGCGGGCGATGCCGAAGTCGAGGATCTTCACGGAGCCGTCGTACGAGAGCAGCACGTGGTTGGGGGCGAGGTCGCCGTGCACCACCCCGAGCGCGCCGCCGCCGTAGTCGCTCTTGGAGTGGGCGTAGTCGAGGCCGGCGGCGACCTCGGCGGCGAGGTGGAGCGCGAGGCCCAGGGGCACCGGGCCGCTGCCGCGCGCGCGCATCGCCATGAGGCGCCCGAGGTCGACGCCCTCCACGTACTCCATCGCCAGGAAATAGTCGGGCCCCACGCGCCCGAACTCGTAGACTTGCACGATGTTGCGGTGGTTCAGCGAGACGGCCACCTGGGCCTCGCGCGCAAACGCGGAGATGAAACGCTGGTCGCTCGACAGTTCCGAGCGGATGCGCTTGAGAACCTGCACCTTCTCGAAGCCGGCCACGCCGGTCGTCTTGACCTTGTAGATGTCGGAGATACCCCCGTGGGCCAGATGGGCCAGGAGGTGGAACTTCCCGAAGACCTGGGATTCCATCAAGGGTGCGCCCATTATAATGGCTCGGTACGTCCCGTTGAGAGAAACCGTCCACCGCGCCGCCCATCGCCGCCTTGGCGTTTTCATGTTTACGCTCGTTCAGACGGCGGCCGTTGCCGGCTGCGCGGCGCGCCCCACGGCGCCGGCGGCGTCGCTGCCGGCGAAGAAGCGCCTGCTTCCACCGGGCGCCCCGGTGACCCTGACGTCGAAGGACGGGATGGTGCTGCACGCCGAGTGGCGGACGCCGGCCGGCCGCGTCCCGCCCTTCCCCGCGCTGCTGCTGCTGCACGATCTCGCCGGCGACCTCACGCAGTGGGACGAGGTGTGGCCGCTGTTCGAGGCACGTGGCTGGGCGGTGCTGGCGCTCGACCTGCGCGCCCACGGCGGCAGCACGCGCCGCGCTGACGGCGCGCGCGTGACGCTCGACACCATCGGGCCCGTCGCCGTCGCGGCCATGCCGGTCGACGTGTGGGCCGCGCTCGACTGGCTGCGCGCGTGGCCCGACGCCGACGCGGCGCGGCTCGCGGTGGTGGGCGCCGGGCTCGGCGCCAACCTGGCGTGGGTGGCGAGCGGTACGGAGTGGGGAGTTCAGGCCGCGGTGGCGCTCTCGCCCGGCACCCGCCTGGCCAAGGTCGGCGAGGAGATCGCCGACCTGGCGCCGCGCGGCGTGCTCCTCGTGGCGGGCGAGCGCGACCCTGGCGCCGAGGCGACGGCGCGCGCCCTGGCCGCGCGCTCGGCGGGGTCGCACCGCCTGCTGATCGTCCGCGGTACGTCCGGCCACGGCACCGACCTGTTGCGCGGCGAGTCCGCGCGCGTGGTCGGCCCGGAGGTCACCGCCTGGATCGAGAAGCGCTGGTCCGCCCCGCCGGGCGCCGACTCCGACGACCGCCCGTAGACACTTCGCGGTACCATGGCTCCGTGCTGACCCGACGCGGATTCCTCGGCGTCGCGCTCGCGGGGGCGGCGGCAGGCGCGGCCGCCTCCCCTCTCGGCGCGGCGAGCGCGCCGTTCGACCTGGAAGAAGCGACTTTCGCCGGCCTGCGACGCCGGCGCTCGCGCGAGCTGGTGGACCAGTACCTCGCGCGGATCCGGGCGCTCGACCCCACGCTCCGCGCGATCATCGAGATCGATCCAGACGCGCCTGCCCAGGCGGACGCGCGCGACCGCGAGCCCCCGCGCGGCCCGCTGCACGGACTGCCGATCCTTCTGAAGGACAACGTCGCCACGGCGGACCGGACCACCACCACGGCGGGCTCGCTCGCGCTGGAGGGCTCGATCCCGCCCCGCGACGCCGAGCTCGTCGCCCGCCTGCGCGCCGCCGGCGCCGTGCTGCTCGGCAAGGCCAACATGAGCGAGTGGGCGAACTTCCGCGACCGCCAGTCGACGAGCGGGTGGAGCGCGCGTGGCGGGCAGTGCCGCAACCCGTACGCGCTCGACCGCACGCCTTCGGGGTCGAGCTCCGGCTCGGCGGTCGCCGTGGCGGCGAACCTGTGCGCGGCCGCCGTCGGCACCGAGACGGACGGCTCCATCACCTCGCCGGCCGCCGCTTGCGCGCTCGTGGGCGTGAAGCCCACCGTGGGGCTCGTGAGCCAGTCGGGCATCGTTCCCATCGCGCACAGCCAAGATGCCGCCGGGCCCCTGGCGCGCACCGTGGCCGACGCCGCCGCGCTGCTCGGCGTGCTCGCCGGCGAGACGTACGCCCTCGACGCCGGCGCGCTGAAGGGCGCGCGCCTCGGGGTCCCGCGTAAAGGGTACACGGGCTACAGCCGTGAAGCGGACGCCGTGCTCGAGACCGCGATCGCCCTGATGAAGGAGCGCGGTGCAGAGATTGTCGACCCGGCGGAGATCGCCACCGCCGGCAAGTGGGACGACGCTGAGTTCGACGTCTTGCTCTACGAGATCAACGTCGACCTGCCCGCCTACCTCGCCTGGGCGGGCGCGCCGGTGCGCACGATCGCCGACATCGTCGCGTTCAACGAGAAGAACGCCGACCGCGAGCTCGTGCACTTCGGGCAGGACATCCTGACGGCGAAGCCCCCTTCGCGTGCGCGTTACGACAAGGCCCGCGCGTCTGCCCTGGCGCTGGCGCGCAAGGGCGGCATCGACGCGACGATGGACAAGTACCGCCTCGACGCGCTCGTGGCCCCGACCCAGGCGCCGCCCTCACCGATCGACCTCGTCAACGGCGACCACTGGACCGGCGGCGCCATGGGGGCCGCCGCCGTGGCCGGCTATCCGAGCGTGACCGTCCCGGCAGGCTGGGCGTACGGCCTTCCGATAGGGCTCCTCTTCTTCGGGCGCGCGCGCGCCGAGGCGCGCCTGCTGAATCTGGCCTACGCCTTCGAGCAAGCGCGGCGCGCGCGCCGCGTCCCCTACCTGCTCGCGACCGCGGCGGAGCGCCCCGGCGCGGAACCGGCGCCGCGCCCCGCCGTCCCCGCGCCATGATGAGGAAACCGTTCGACAGCAAGGTCGAGTGGACACGCGACGACGCCGTGCCGGTGCTGGAGTTCCGTTACCGCGGCACGCGGCTGTCACCCCTGGAGGGGCTCGCGACGATCCTGTTGACCTCGATGATCTTCACCGCCCCTCTGGCGCTGATCCCGCTCATCCGCTCGCGTGCCAAGCGCCGCCACGTTCGGCTCGATCGAGACACCCTGACGGTGGGCAAGCACCAGTACGAGCGCCGGCTCGTTCAGCGCGTGCGCACCGTCGCCTTCACCCTCTCGAACGCCAGGCGCCTCGACCCCGGCGCGGCCGGAACGACGGCGCCTGACCCCTAAAGTCCGGCGCGCCGCGTCCGATATCCTTCAAGGCTCCCTAGGGCGCATGATTCCCGAGAGAGGAGGGGGGTGGCGGACCCACTGAAGCCGCACAGCCGGACGTTCTCCGAGCTGCTCGTCGACGAGTCGCCCGACGCGCTCATCGCGCTCTCGTTCGAAGGACGTATCAGCGCCTGGAACCGGGGCGCGCAGGCGATCTTCGGGTACAGCGCGGCGGAGGCGATCGGCCACCTCCTCGACGAGCTGATCGTGCCGGAGGACGGGCGCGTCGAGGCGCAGGCCGCGCTGGCCACCGCCGTCGCGAACGGCGAGGCGCTCTTCGAGGCGATCCGCCGCCGCAAGGACGGCACGCTCCTCCGGGTCGCGGTCTCCAAGCGGCGCGTCGACATGCCGGGCCAGGAGCCGTTCATCGCCGTCAGCAAGAAGGACGTGACCGTGCTCGCGCGCTTGCGCGACGAGCAGGCCACCGAGGCCAAGTTCCGCGGCCTGCTCGAGGCCGCGCCCGACGCGATGGTCATCGTCGGCCAGGACGGACGCATCCAGCTCGTCAACGGCCAGACCGAGAAGCTCTTCGGCTGGGCGCGCGCCGAGCTTCTCGGGCAGTCGGTGGAGATCCTCGTCCCGCCGCGCTACCGCAGCAAACACCCGGCGCTCCGCGGCGGCTACTTTGCCGACCCCCACGCGCGGCCGATGGGGGCGGGCGTGAGCCTCCACGCCGTCCGCAAGAACGGCAGCGAGTTCCCCGCGGAGATCTCGCTCGCTCCGTTGCGCACGCCCGACGGCCTGCTTGTGACGGCGGCCATCCGCGACGCCACCGAGCGCACGCGCGCCGAGAACAAGTTCCGCAACCTCCTCGAAGCTGCGCCCGACGCCGTCGTCATCGTGAACCGCTACGGAAACATCCACCTCGTGAACGCCCAGACCGAGAAGCTCTTCGGCTGGGCGCGCACCGAGCTCCTCGGGCGGCCGGTGGAGAAGCTCGTCCCGGAGCGCTTCCGCTCGAAGCATCCGCACCATCGGGCGGGCTTCTTCGCCGAACCGCGCACGCGCGCCATGGGCGCGAGCCTCGATCTGTACGGGCTGCGCAAGGACGGCTCGGAGTTCCCTGTCGAGATCAGCCTGAGCCCCCTGCAGATCGAGGACGAGATCCTCGTCTCCAGCACCATCCGCGACATCGGCCAGCGAAGGAAGGCCGAGGACAAGTTCCGCGGCCTGCTCGAGTCGGCGCCCGACGCGATGGTCATCGTCGACAAGGACGGCCGCATCATGCTGGTGAACGCGCAGACCGAGAAGCTGTTCGGCTATCCGCGCGAGGAGCTGGTCGGGCAGTGGGTCGAGCTCCTCGTCCCGGAGCGGTTCCGGCGCACGCACCCGCAGCACCGCACGGGCTACTTCATCGAGCCGCGCGTGCGCGCGATGGGCTCGGGCCTGGAGCTGTACGGGCTGCGCAAGGACGGAACTGAGTTCCCCATCGAGATCAGCCTGAGCCCGCTGGCGACCGAGGACGGCGTGCTCGTGTCGGGCGCGATCCGCGACATCACCGAGCGCAAGCGGCTCGAGCGGAGGATGCAGGAGGCGAGCCGCCTGAAGAGCGAGTTCCTGGCGAACATGTCGCACGAGCTGCGTACGCCGCTGAACGCGATCATCGGCTTCGCGGACCTCATGCACCGCGGCAAGGTCGGCCCGGTGTCCGAGCAGCACCACGAGTACCTCGGTGACATCCTCACCAGCTCGCGGCACCTGCTGCAGCTCATCAACGACGTTCTCGACCTCGCCAAGGTGGAGTCGGGCAAGATGGACTTCCGGCCCGAGGAGATCGTCGTCGCGAAGCTGGTCGGCGAGGTGCGCGACGTCCTGCGGGGTCTCGCCGCCGGTAAGCGGCTGCGTCTGGAAACGCGCCTCGACCCCGAGGTCGCGACCGTGGTCGTGGACCCAGCCCGCGTGAAGCAGGTCCTCTACAACTACCTCTCGAACGCCATCAAGTTCACTCCGGACGGCGGGACGGTCGCGATCATCGTCAACGCCGAGGGGCCTGACCTCTTCCGACTGGCGGTCGAGGACACCGGCATCGGCATCGCGCCCGATGACTTCGGAAAGCTGTTCGTGGAGTTCCAGCAGCTCGACGCGAGCGCGGCGAAGAAGTACCAGGGCACCGGGCTGGGGCTCGCCCTGACGAAACGGATCGTCGAGGCGCACGGCGGCCGCGTGCACGTGCAGAGCGTCCCCGGCCAGGGCAGCACGTTCTCCGCCGTCTTCCCGCGCATGCCGCCGCCGGCGGCGGGGGAGCAGCGCGATGCCGGGTGAGCCGCTCTTGGTCGTGGACGACAACCCCGCGAACCTGAAGCTCCTGCGCCTGACACTGCAGCTGGAGGGCTTCGAGGTCCGCACCGCCGAGGACGCCGAGGAGGCGCTGCGAGTGCTGGCTTCGTTCCGTCCGCGCCTCATCCTCATGGACCTACAGCTTCCCGGAATGGACGGGCTCGATCTGACGCGGCGCCTGAAGGCGGATCCGGCCACGCGCGACGTGATCATCCTCGCGGTAACGGCGTACGCGATGAAGGGCGATGACGAGAAGGCGCGGGCGGCGGGTTGCGACGGCTACGTCACCAAGCCCATCGACACGCAAACACTGACCGCCCTGGTGGCGGCCTATCTACTGGCGCAACGATGACGGTCCGCGAGCCAGGCGCAGGCCGCACGCGTTTCGAGGTCATGCGCGTGCACGTCGAGCGAGGCGCGCGGGCGGGGCGCCGCTCGAGCGGGCGCTGGTGAAACCTTGACCCGCCCAGTGGTCCTGGTCGTGGACGACAACGCGACCACGCGGAAGCTCGTGCGGGCCACGCTCGTCGGCGAAGGATACGAGGTGGCCGAGGCCGCCGACGGGGCCGCGGCGCTGGCCGCCGCCGAGCACGCCACGCCCGACCTCGTGCTCCTCGACGTCGTGCTTCCCGACCTGAGCGGCTTCGAGGTCGCCCACCGCCTCCGCGCACTGAGCGGTTGGGGAGAGTTGCCGATCCTCGCGTTCACCGCTTTCTCCGCGGCGGACGAGGACGCCGGACGTCTCGTGTGGGCCGGCTTCACCGACGTGGTTCTCAAGCCGGTGGAGCCGGCGCGTCTGCTGCAAGCGCTGCACGCCTACCTGCCGCTCCACGCGGCCCAGAAGGCGCACACCGGCACCGGGCGGCGCGTGCTCATCGTGGACGACGAGCCGCTGCAGCGGAAGCTCTTGCGCGTGCACCTCGTCGGGCTAGGTTACGAGGTGGCCGAGGCGGCGGACGGCGCCGCGGCGCTTGACGCGCTGCGCGCGGGCGCCCCTGACGCGGTGCTCAGCGACGTGCTCATGCCGGGGATGGACGGGTTCGACCTCTGCCGCGCGATCCGCGCCGAGCCCGGGCTCGCGGCGCTTCCGGTCGTGCTCATGTCGTCGCACTACTCCGAGGAGGCCGACCGGCAGCTCTCCGTGCAGAGCGGGGCGAACGCGCTTACTCTACGTTCCCCGAGCTTCGGCGCGGTGCTGGACGCGCTCGACGAGGCGCTGCAAGGAAAGACGTCCCCGCCGCCCGCGCAGCCCGGCGAGTCGGTGGCGGCGACGCACCTCCATCGCGTCATCCGGCAGCTGGAGCGGCAGGTGGCGGTGAACGCGGGGCTGGCGCAGCGCTCGTCGCTGCAGTCCGCCGAGCTGTCGGTGCTCAGCGGGATCTCGGGCGCGCTCGCGCACGGCGGCGACATCGACGCCGCGCTCGCCGAGGTGCTCGCCGCTTGCCTCGACGCGGGCGGGCTGTCGCTGGGCGTGCTCTACGTGCGCGCGCCGGGCGGCGCGTTCGAGGTGCGGGCGACGGCCGGCTACCATGCCGACGAGACCGCGCGGCTCGGCAACCTCTTCGGCCACGGCGCGCTCCTCGACGCCGCGCTGGAGCGAGGCGACGTGACGCTGCTGCCGTCGGCGCAGAAGGACGAGGCCGCCGCGCGCGCGTTGCTCCGCGACGCGGGCTTCGCCTCGGCCATGCTGGTCCCGATCTTGTATCGCGGCGAGCGGCTCGGCGTGCTCTTGATGGGCGCACGGGGTGGGCAGCTCGAACGCGGCGAGTGGGCGACCTTCGCCCGTACGGTGGCGAATCAGCTGGGGCAGGCGATCGTGCTGGCGCGCGCGTTCGCCGCCGCCGAGGGAGCCGAGCGGGAGGCGCAGGAGAAGGCGACCGTCCTTCGCTCCGTCCTGGAGAGCATGGCGGACGGCGTCGTGGTCGTGGACGGAACGGGCCGGCTCATTCTGTGGAACGCGGCCGCCGACGCCCTGCTCGCCGAAGGGCCGCGCGACGTCGCGCCGTACCTGCACCCCGAGGTATGGCCGATCTACGCGCCCGACGGCAACTCGAAGGTTCCGCCCGACCAGGCGCCGCTCGCGCGCGCGCTTCGGGGCGAGTCGATCGATGCGCAGGAGCTCTTGATGCGCCCGCCCACGGCGCGGCGCGAGGTACGGCTGAGCGTCAACGCGCGGCCACTTCGCGACGAGGCCGGCGCGCCGCGCGGCGCGGTGGCGGTGTGGCGCGACGTGACGGCAGAGCGCGCGGCGCAGGCGCAGCTGCTGGTCGCCGACCGGATGGCCTCGGTGGGAACGCTCGCCGCCGGCGTGGCGCACGAGATCAACAACCCGCTCGCCTCGGTGATCGCGAACCTGGGCCTGGCAGTCGAGGAGGTACGCGCGCTCAATCGCCGTCCGGATCTCGGCGGCGCGTTCGGCGAGCTGGAGGCGGAGCTCACCGACGCCGCCGAGGCGGCCGAACGGGTGCGCCTGATCGTGCGCGACCTGAAGATCTTCTCCCGCGGCGAGGAGGATCGGCGCGGACCGGTGGACGTGCACGCCGTGCTCGACTCGGCGCTGCGCATGGCCTGGAACGAGGTGCGTCACCGCGCTCAAGTCGTGAAGGCCTACGGCGAGGTGCCCAGCGTGGACGCGAACGCGTCGAGGCTCGGGCAGGTCTTCCTGAACCTGATCGTCAACGCCGCGCAGTCCTTTCCCGCGGGCAAGGCGGACTTGAACCAGATCCGCTTGCGCACGCACACGTCGGAAGACGCCGGCGGGCGCGTCGTGGTGGAGGTGGAAGACACCGGGCCGGGGATGCCGCCCGAGGTTCTTGCCCGCCTGTTCACGCCGTTCTTCTCCACCAAGGCGGTCGGCGCCGGCACCGGGCTCGGGCTCTCGATCTGCCAGCGCCTCGTCAGCGGCCTCGGCGGGGAGATCACCGTGCGGAGCCGTCTCGGCGAAGGGACGACGTTCCGCGTGGCGCTGCCGCTGGCAGCCTCCTCCCCAGAGGCGGCCGCGCCGTCGGCGACCGCGACAGCGGCAGCGGCACCGCGGCGCGGGCGCGTGCTGGTGGTGGACGACGAGGAGCTGATCGGCTCGGCGGTGCGCCGCATCCTCGGCCGCGAGCACGAAGTACGCGCCGCGACGCGCGCGCAGGAGGCGCTCGCGGCGATCGAGGCGGGCGAGCGGTGGGACCTGATCCTGTGTGATCTGATGATGCCGATCATGACCGGGATGGACTTGCACGCCGCCCTGAGCGCGGCCGCGCCCGAGCAGGCCGCGCGGATGGTCTTCCTCACTGGCGGCGCGTTCACCACCGCGGCGCGCGCGTTCCTCGACGCGGTCCCGAACGTGCGCATGGACAAGCCGTTTGACGCCAACGCGCTGCGGGCGTTCGTGAACGAGCGGCTACGCGGCTCGTGAGTCCGCTGCCAGACCGCGACTACGCGGCAGGGCGGAGGGCCGGCGAATGGATCACCTCGCCGACACCGTCTCTGCAGCGGCGCCGGCGGCGGCGGAACGCGACCACCGCAGCGTCACCCGGCCCAGCGACTTTGCGCTGGCAGCGGACATCACCACCAGATCGAAGCCGTTGCCCAGACGCGTCGCGTCCGCGCTGCAGGGCCCGCTGCCTAGGCACACGCGCACGACCAGCGGCGCAGCGCCGCTGGCCAGTCGCCGGCGGTCGGCCATCGCCGTCAGCCGCACCGGCGGGTCGCTGGTGATCTCCAGTACCCACTCGCCTGCTCCCGCGGCCGTCACCAGCCAGCGCGGCACTGGCGTCAGCGCGTCCGGGTCCACGCTGTTGACGCCGGCGTCTACGAGCGTGACGCCGTGAAGGTGCCCCTTGCACATGCCGTCGAAGGACGTGGCGTGCGACCCGCAGAGATCGTCTCGGGCCGTCGCGCACCCGGCCCCCGAAACACCCGCGACGGCGAGCGCCGCCACGAACGACCTGTAAGTGCTCGTCATGTCCCCTCCTTCGCGAGGGCCCACCCGCCGCGCGTGCGTGCTCGACGTGCCCGCGTTCGTAGGTCCTTCCAACGATACGTACGCATGCGACCCGGGTTTCCAGAGGTGACGCTCGTTCGCGCGAAACCTCAGCGCTCCCTCAGCGTATGGCTCCAGGCAGCACCGAAGGGGCCGCTGCCTTATCGTACGAGAACGTGGTTTGATCCCCTGATGGGGGCGGGCCAGCGATCGTCGGTGGCGGCGGATGAGGCGATGGAACGATACGCGAACGGAGAAGACGCCGCGTTTGGCGACCTGTACGACGCACTGGCGCCGCGGCTCTTCGCTTACCTGCAGCGACAGACGCGCGATCGGCCGCAGGCCGAAGACCTGGTGCAGCACACCTTCATGGCGATGCATCGGGCCCGCGGGCGGTTTCTGCGCGGGGCGCCCGTGCTCCCCTGGGCCTTTGCCATCGCGCGACGCCTGATGATCGACGCCGTACGTCACGGCCGCCGGACGCCCGCCCTGGTGGCGGAGGCCGAGTGCGGCGCGGCCGGCGCCGGCACCGCGAGGTCGGCCGAGCCGGCGGCCGACCTCGTGATCGAGGCGCGCGAGCTGGCCGCACGCCTGGAGGGTGCCCTGAGCAGCCTTCCGGAGGCGCAGCGTGTCGCGTTCGAGCTGCTCAAGCACGACGGGCTCTCGCTGCGCGAGGCCGCCGCCGTCCTCGGGACGACCGTCACCGCGGTGAAGCTCCGGGCCCACCGTGCCTACGAGGCACTGCGAACCGTGCTCGGGGGCGAGCTTGAAGGGGAGCCGGGGGGTCTGGCCTGATGCTTTCGCACGAGCTGAAGGCTCGCGTGCTGCAGGGCGCCCGCGCTACCCCCGCGCCGGACAGGATGGCGATGCGCCGGATCGAGACGCTGGCGGTCGCGGCCGCGACGGCAATTGCCGTCGGCCTGTTCGTCGCGCTGGGCGGACTACGTGCCGCCCCACGGCCCGAGCTGCTGATCGCCGGTACCTCGCTTGGCGCCGTCTTGGTGGCGCTGGCCGCCGCGTGGACCGCGCTGGGGCGCGGCGGCTCGATGCTGGGGCGCCCGCGCGCCGTGCTCGCGGCCACCACCATCGCCGCGCCGGCCGTGCTGTTCGCCTGGAAGGTGCTGTTCAGCACCCGCTTCGCCGGGATGACGGATCCCTGGCCGGACCGGCCCGGCCTCAAGTGCCTCGCCTTGAGCCTGGCCGTGGGCGTCTGGCCGCTGGCCGCGTGCGTGCTGCTGCGGCGGGGTAGCGATCCGCTTCATCCAACGCTGAGCGGCGCGGCGTTGGGCGTGACGGCGGGCGCCCTGTCCTGGACGCTCGTCGACCTGTGGTGCCCGGTGGCGTACGTGCCGCATCTGCTGCTGGGCCACCTGCTGCCGCTGCTCATGCTCACGGGGATCGGCGCCGCGCTCGGCGCGCGAGTGCTCGCCGTGCGCGCCACGGGCATCTGACCGCGAACATTCATCGCCTTACTTCGACGCGCCGCCCGCCCGGGCCGCGCGTATACTTCGGCCTCACCAGGCGGAAACGTGCACGACACGCTCACGGCTTATTTCGACGGCGAGAAGAGAGCAGGCCTGCTGGTGGCAGGAGTCGGGCTCGCGGTGCTGGCAGCGGCGGCGGTGCTGTTCCCCGCCCGCTGGGGGCTGCGCCCGTTCGCGATCACGCTCGCCGTAGGCGGGTTGTTCGAGCTGGCCGTCGGGGTCGGGCTCTATCTGAAGACCGGGCCGCAGGTGGCGAAGCTCGTGCAGCAGCTTGCGAGCGATCCGGCGGCGTTCTACGCCGCGGAGCGGGCGCGCATGACGGTCGTCCAGCGGAACTTCGTCTATCTAGAATTCGCATGGCTCGCCCTGATCGGCAGCAGCGCGGTGCTGGCGCTATGGAAGAAGCAGGCGCCGCTCGCGTCGGGGATCGCGCTCGGGTTGCTGCTGACCGTGGTGGTGATCCTCGCGTTCGACATCGTGGCCGAGCGGCGAGGGGCGGCATACCTCGACGCGCTGAACGGGCCGGCGGCGGCGACGCCGGCGGCGGCGGCACCGCGATGAGCGCACCGGCGACACGTCGCGCCGCCTTTCGCAAGCTGCACCAGTCCGGCTGCTTCGTGATCCCCAATCCGTGGGACCGAGGGTCGGCGGTCTACCTGGCGCAGCTCGGCTTCCCGGCTCTGGCGACGTCCAGCGCCGGCTTCGCCTTCTCGCGCGCGCTCCCCGACGCGCCCTGGGCGCTGGACCGCGCGGCGGTTCTGGCGCACGTCGCCGACGTCGTCGCGGCCACGCCGCTGCCGGTGAACGCCGACTTCCAGTCCGGCTACGCGCCGGATCCGGACGGCGTGGCCGAGAGCGTACGTCTCTGCGTGGAGACCGGCGTGGCAGGCCTGTCGATCGAGGATGCGACCGGCGAGCCCGCGCGCCCCTTGTACGACTTGCGGCAGGCCGTCGAGCGGATCCAGGCGGCGCGAAGCGCGATCGATGCCACGCAGAGCGACGTCCTCCTGACCGCGCGCGCCGAGTGCTTCTTGACCGGCCATGCGTCCCCGCTGGAGGAGTCCCTCCGGCGGCTGCGTGCCTACGCCGAAGCCGGCGCCGACGTGCTGTACGCGCCCGGCGTCCGCGCCCGCGACGCGATTCGCACCATGGTGGAGGCCGTCGCGCCCAAGCCCGTGAACGTGCTCGTCAGCGGTCCCGGCCTCCGCGTGGAGGACCTCGCCGCACTCGGCGTGCGGCGCGTCAGCGTGGGCTCTGCGCTCGCGCGCGTGGCGTGGACGGCGCTCATGGCGGCGGCGCGCGAGATCGCCGAGGCCGGCACGTTCGAGCGGTTCGACGGGCTCGTGACCACCGGCGCGCTCAGCAAGCTGTTCGGCACCGTGCCGTGACGGCGCCCCTCCGCCAGAAGGACGGGAATCGACCCTAGGTGCTTCCGCGCGCGGCTCTGGTACTCTCGCGTGCCGGTCAAGGTGGAGTCTCGCGTTGAGCCTGAGTCCATATGTCCCGATGTTGGGCGTCGCCGATCCGATCGCGGCGGGCACCCACGCGGTGGGAGCGCTGGCCGCGGCGCGGGCGATCGTCCCGCTGTGGCGGCGAAGCGCGGGTAGCTCCTGGCGCCGGCTCACCGCGCTCGTCTTCGGGGTCAGCATGGTGGTCTTGTTCGCGGCCAGCGCGACCTACCACTTGCTGCCGCCGGGCGCCGCCAAGCGCGTGCTCCAGCGCATCGACCACGGCGCGATCTACTTGTTGATCGCGGGAACCTACACGCCGATCGTCGGCAACCTGACGAAGCGGCGGCGCCGCGCCGTCGTTCTCGCGGCCGTCTGGGTCGTAGCGATCTGTGGCATCGTCTTCAAGGCCGTGCTGTTCGGCATCGCGCCGGACTTCCTCGACGTCATGCTCTATCTCTCGATGGGTTGGCTCGGGGCAATCCCCTTCGTGCCGATCGTGCTGGCGCAGACGCGACGCGCAGCCACGTGGATCGTGGGCGCCGCGCTTCTCTACACCGCAGGAGCGCTGTGCGAGCTGCTCGCGTGGCCGGCGCTCGCCGGCGGCGTCTTCGGGCACCACGAGGCGTTTCACTGCGCGGTGCTGGCCGCCGCGTATTGCTTCTACCGCTACGTGATGGACTACGCGCTCGCGCTCCCTCCCGCCACCGCCGAGGCGTGAGCGCAGGGCGCGCCCTTCACGGGAACACCCCCCGCGGATAGTCCGTCCCCACCCCCGACTTGCTGTACTTCCCGTCCAGCTTCATTCCCTTGAAGCGCCATCCGTCCACCGACCAGGTGGGCCACGCTCCCGTCGAATCCAACCCGCACGTGTACCAGGCCGTCGCGTCGCGGAAGTCCTCAGGCGTCGTGAGCACGCGCCCGCCTGGCCCGCGCACCACGTAGCCGAGCAGTCCGCGCGCCTTGAAGATCTTCAGCTTGTCACCCGACAGCGCCTTCAAGTACGGCGCCAGCGCCGCGGCCGCCGCCGCGAGGATCGACTTCACCGCGCCGTCCGCCAGCGCCAGCGCCGGCTTGCACACCTTCGCGTCCACGTCTCCCAGCGGCAGCGTGCTGCTGGCTCCGTCCCGCGCCGCGCCCTCGATCTTCGCGTCGTAGTGGTAGAACTCGATCGGCGCGTCCGCCGCCGCCCCTGCCGCCAGCGCCTCTGCGACGCGCGCCGAACAGCTCTTCGCCTCCTCCGCCGCATACGTCATCAGGTGCAGGTCGACGATCTTGGGCGACTTCACGGCGAACTCACCGATCCACACGGCGCCCTTCCCGGCTCCCGTCGCCGCCCGGTTCGTCGCGATGATCACCATCGCCTTCTTGCAAAGCCAGTCCCCTACGCTCGACAACGGGTACCAGCTGTTCCATTCCGAATCCACGCGCCGGCCCGGCACATCCTCGTCCTTGAGCCCCTTCGGCAGCCGCGCCACGAGCTTCACCTCCGTGCTCGCGTCCACGCCTCCCGC